>JAICVB010000127.1 GCA_025935545.1 Gemmatimonadales bacterium
CTGGTCGTGAGCGCGCAGGTGTGCAGCCCGCCGGCCGACACCGTCCGATACCGCAGGGTGCCGATCGTCGAGATTGGCCGCAGCGTGTCCGAGTGCGTGAAGGTCGAGACGTCGCCCAGCTCGCCCTCGGCATTGTTGCCGGTGCACCAGATGTCCTGCGTCAGGCTCAGGGCGCAAGTATGCGCGCCGCCCGCCGAAACGAGCTGGAAGGTGATCGGCGAATGCATCTGCGTCGGGATCGGCGACGGCGTCTGCGACTTGTCCCCCAGGCGCCCGTCCTGGTTGGCGCCGGCGCAGTAGATCACGCCGGAGAGCGTGACTCCGCAGCTGTGATAGCGTCCCCCGCTGGTCACGCGGAAGGTCAGGTTCCCCGCGGCGGGCGTCGGCTGGAGCGTCTGCGCCGCGCTGTCCGCCATGAGCTGCCCGTCGCCGTTGAAGCCCCAGCAGACCGCGCGCTCATCGGTGGTGATCCCGCAGGCGTGGTAGCTGCCGGCGTCCACGTAGCGGAACACGAGCTCCGACCCGCCCGATACCGGGCTCGCGGTCGCGGTGAAGGTGACGGGCGTGAGGCCGGCGACCGTGGCCGTGGCCGTCGCCTCGCCGGCGACCGAGCCCAGGGTCCACGACACCGACGACTTGCCGGCACCGTTGGTGGTGTCCACCAGCTGGTTGAGCGTCCCGGCCGTCACGCTCCAGTTGACGATCACCCCCGGCACCGGGTTGCCCGCCGCGTCGGCCACCGTCACCACCAGCGAATCGGCCAGCTTCGAGCCCAGCGCCGCGCTCTGGTTGTTTCCCGCCGTGGCCGCGGCCGCCGCGGGATCACCCGCGAGCGCCAGCGGCTCCACGCTGTCCTTGCACGCCCCCGCCCCGGCCACCAGGGCCAGGAGCGCGCCGAGTGCCCCCGCGCGCGGGCTCACCGGACGCACCCCGTGACGTCGCCGTTGGGCTCCGTCGTCGTCTGCTCCGCCTCGATGTCCTCGCCCAGGCCGAACCAGGTGCTCTGCTCGCTGTAGACGCGGAGGGTGCCGGCCGCCGTGGTCTTGGTGATGACCCAGCAGACGGGCGTCGAGACCGCATCGAGGGCGATGGTCTTGTTGCCGCGTCCCGCCACGGCGCCGACCCCGTCGATGGTCCCCGTCCAGCTCGTGTCCGACTCGATGTGAATGACGCGCCCGCCGCAGCCGGCGATGACCAGCGTCGACACGATCGGCAGGAATGCCGTGATCCGCATGCGGGGGACTCTCCTGGATGTCATGGATGGGTCGTGGTGTCGGGTGCGGCGTCGGTCGCGGATGCGCCCGGACGCTCGGCCAGCGTGAAGGTGCCGAAGCCGCGCGAATCGAGCGCGAGGCCGGCGCGGGTGGCTCCGTTCCGGTCGGCAAAGGCGAGCGAGGATGCGCCGTCGCCCGCGAGGCCCAGCACGGTGCGGCTCCGCCCCGCACCGTCGGCAAAAACGAGGGTGGTCGTCTGGTCGGGAAGCAAACCCAGCACCGCGCGGGCGTTCCCCAGCGTATCGGAGACGGTGATTCCCGACGAGCCGTCCTTGAGCACCGTCATGGTGACCCCCGCCTTGCCCCGCGCGTCCTGCACGCTGAACCGGAGCGAGCCGTCGGCCGCCACGCCCCAGGCGCCGCGCACGTGCCCGTCGGCGTCGCGGACGACGAAGCTCCGGGACGCGATCTCGCGCGACACCGTGCCGGGAAGCCCGCGGCGGCTCCCCACGATCACGAGCGCGATGCCCAGCCCGAGCACCGCGGCGAGGCCCACGATGGTCCAGAGCGAGAGGCGGCGGAGCCGCCGGTTCTCGGCCTCGAGGTCGGCCATCCGCCTGGTGAGCGCGTCGAAGTCGCCGGAGACTGCCGTCGGATCGCTCATCGGGCCTCCCGCACCGGCGGCCGGTGCGAGGTATCGAGGAAGTAGGAGTGGCAGGCCCGCTCGAGCAGGTCCACGGTGAGCGCAGGCGGGACGGCCAGGAACTTGGCGATGTCGAGCACGTGGTCGGTCAGGTCGCGCGGGTGGCACGAGCGGGGCGCGAGCCCGAGGCGCCCGTAGTACTCGCGGTAGATGAACTCGAGCGCGGAGCCGTCGAACGGGATCCCCCGCGCCGCGCAGCAGCGGCGGAAGATCTCCTCGTACTCGCCGCGGTCGGGATCCTCGACCTGCACCTTGTAGTGGATCCGGCGGAGGAAGGCCTCCTCCACCAGCGCCTTGGGATCGAGGTTCGTCGCGAAGATGACCAGGCAGTCGAAGGGCACCGAGAACTTGGCGCCGGTGTGCAGCGTGAGATAGTCCTCGCGCCGCTCCAGGGGCACGATCCAGCGGTTGAGCAGGTCGCGCGGCGGGACCCGCTGGCGGCCGGCGTCGTCCATGATCTGCACGCCGCCGTTCGCCTTCACCTGGAACGGCGCCTGGTAGAGCTTGGTGTAGGAGTCGTACTGGAGGTCGAGCTGGTCGAGCGTCAGCTCGCCGCCCGCGAGCACCACCGGGCGCTGCACCCGCGCGTAGCGGCGGTCGGTGGCGCCGCTGTCGAGCCAGAGCGCCTCCATCGGGTCGTCGCCCGCGGCGGCCCCGGCGGCGCTCCGGTGATAGGTGGGATCCACCAGCACCATGATCTCGCCGTCCAGCTCGACCGCGAACGGCAGGTACAGCTCGCCGCCCAGCAGGCTCGCGATCGTCTCGGCGATGAGGGTCTTCCCGTTCCCGGCCTCGCCGAAGAGGAAGAGCGACTTGGCCGAGTTGATGGCGGGCCCCAGCACGTTGAGCATCTCGTCGTCAATGACGATGTCGGCAAACCCGTCTCGCAGCGTCTCGCGGGTCACGTGCGCCTTTGAGATGCTCTGCTCTGCGACGGCGCGCTTGTATTGCGCGAGCGGCACCGGCGCCGGGCCGACGTAGCGGCTCCCGGCAAAGGCCTCGCGGGCCCGCTCGCGGCCGGTGCCGGTGAGGTCGAAGACGTAGCTGCCGCGGCTGGCACCGGTGGCGGAGCGCACCTCGACGAAGCGGCGCTGCTGCATGTCGAGGAGCTGGGAATCCACGAACGGGAACGGCAGGCGCACCACGTCGGTGATCGCCTGGCCGGAGCGCGCGCCCTGCACGTAGAGCACCTTGAGGATCAGCTCCTCCACGAACTCGTCGGAGAGCCCGGCGTCCTCGAGGGTCTCGGGGGCGCGGGGCTGCCAGGAGCTGGTGGGCCGGGCCGGGGTACCGGCGGCGGCGGGGGCGGCGGCCATCAGGACATCTCCCGCGGACTGAGGGTCAGGGTGTCGCCTTCGGTGATCGCGTGCATCGCCAGCGTGCCGGCCGGCAGCTCCAGCGCCGATCGCGCCGCGCGCACATACGGCGAGCGCGCACCCGGCGCGAGCCGGTGACAGAGCCCGACCACGCGCCCCTCGCGGTCGAGGAAGGCCACGTCGATCGGGTACTTCATCCCGAACATGTGCACCGCCCGGCAGGGATCGATGAGGAGTCCCTCGCCTTCGGCGAGCCCCGCCGTGCCCAGGAGGCCGCGGAAGCGGGACCACCACCCGTCCGCCACGCGGACGCGGTCACCCAGAGCGGCGCCGGTGCCGGCGGCGTGCACCGCCAGCATCGTCACATGTTGACCTTGTCGAGCTCCCGGATGATGGCGATGACCGACGGCGCCAGCACCACCACGAACATCGCCGGGAAGATGCAGAGCACGAGCGGGAAGACGAGCTTGATCGTCGTCTTGGCCGCCGCCTCCTCGGCCCGCTGCCGCCGCTTGGTGCGCAGCGTGTCGGCCTGGATCCGGAGCGCGTCCGCCACCGAGGTGCCGAAGCGGTCGGTCTGCACCAGCATCGCCACCAGCGACTTCATGTCGGGAAGGCCGGTCCGCTCGGCCAGGTGCTTGAGCGCCTCCTCGCGCGGCGTGCCCGCCCGCATCTCGAGGTTCACCATGGTGAGCTGCTCGCTCATCACCGGGCTCACGTGGTGGATCTCGTCGGCCACGCGCGTGAGCGCCTGGTTGAGCCCGAGCCCCGCCTCGACGCAGACGACCAGGAGGTCGAGCATGTCGGGCATGGCGAGCTGCACTTCCTTCTGCCGCTTCTTGAGCCGGCTCCGGACGATGAAGGTCGGCGCGATCCAGCCGACGCCCAGCGCCCAGAGGATGCCCAGCAGCGCCTTCGACGGCGGCGCGTGCAGCGTCTTCGAGACGGTGAGCGCCGCGATGAGGAGGAGCGCCGGCGTGATGATGCGCGCCGCCCAGTAGATCTGCACCGCGCTCGCGTCGGTGTAGCCCGCCTGCACCAGGAAGTGGCGGACCGCGCTGGTGTCGGTCCGCGTCTGGTCCACCCGGCCGCCCAGCACGGCCAGCACGTTCTTGAGCCGCTCGGCGTTGGCCTCGCGGCGACGGCGCTCGATCTCGTCCCGGCCGCCCAGGGCGCGCAGCTCGTCCAGCCGCTTCCCGACCGCGGCCGGCCGCCGCGGCGCCAGCAGCACCAGCGACACGGTGAGGAGGACGACGCAGCCGGCGGTGAAGAGTCCGATGAGTGTCAGCATATGGCGCGCTTCAGATCTCGATGTCCACGACGCGGCGGATCCAGAAGTACCCGCCGACCTGCATCACGATGCCGATGATCACCACCAGCTTGCCCATGGGGTCGGTGAAGAGGATCCGCATGTAGTCGGCGTTCATGCTCCAGAGGATCCCGAAGAGCGCGAGCGGCAGGACCGCGAGCAGGTATCCCGTCATCCGCCCCTGCGCGGTGTACACCCGGAGCTGGCGCCGGATGGTGAACCGCTCCCGCACCACCTTGGCCAGGTTGTCGAGGATCTCGGCCAGGTTGCCGCCTACCTCGCGCTGGATCAGGATCGCCGTCACCAGGATGCGGACGTCCATCAGCCCCATCCGGTCGGCCAGGTTGAGGAGCGAGTCGGGCACCGGCAGGCCGAATCGCTGCTCCTCGAACACCCGGCGGAGCTCGCCCGCGATCGGCTCCGAGCTGTCGTCGGCCGCCATCTTGAAGCCGGACGAGAGCGGATGCCCCGCCCGGAGCGCCCGGCCGATCAGCTCGATCGCCTCGGGGAGCTGCTCCTCGAAGGCGCCAAGCCGCTTATTCCGGCGGAAGCGCACGTACCAGTACGGCATCAGGGCGCCGATGAAGGCGATGATGATGGCCGCCGTGAGCGAGCGCGTGAGCATGATGGCGCTGAGGCCGAGCCCGACGCCGAAGCCCAGCGTCAACAGCACGAAAGTCTGCAGCGTCCAGCTCATCCCGCCCTGCTGCAGCATCCGGTCCACCGTCCGGAGCGTGGGGAGCCGTGCGGCGAGCGCCTCGATCCAGGCGGCGCCCTCGACGTCGTCCCGGAGGATCTGGGCCGACGCGGGATCGAGGGGGTTGTCCACCAGGTCCTTGAGCTGGCCCACGACGTTCCGCCGCCGTCGCTGCTCCTGCCACCACTCCCAGACGAGCGCGCCGGAGACGGCGAAGAGCGTCACCGCCACGAAGGCGGCGACGGCGGGGAGGAGGGCGCCCTGCGGGATGTCTACCATCGCCCAGGGCCCTTCTGCCGCCCGTCCGTGCCGTCCATGTTCGAGAACAGGAGCGACGAGAGATCGATGCCGTAGGACTTGAGCCGCTCGGCGAAGCGCGGCCGGATCCCGGTCGCGCGGAACTGGCCGACCACCTTGTCGCCGTCCATGCCCTGCCGGTCGTACACGAAGATGTCCTGCATGGTGATGACGTCGCCCTCCATCCCGACCAGCTCGGTGATGGAGACGACCTTGCGGGTGCCATCGCTGAGGCGGGCCACCTGGATCACCACGTTGATCGCCGAGGCGATCTGCTGCCGCATCGCCTTTTCGGGCAGGTTCAGGTTGGCCATCGAGACCATCGTCTCGAGGCGCGCCAGCGCGTCGCGCGTGGTGTTGGCGTGCAGGGTGGTGATCGAGCCGTCGTGGCCCGTGTTCATCGCCTGCAGCATGTCCACCGCCTCGGCGCCGCGGCACTCGCCCATGACGATCCGGTCGGGCCGCATGCGGAGCGAGTTCACCAGGAGGAGCCGCTGGGGCACCTCGCCGTGGCCCTCGATGTTGGCCGGCCGGGTCTCCAGCCGCACCACGTGCGGCTGGCGGAGCTGCAGCTCGGCCGAGTCCTCGATGGTGAGGATCCGCTCGTAGGGCGGGATGTACGACGACAGCACATTGAGCAGAGTGGTCTTGCCCGCGCCGGTGCCGCCCGAGATCAGGATGTTGAGCCGCGCCTTCACGATCGCCTGGAGCAGATCGAGCATCGGCTGGGTGAGGCTGTTGGTCCGGATCAGGTCCTCGCCCGAGAGCGCGTCGCGACGGAACTTGCGGATCGAGAGGTGGGGCCCGTCGATCGCGAGCGGCTTGATGATGGCGTTGACGCGGGACCCGTCGGGCAGGCGGGCGTCCACCATCGGCGAGCTGTCGTCGATGCGCCGGCCCACCGCCGA
>JAICVB010000077.1 GCA_025935545.1 Gemmatimonadales bacterium
GTGGACACCGATCTGGCCCAGGACGCGGGCCTGCTCGTCGTCGTGGACCGGCTCACCGTCTCGGCCGACATCGCAGGGCGACTGCATGAGGCGGTGTCCACCGCATTCGCCGAGGGCGAGGGGGTCGCCATCGCGGTGCTGGATGACGGACGCCGACTCCGCTTCACCGAATTCCTCGCCTGCAGCAACTGCGATACGCCGGCCGCGTCCATCACGCCCGCGCTCTTCTCCTTCAACAACCCCCGCGGAGCCTGCGCCACCTGCAACGGCTTCGGCGCCACCCTCGAGTACGACGAGTCGCTGATCGTCCCCGATCCCGAGCGCAGCCTGGCCGACGGAGCGATCGACCCCTGGACCAAGCCGCGCTACGAGACCCGGCGCCGGCTCCTGCTGGACACCGCCCGCGCCCTGGGCGCCGACGTGGACAAGCCGTGGAGCCGGCTCAAGGCCGCCGTCCGCCAGGAGCTGCTCCACGGCCGGAAGGGCCGCTACGTCGGGATCTTCCCCTTCCTGCGGGACCTCGAGGAGAAGCGCTACAAGCAGTACATCCGCGTCTTCCTCCGGCAGTACCAGCTGGCGCACGTCTGCGAGGCCTGCGGCGGCACCCGCCTGAATCCCGCCGCGCTGTCCGTCCGCGTGGGCGACGACCGCATCGCCGACATCGCCGCCCGGGCGGTGGACGGCGTGCATGACTGGCTCCATGGCGTCGCGCTGAGCGACCACGAGCGGCGGATCGCGGCGCCCATCCTGGAGCAGCTCGAGTCCCGGCTCGCCTACCTGCGCGACGTGGGCCTCGGCTACCTCTCGCTCGACCGCCAGACGAGGTCGCTCTCGGGCGGCGAGGCCCAGCGCATCGCGCTCTCGAACGCCCTCGGCTCCCGGCTGGTGGACACCCTCTACGTGCTCGACGAGCCGTCGGTCGGATTGCACCCGCGCGATACCGATCGCCTGCTGGCGCTGCTCCGCCGCCTGCGTGACGCGGGCAATACCGTCATCGTGGTGGAGCACGACCTCGCCGCCATCGAGCAGGCGGACTTCATGCTCGAGCTCGGTCCCGGCTCCGGCGAGCGGGGCGGCGAGGTGGTCCACGCCGGCCCCCTCACGGGCGAGCTCGACACGCTCACCGGCCACTATCTGAGCGGCCGGAAGCGGATCGGCGTCCCGGCCGAGCGGCGGCAGGCAGGACCGCACTGGCTCCGCATCCGGGGCGCCACCCTCCACAACCTGCACGAGGCCGACGCCGACATCCCGCTCGGCACGCTGACGGCGGTCACCGGCGTGAGCGGCTCCGGCAAGAGCACGCTGATCTACGACGTGCTCTACCGGAACCTCGAGGCGCGCCTGCATGGCGGCCACTCCGCCAAGTCGCACCTGGGCGAGCCGGTCGGCGACGTCCGCACGCTGAGCGGATGGGAATACCTGCAGGACGTGCTGCTGGTGGACCAGTCGCCGATCGGGCGCTCGCCCCGCTCGAATCCCGTCACCTACATCAAGGCGTTCGACGAGATCCGCGAGCTGTTCGCGGCCCAGCCCCTGGCCCGCCAGCGGAAATACACGGCCGCCACCTTCTCGTTCAACCTGGCCGGCGGGCGCTGCGAGGCCTGCGACGGCGCCGGCCACGTGCAGGTCGAGATGGTCTTCCTCGCCGATGTCTTCGTGCCCTGCGAGGTGTGCGGCGGCACCCGCTACAAGCGCGAGGTGCTCGACGTCCGCATCCACGGCTACTCGATCCACGACGTGCTGCAGTGGACCGTGGACGAGGCGATCACCCGCTTCCGCCACCAGCCGAAGCTGGGCGCCGCCCTCTGGCAGCTGCAGCAGGTGGGGCTCGGCTACCTGCGGCTGGGCCAGCCGGCCACCACGCTGTCGGGCGGGGAGGCGCAGCGGCTCAAGATCGCGCGCGAGCTCGCGAGCGCCGGCAAGCGCGACGGGCGGAAGCTCTATATCCTCGACGAGCCGACCACGGGACTCCACCTCGACGACGTCCGAATCCTGATCCAGGTGCTCGACCGGCTGGTGGACGCGGGAAACACCGTCGTCGTGATCGAGCACCATCTCGACGTGATCAAGCGCGCGGACTGGGTGATCGAGATGGGGCCGGAGGCGGGCGACGCGGGAGGGCGCGTGCTGGTGCAGGGCCCGCCGGAGGAGGTGGCGGCGATGCCGGGGTCGCACACCGGACGCTACCTGGCGCCGGTGCTCGCGGCGGCCGCCGCAAGCGCCCGGGCCCCCCTGCCGGCGGCGCGGGCCTCGGTCAGGTAGCGCCCGCGGCGCTCCGGATCAGCTCCCACGCCCGCGCGACGTTCGCTCGCTCCGTCTGCCACTGCCCGATCGCCAGGCGGAGCGTGTAGCGCCCGCCGAGCTGCGTGTGCGTGAGGAAGACGTCGCCCGCCGCGTTGACGCGGGAGAGGAGCGCCCGATTCCAGTCGTCGAGCGCGGCGCCGTCGCCCGCGAGGGCAGGCGGCTCGTGGCGCAGGCAGACGAGCCCGAACGGCGACGGCGCCGGCACCACGAAGCCGGGCTCCGCTTCGACCCACGACCGGAACTCCTCCGCCAGCGCGATGTGCCGTCGCAGCATCGCTCGAAGCCCCTCCACGCCGTAGCTTCGGATCACGAACCACAGCTTGAGCGCGCGGAAGCGCCGCCCCAGCTGGATGCCCCAGTCGCGGAAGTTGACGACCTCCGGGTCGTGCGCCGTCCGGAGATAGGCCGGCGCCGCGGCAAAGGTGTGGAGCAGTGCCGGCACATCGCGAACGAAGTAGGCCGAGCAGTCGAAGTTGGTGAGCAGCCACTTGTGAGGATTGAAGACGAAGCTGTCGGCGAGCTCCACGCCGTCGAAGAGCGCGCGACGCTCGGGGAGGATCGTGGCCGCGCCCGCGTAGGCCGCGTCCACGTGCAGCCACGCGCCGTGCCGGCCGCAGGCCGCGGCGCTGGCCCGAAGCGGATCGACCGCCGTGGACGACGTCGTCCCGACGGTCGCCACGACGCAGGCGGGAGCGAGCCCCGCGGCAGCGTCCGCCGCCATCAGCGCCTCGAGTGCGCCGGCCTGCATCGCGAAGGCAGCGTCCACCGGGACGGCCCGGATGTGCTCAGGCGCGAAGCCGGCCAGGCGCGCGCCCTTCGTTATCGACGAGTGCGCCTCGGTGGAGGCATAGACGGTGAGCATGCGGGGATCGGTCCCGCGCCGGTCGCGCGCGGTGAGCAGCGCCACCAGCGTGGCGGTGGACGCGGTGTCCTGGATGACGCCGGTGAAATCCGCCGGCAGCGCCAGCATCCCGCGGAGCCACTCCATCACCACCTGCTCGAGCTCGGTCGCGGCCGGCGAGGTCTGCCACGACATGCACTGCGCGCCGAGGGTCGCGGTCAGCATCTCGGCCAGGATGGATGGGGGGCTATGATTCGCCGGGAAGTAGCCGAACCACCCCGGGTGGTTCCAGTGCGTCATCCCCGGCAGGATCAGCTCGCGGAAGTCGGCGGCAATCGCCTCGAATGGCTCGCCCGCGGCCGGCGGCTCGGCCGGGAGTGCACGCCGGATCTCGCCCGGCGCGACCGCGGGCACCACCGGCCGCTTGCCGACGTCCCGCAGGTAGTCGGCCATCCAGTCCACGAGCTCGTGGGCGTGATGGCGAAATTGTTCAGGAGTCATCGCGGAATTCTATCCGGAGGGAGTGCGCATTGCCCGTCACACCCGTCCTCGAGTTCGATCCTGCCGCGGCCAGGCGGCATCTCCGGCGAGTCGATCCCGTCCTCGCCGGCGTGATGCGGCGGGCGGGACCATTCCAGCTGCGGCCGCGGGTCACGCAGAGCATCTTCGGCGCGCTGGTCGAATCCATCGTCTATCAGCAGCTCTCGGGCAAGGCCGCCGCGACGATCCTCGAGCGGACGCGGCGGCTCTTCCTGCCGAAGCGGTTCCCCACCCCGGCGGACATCCTGGCCACGCCCGACGAGCGGCTCCGCTCCGCCGGTCTCTCCCGCGCGAAGACCGCGGCGCTCAAGGATCTGGCCGAGCATACCCTGAGCGGCACCGTCCCGACGCTCACGCGCGCGCGGCGGATGCCGGACGAGGAGCTGATCGAGCGGCTCACGGCGGTGCGCGGTATCGGTGTCTGGACCGTGGAGATGCTGCTGATGTTCCGGCTGGGCCGGCCCGACGTCCTGCCGGTGGGCGACCTGGGGGTCCGGAAGGGATTCTCGCTCGCCTACGGGATCGGCCGCATGCCGACCCCCAGGGAGCTGGCCGCACACGCGGAATGCTGGCGCCCCTTTCGCAGCGTGGGAAGCTGGTACATGTGGCGCGCGATCGAGCTGCATACGGGCCCGACGGCTGGCCGGGCCTGACACCCCAAAGCAAAAGGCACCGCCGTGGCGATGCCCTGGGAGCTCCCGAGGAGGGACTCGAACCCCCGACCCGGTGATTAACAGTCACCTGCTCTACCAGCTGAGCTACTCGGGATTGATGGTGCCAGAGGATAATCGCGAGACACCCGCCGGTCAACGCCGAAACCGGCTAATTGGCCGGGCGGCAAGCGCTTAGCGGCGGCAGTGAGCAGTTGCTCGCAAGTGGAAAAATGAGAGCGCGCACTCGCTTCATTTTCGGGTCGTCCACCTCCTCACCTGACCCCCGTTTTTTGGCACCTAAGTCGTTGTGGAAAATGCCGTTACAATGATATCGGTTCCCAAAATCCGCCCCACAGCCTACCTTCTTCCCATGCCCTTGCCGCCCCTCCGGGGTCACCAGGATACCCGCCGACGCCTCGCCACGGCCTGGCGCGCGGGACGACTCCCGGGCACCCTGCTCCTCACCGGCCCGGCCGGCGTGGGGAAGCAGCGGACGGCGCTCTGGCTCGCGCAGCTGATCCAGTGTGAGGGTACCGCGCTCGAGCCCTGCGGCACCTGCATGGGATGCCGCCAGGTCCTGACGCTGCAGCATCCGGACGTTCACTGGCTGGTGCCGATTCCCCGCCCGAAGGCAGGTGACGCCGACCGGCAGGTGGACGAGGCCGAGGAGTCGCTGGCGGCGGTGATGGAGGAGCGTCGGGCGCGACCGCTGTACGGCGCGCCCGACGGAATGGCCGGCCACGGGGTGGCGAGCGCCCGGCTGCTCCAGCGGGCTGCGTCACTGACACCGGTCGGGCGTGGCCCCAAGATATTCATCGTGGGAGACGCCGAGCGGCTGGTGGCCCAGGAGTCGAGCCCGGAAGCGGCCAATGCGCTGCTCAAGCTGCTGGAGGAGCCGCCGGCCGACACGATCCTGGTGCTGACGAGCGCCGATGCGGGCCGGCTGCTCCCGACCATCCGGTCGCGAGCCGTTCCCATCCGCCTCGGCCGGCTGGCCGACGAAGAGGTGCGCGGCTTTCTCCGCACGGAGGTTCGGCCGGAGCTGGCCGATGCGGAGATCGAGGCCAGGGTGCACCGGGCCGAAGGCGCCATCGGTGCCGCGCTGGACGCGGGCGACGACGCCGCCACCGAGGGAGCGGCGCGGGCCCTCCTCGAAGCGGTGCTTGCGGGTCCCGGGCCGCGCCTCGAGCGGGCGCTCCGGCAGCAGCCCTGGTCGGCACGCGGCGAGTTCAGCGCCGTCCTCGACGCCGTGGCGGAAACCCTGGGCGAAGCGGCCCGCGGCGCCCTCGGCGAACGGGTTCGCCGGCCGGTCCCCGCCGGGCTCCTCGGCTGCGAGCCCCAGGCGCTGTTCCAGGCGCTCGACCGCGTGAGCGATGCGCGGGAGGCGGCGGCGGGAAACGTCAACCCGCAGCTCCTGCTCGCGGTCCTGGGCGACGATCTCGCGGAGCTCCTGTGAAGCTCACGCACGTGGACGACGCCGGCCGGGCCCGCATGGTGGACGTGGGGGACAAGCCGGTCTCCAGCCGGACGGCGGTGGCCGAGGGCGCGGTGCGCATGTCGAGCGAAGCGTTCGCGCTCGTGGCCGCCGATGCCGTGGCCAAGGGTGACGTCCTGGCGGTGGCCGAGGTGGCGGGCACGATGGCGGCCAAGCGGACGGGCGAGCTGATCCCGCTCTGTCACCCGCTCGGCCTCGATGCGATCGGCGTGGAAGCGCGGCTGGACGAGTCGCTCCCCGGCGTCCGCATCACGGCGACGGCCTCGGCCACCGGGCGCACCGGCGTCGAGATGGAAGCACTCACCGCGGCGGCGGTTGCCTGCCTCACGGTGTACGACATGGTCAAGGCGGTTGATCGCGGCATGGCAGTGGAAGGTGTGCGGCTGCTCAGCAAGACCGGGGGAACCCGGGGAGACTGGTACCGCGCCGGCGACTAGCCCGCGGTTCTCGATAGCAAGGAGGCACGGATGACACCACCGAGTCGGTTCGAGCGCGTCCTCGCGCTCAGCGGTCTTGCCGTCACGGGCGCCCTGCTGGTGAGCGCGATCGGGGCATGGACGGAGCACACGACGAGCGTGCGCATCGCGGCAGCGGAGGAAGCGAGCGCGGCCCAGCTGACACCGGCGCAGCGCGTGGCCGCGCTCAAGTACGAATCGGAATTGGCTAAGAAGCGGGCTGAGCGGTCGGAGGCGATCCGCGGGTACTCGGCGAGCTACGGCATCACGCCCGAGCTGGCGGCGTCCATTTATGACATCGCCAGGGCCGAAGGGATCCGGCCTTCGATCGCGTACCGGCTGGTGCAGGTGGAGAGCAACTTCAAGCGGACCGCCCGCAGCTCGGCCGGTGCGCTCGGGCTCACGCAGATCCAGGTCGGCACCGCGCGTCAGTACGACAAGTCGGTCACGACGGAGCGCCTGATGGAGCGGGACCTGAACCTGCGGCTGGGATTCCGCTACCTGAAGGACCTGCTGGTGCAGTTCGACCACGACTCCCACCTGGCGCTCCTGGCCTACAACCGCGGCCCCGGGCGGGTGGAGGAGATCCTGGCCGAGGGCGGGAACCCGCGGAACGGCTACTCCTCGGCGGTGCTCAAGGCCTACCGGCCCACCGCGCCGACGAGGGGTGTCGCCAACTAGGCGGGAATCACGATCGCGGTGCCGGCCTTGAGCTGGGCCCGCGCGGACATGCCGTTCGCCTTCCTGAGGGCCTGGACCGTCACGCCGTAGCGACGGGCCAGGCCCGTCAGCGTTTCCCCCTTCTTCACGACGTGCGTGCTCGCCGAGCGGGCCTCGCCGGACCTGCCCGCGAGGCGGGTCACGTGCGTCGTGGAGCGCGAGGCGACCGACCGCTTCTCCGCCTGCCGCGCACGCTGGACCGCCGGCGCCGCGATGCGGAGGCGCTGGCCGGCTCGGATCTGGCCCTTCGAGCCCAGCCGGTTCCAGCCGCGCAGCTGCCGCACGCTCACGTGGTAGCGGCGCGCGATCCCCGACAGCGTCTCGCCCCGGCGCACCCGATGGATCTGCATTGCGACCGGCTCGGGCTCCGCAATGCGGCGAGCCACCACCGTGGACATCGGACCACCCAGCGGCACGATGAGGCGCTGCCCTGCCCGCGGCGCCCGGCGCCGGAGCGCCGGGTTCGCCTCGACCAGTGCACTCGTCGAGATGCCATAGCGCTGCGCGATCGCGGCCGTCGTCTGGCCACGCGTCACGACGTGCTCGCGGAAGCTCACGCGGTCGGCCGGCGCGAGCTCGGCGTACGCGCGGGCCGCGGCCTCGCCGCGCCCGGCCGGGACGCGGACGACGGCGTGTGAATGGGGCGGTGTCGCCAGGCGGAGATACTGCGGGTTGAGCTCGGCGATGGCCGCGACGGTCGTGTCGGCGAGCCGGGCCACGACGTCGAGGCCGGTCATGTCGGGCACGACGATCGAGTCGGTCTCGAGCGGCTCGGCCGGCTGCACGTGGAAGCCGTATCGCGCGGGCTCCTTCGCGATGAGCGCGGCGGCGATCAGCTTGGGAACGTAGTCCTTGGTCTCACGGCGGATGAACCGCGTGTCGTAGAGCCGGAAGAAGGTGGAGTCGCTGTACCCGTCCTCGTCCTCCTCCTCATCCATCCGGTTGAGGCCGCGGCCCACCTTGCCGGCCCCCGCGTTGTACGCGGCGGCGGCGAGGTAGAGCGAGCCGAAGCGCTCGCGGAGGTCGTGCAGGAAGCGCGCGGCGGCGACGGTCGCCTTCACCGGATCACGCCGCTCGTCCACCCAGCCGTCGATCCGCAGCCCGTAGCCGCGGCCGGTGCCGCGCATGAACTGCCACATCCCGACGGCGCGCGCCGAGCTGGTGGCGACGTTCGAGAACCCGCTCTCGATCAGCGCGAGGTACACCATGTCGCCGGGGAGCCCCTGGTCCTGCAGGCGCTCCCGGATCATGGACTCGTAGCGCGGCATCCGGTTGAGCCAGATGCCCATGCGCTCGCGCGCGGGACCCTGGAAGAGATCGAGATAGTACTGGACGCGGTCGTGATTGTTGAAGCTCGCGACATCGATGTCCCAGGTGACCCCGCCGCCCGGGACTGCCGCGGCATCGGCACCGGAAGCGTCATCAGGGACCGCGGGCCGGGAGGCATCGAGCTTCTCCAGCATCTCCGCGTCCGCGGCCGAATCGGCCTCGACGTTGAGCTCGGCCGCGGCCTCGTGGTCGATGCGGGTGTCGATGACGGGAGCCGGAGGGATGTCGACGGCCGCCACCGCCTGCTGCCTCGACGGCGCGGGCTCGGCCTGCGCCGTCGCCGGCGCATGAGGCGCATGATCGGAAGAGGGAGCGACGGCGCCGGGCACGGGTGCTGACCGGCCGGCACAGGCCGCGACAAGCGCGAGACTCAGAGCGGTCCCAATGCGCTTCATGTGTCCTCCATTGGCGAGGGCATCGCGGCGCCACGGACGCGCGCGGGGGCCTTGTTGATCGAGTCGAGCGGACTGCTGCAGGTACCACGCGGAAGGGGCCTGATCGCCGGGGCGAACGTTAGCTCATGGGCCAGATCCATGCCACCGAATCCCCAAAGATCCACCGAATCCGCATCTGCGTGCCGGGGCTGGACGTGGCCCGCGCGGGACGGGCAGCCGATCCCTGACCCCCGGAAAACCGACGTGACGCGGGCCCGCCGCCACAGCGAAATGCCAAGGCGCCGAGCGAAACGAGGCGACGGAAGGTGGATGCGCAGGCGCGGGAAGAGGTCGCGCCCGGAGGCTCAGCGCATGAAGAGGCGATTGCCCAGGATGCGGTTCGTCGCGTTGAGCACGGCGAGCGCGGCACCCCGGGCGGGCTCGGCGTCGCTCAGGTAGGAGCCGACCACGCGGTGCGAGCGATCATCGGTCTGTACCGCGAGGGATACGATCACGACCGTCGCGTCGAACGCGCGCACCGCCTTGACGCCCAGGAGCTCGAATCCGACCCCACCATCCACCGACTGGGTGAGGGCCTGCACCGTCGCGTCCGCGGCGCAGCGCAGCTCCCCCGCCTGGGACGAGAGCCCCTCGGACTCGCCGGTAAAGCGCTCGGAATCCCGCCAGGTAAGCTCGACACGGGCACGGCAGCGACCGTTGGGAAGGCGTTCCAGCACGAACTGGGCAAAGCGGAGGCGGTCCTGTACGGGAAACGGCGCGGTCATGGTGCTCCTCGCTGCGTCGTCGCCGCGGGTGCTATCTTCTGCCATGCGATTCCATCCTTTCGTGCCATTGGCCCTGCTTGCACTCGGGTGCTCCTCTCAGGCAGGGCTCGTGCCACGCCCGATGCCGATGCCGCTCAGCGAGGCGATCGACCGGCGCCTCCGGGAGGAGCCCGGCACCGTCGCCGTCGCCTTCGTGGACCTGGGCAGCGGCGGCACGGCCTTCCACAACGCCGACCTCCGCTTCCACGCCGCCAGTACGATGAAGGTACCCGTACTGATCCAGCTGGCGCAGGACGTGGACTCCGGCCGGACCCGCTGGGACGATACGGTGATGGTCCGGAATCGCTTCACTTCCATCGCCGACGGCTCGGCCTTCACCCTCGATCCGGCCGACGACTCCGACTCGACGCTCTACGCGCTCGAGGGCCGCGCCCTCCCCCGGCGACGCCTGGCCGAGCTCATGATCGAGCGCAGCAGCAACCTGGCGACGAACCTCCTCATCGACCGGCTGGGCGCCGCGCGCGTCAACGCCACCGCGCACCGGCTCGGCGCCGATTCGATCGTGGTCTTGCGCGGGGTGGAGGACGGGAAGGCCTTCGCGAAGGGCCTCAACAACACCACTACCGCGCGCGACCTCGCGACGCTGCTCGCCGCGATCCAGCAGGGTCGCGCCGCGTCGCCGGCGGCGACGCGCGAGATCCTTCGCATGCTGCTGGGCCAGGAGTTCAACGAGGGAATCCCGGCCGGACTTCCGCCGGGCACGCGGGTGGCGCACAAGACGGGAAGCATCACCGCGCTGCTCCACGACGCGGCCATCGTCTATCCCCCGGGCCGCGACCCCTATGTGCTCGTGGTGCTCACGCGCGGCTACCGCGACGAGGCGACAGCCGCCCACCTGATCGCCGACCTGTCGCGGATCGTCTGGCGCCGCGTGGCTCCTGATTCCGGCAAGTCAGACCAGTAACCCCTCCGCCCGGGCGTCCGCCGCGGTCTCGATTGCCCTGAGCTCGCCGAGCTCGCGCCAGCCCGGCGCAAGGCGCTCCAGCGCATGCCGGAGGGCGGGAAGCGGCGGCTCCCCTTCGACGAGCCCCGCAGCCAGTCCCGGCAGCGGGCGCTGGCCGCCGATCAGGTAGCATCCCGCCCCGCTGGCGGGCCCGAGCACCGCCGGATAATCCATCAGCGCATCCACCGCCGCGCGAAGCTGCCCCGGCGCGAGCCCGAGACTCTCCGAGAGGATCACGA
>JAICVB010000093.1 GCA_025935545.1 Gemmatimonadales bacterium
ACCGCCGGGGCGACCGCCTCCCCGCCCTCTCCCCCGCGGGCCCCGAGGGCGCTCTGGGCGGGGCGGGCGCCCCACGAAGGGCTGGCGGCGAGCACCGTCTCGTTCTCCGCCTCCGAGTCGCTGGTGAACCGGTTCACCGCGACCACGACGGGGACGCCGAACTTGCGCACGTTCCCGACGTGCGCCTCGAGGTTCACCATGCCCCGGCGGAGGGCGTCCACGTCGGGCGTCGCGAGCGCATCCTTCTTCACCCCGCCGTTCATCTTGAGCGCGCGGATCGTGGCGACGACAACCGCCGCCTCAGGCCGCAGCCCGCCGAAGCGGCACTTGATGTCGAAGAACTTCTCCGCGCCGAGATCGGCGCCGAAGCCCGCCTCGGTGAGGACGACATCGGCAAGGCCCAGGCCGAGCCGTGTCGCCACCAGCGAGTTGCACCCGTGGGCGATGTTCCCGAAGGGGCCGCCATGCACCAGCGCGGGGCCGCCCTCGAGGGTCTGCACCAGGTTCGGCAGGATCGCGTCCTTGAGCAGGAGCGTCATGGCACCGGAGGCCTTGAGGTCGCCGGCGGTGACCGGCTTCCGGTCGCGGGTCAGGCCGACGATGATCCGCGAGAGCCGGCCCTCCAGGTCCACCAGGTCGCTTGCGAGGCAGAGGATCGCCATGATCTCGCTGCCCGGGACGATCACGAAGCGGTCCTCGCGGGTGGGGCCGCCGTTGAGCCCGCCCAGGCCGACGATGATCGAGCGCAGCGCGCGATCGTTCATGTCCATCGTGCGCGGCCAGGTGATCCGCCGCGGATCCAGCCCAAGGGCATTGCCCTGATGCAGGTGGTTGTCGAGGAGGGCGGAGAGGAGGTTGTGCGCCGACGCGATGGCGTGGAAGTCGCCGGTGAAGTGGAGGTTGATCTCGTCCATCGGCACGACCTGGGCGTACCCGCCTCCCGCGGCGCCACCCTTCACGCCGAACACCGGGCCCAGCGACGGCTCGCGGATGCAGACCATGACCCGTGTGCCGAGGCGCCGGAACGCCTGGGCGAGGCCGACGGTGACGGTGGACTTCCCTTCGCCCGCGGGGGTCGGGTTGATCCCGGTGACGAGGACGAGGCGCCCGCGCGGGGTCCGGTGCGCCGCAACGGCGGCGGCGGTGACCTTCGCCTTGTGCCGCCCGTACGGCAGGATGTCATCCGGCGAGAGCCCGGCGTCGGCGGCGACGTCGGCGATGGGGCGGAGCCGGGCGGCCTGCGCGATGGCGATGTCCGACGGGACCTTGGTCACGGCCGATCCTCCAGTGGGGCGAGACGGGGGCCGAAGAGCCGGGCGGCGTTGGCGCCGGTGGCTGCGATCACTTCATCCAGCGGGAGTCCACGCACATCCGCGATCCGCCGGGCCACGGCCGCGACCCAGGCGGGCTCGTTCCGCCGGCCGCGGTGCGGCACCGGCGCGAGAAAGGGGGCGTCGGTCTCGACCAGCAGGCGGTCGAGCGGGGCCTCCCGGATGGCGTCGTCGAGCGACCAGCTGCGGAAGGTGACCATGCCGCTGAAGGATACGTACCAGCCGAGGGCGAGCGCGCTGCGGAGCAGCGGAAGCCCGCTGCTGAAGGAGTGCAGCACGCCGCACGCTGCCGCGTGGTTCCTCAGCGCGGAGGCGACGTCCTCGTCGGCGTCGCGCGCGTGAATGACGGCCGGCTTCCCCGCCCCGGCCGCGGCGTCGAGCTGCCGGTCGAAAACGTCGCGCTGGACCGCGCGGGGCGAGTGATCGTAGTGATAGTCGAGCCCCATCTCCCCCGCGGCGACGACGCGCGGGTCGGCCAGCCGTTGGGCCAGCCACGTACCGGTCTCGGCGGTCCAGCTCGAGGCCACATGGGGATGCACGCCGGCGGTGGCGGAGAGCCGGGGATTGCCGGCGGCGAGCCGCAGGGCGCGGTCGGCCGTCTCGGGCGATTCCCCGACGACGATCACGTGGCCGACGCCGGCCGCGCGCGCCCGCGCCACCACCTCGCCCCGATCGGCGTCATAGGCCGGATCGGCGAGGTGGCAGTGCGTGTCGACGAGCACGTCAGCCGACCGGCTGCGCCTTGCGGGACGTGGAGGAGGCCGCCGCGCTCCGCGACTTCCGCGCGTGGGTGTGGGGACCGGGCCAGCGCTGCTCGATGGCCATGAGCACCGGCGACGCGATGTAGATGGACGAGAAGGTGCCGGTGAACACGCCGAAGAACATGACCAGCGCGAAGGGCCGGATGACCTCGCCGCCGAGGAAGGTGAGGGCGAGGAGCGTGCTGAGCGTCGTGCCGTGGGTCAGGATGCTCCGCGGCAGCGTCTCGTTGACCGAGCGGTTGAGGATCTCGGCGAACGAGGCATTCCGCATGCGCACCAGGTTCTCGCGCACCCGGTCGAAGATGATGATGGTGTCATTGAGCGAGTACCCGACCATCGACAGCACCGCCGCCACCACGGTCAGGCTCACCTCGAGGCGCATGATGCCGATGAAGGCGATCGTGGCGAGGATGTCGTGCGCAGTGGCGATGACCGCCGCCACGCCGAACCGCCACTCGAAGCGCCAGGCCAGGTAGGCGAGCACGGCGAAGAACGAAAGGAAGATCGCGAGGAGCGCCTTGGTGCGCAGCTCGCCGCCGACCTTCGGGCCCACGGCCCCCGATCGCCCGACCGTGTACTGACCCTTGCCCAGCAGATGGTCGAGGGCGGTCGTGACGAGGTCGGTCGTGACCTGCGTGTTGTCGGCGTCGGTGCCCACTTTCGCCGCCCGCGCCCGGATGGTGTAGCCGTTGTCGGAGCCGAACGACTGGATCTCGGCGCCGTGCAGGCCCTGGCGGTCGAGCTCGCTCCGGAGCGCGCCCACGTCGAGCGGCTTGGTGGCGTGGATCTGGATCAGCGTGCCGCCGGTGAACTCGATGCTGTAGTTGAGCCCCGTGATCAGCGTGAAGAGGAGCCCGGGGATGATCAGGATCGCCGTGAGCCAGTAGGCGTAGCGGCGGACGCTGATGAAGTCGTAGTTGGCGTCGGCGAAGAAGCGGGTCATCGTCAGATGCTCAGGGTGGACATGGCCGGCTTGCGGTCCAGCCAGATCATGAAGAAGGTGCGGGTGACGAACACCGCGGTGATCATCGATGCCGCGATGCCCAGGATCAGGGTCACCGCAAAGCCCTGCACCGGCCCGGTGCCGAACTGGAACAGGAAGAGCGCCGTGAGCACCGTGCTGACGTTGGAGTCCACGATCGCGTTCATGGCATGCCGGAACCCTTCATCCACGGCGAGCCGCACGCTCTTGCCGTGCAGCAGCTCCTCCCGGATCCGCTCGAAGATCAGCACGTTGGCATCCACCGCGATGCCGATCGAGAGCACGATGCCGGCGAGGCCCGGAAGCGTGAGCGTCGCATCCACCGCCGCGAGCCCGCCCAGGGTGAAGAGGAGGTAGAGGGCCAGCGCGGCCACCGCGAGGACGCCGCTCATCCGGTAATACCCGATCATGATGAGCACCACGAGCGCGGTGCCGACGATGCCGGCGAGGATCCCCTTGTGGATCGAGTCCTTGCCGAGGCTCGCTCCGACCTGGCCCTGCTCGACGATCTTGAGCGGGATCGGGAGCGAGCCGGCCTTGAGCGTCATGGCGAGGTCGCGCGCCTCCTCCACCGTCTTCCCCGCGAGCGTGATGCGGCCATTGCGGCCGATCCGGTCCTCGATGGTCGGCGGCGGCCCCTGGACGCGGCCATCGAGGATGATGGCCATGAAGTCGCCGATATGGCGGGCCGTCTCCTCGCCGAACTTGCGCCCGCCGGCGCTGTTGAGCTCGAAATTGACGACGGGGCTGTTGGTCAGCGGGTCCAGCTGGGCAGTGGCGTCCACCAGCCGGTCGCCGGTGATGATCGGGCGGTCGCCCACGACGTAGAGGTAACGGACCGGCTCGACGCCGAGGCTGGTGGAGGAGGCGCTCCAGAAGGTCTGGACGCCGCGCGGCATGAGCGCCTGGATGGCCGGGATCCGGAGCAGGCTGTCCACCCGCGCGAAGGCCGGCTCCGGCACCAGGTACTCGCCGGGCATGCGGCCGGTCGGCTTGATCAGCGAGGTCAGCACGGCGGGCGCGGTCGAGTCCGCCGCCTTGGAGGATGAATCCCCGCCGAGGAGCTGCTGCACGGCGGACGGCTTGCTGCCGGTGTCGGCCCCCTTGACGCCGAGCTGGCGCAGCGCGCGGTCCATGGCGGGGAGCGCGCGATCGAGGGCGCCCGTCTCATCGGTGATGCGAAACTCGAGGAAGGCGCTCTGCTGCACCACGGCCCGCGCGCGCGCGGCGTCGGTGATGCCGGCCAGCTCGACCACGATCCGCTCGTCCCCGCTCTTCTGGATCACCGGCTCCTGCGTGCCGATGCCCTCGATGCGCTTCCGGAGCACCACCAGGGCGAGGTCGATGTCGCGCTTCACGTTCGAGGAGACCTGCTTCGACTGGTCGAGCTCGAGTGCCAGGTGCATCCCGCCCTGGAGGTCGAGGCCGTACTTGATGGGCACCCGCCGGACGGTCGTGTCGTGCACGGCCCCGGTGACCTGGTCCCGCTCGTGCAGGGTCATGGTGCGCGGCACCAGCAGGTAGACGCAGACCAGGACGAGGGCCGCGATCACGATCAGGCGGTTGCGGATGGATGCAAACATCGTCGCTCGAAGCTCAGGTGTGTGTGGCAAGGACCGCCTCGGCGGCGATCCGGTCGCGTCCCAGCTGCTCCTGCAGTTCGTCCGGCGAGGCGAACCGCCGGGTGTCCCGAATCCGCTCGACCCAGGCGAGGCGCACCGCGGCTCCGTAGAGATCCGCCGCGACGCCGAATAGGTGCGCCTCGAGGGTCCGGCGCGCATCGCCGAAGGTCGGGCGCCCGCCCTGGTTCATCATTCCACCGGCCGCGCCGCCGCGCCATTCGACGCGCACCGCATAGACGCCGTCCGGCGGGAGAAGTTTCCGGGACGGGATCCCGCCGATGTTGATCGTCGGCACGCCGAGGAGCCGGCCGCGCGCCTCCCCCGCCTCGACGACGCCATTCAGCGTGTAGGGCCGACCCAGCATGCGCGCCGCGAGGGCGAGATCGCCGCCCGCCACCGCGCGCCGGATGCGGCTGCTCGACACCTGCTGGCCGCCGGCGTCCACCGGACCCACCACGTCCACCGAGAACCCCAGCTCGCGCCCGAGCGTACGCAGCGTTTCGGCATCGCCGCTTCGCCCGCGGCCGAAGCCGTGGTCATGCCCGATCACGAGCTCCCGCATCCCGCACCGCGCCAGCAGCACGTCCTCGACGAACTCCCGGGGCGACATTGCGGCGAGCGCGGCATCGAACCGGAGCAGCAGCACCCGATCCACGGGCGTCTGCGCCAGGATCTCGAGTCGCTCGTCGCCCACGGTGAGGAGCGGCGGCGCCGCGGCCGGGTTCACGACCTCGAGCGGATGCGGCGAGAAGGTGACGAGCACGCTCCGCCGCCCCGCTGCGCGGGCCCGCCGCGCGATCTCCTCGAGGACGGCCCGGTGACCGAGATGCACGCCGTCGAACGACCCGACGGTCACGATGCTCCCCGACCCCGTCACGGCTCCTCCAGCACCACGCGCGGCTGGATCAATCCGGCGGCCCCTTCTCCGATGGCGAGAAGCGCGCCTTGATGCACCAGGCCGATCGTTCCCTCGCCGGCCCCGGCCACCGCGCGCCCGTGCCGGATCGCCTGCGCGTCGGCCTCGCCGATCTCCTCCAGCGCGAGGTGCGGGAGGACCGCGAGCGGAGGACGGAGGGCCGCACCACTCACGGCGTCGAGCGGCACCGCGTCGGCCACCTCGAGCGTGCCGATCGCCTCCCGGCGAAGCGCCGTCAGGTGGGCCCCGGTGCCGAGGCGCTCACCCAGGTCCCGCGCGAGCGCCCGGACGTAGGTCCCGGCCGACACCGTGACGGAGAAGGAGACCTGTTCGCCGTCAAACCGCCGCAGCGCGATCTCGTGGACCTCGACCTCGACGGGCGCGAGCGGCACCGCTTCGCCGCGGCGCGCCAGCCGGTAGCTTCGCTGGCCGGCCACGTGCTTGGCGGAGAACGCCGGAGGCCGCTGCAGCTGACGGCCGGCGAACGATGCGAGGGCTTCAGCGACCGCGTGCGCCGTCACCGCGACCGGAACCGGCGGGCCGAGCGGCGTCCCGCTCACATCGTCGGTGTCGGTGGCCCAGCCCAGCCGTGCCTCCGCGGCGTATCGCTTGGGCCGGTCCTCCACGAACCGCGCAAGCCGGGTCGCCCGGCCGACGAGGACGACGAGGAGTCCCGTCGCGAAGGGGTCGAGCGTGCCGGTGTGGCCGGCGGGCGGCCCGCCCAGTGCCCGCCGCACCCGGCGCACGGCGTCGTGCGAGGTGATTCCGGCCGGCTTGTCCACCAGCACGGCTCCGATCAGCCCAGCTCCTCCCGGCGGAGCCCCTCGAGGAGCTCGTTGATCCGGTTGGCGTGCTGGAGCCCGCGATCGAGCTCGATGTGCAGCTCGGGCACCGAGCGCGTCGTGAGCACCTTCGCCGCGAGCGAGCGGAGGTAGCCCGAGGCGCTTCGAAGCCCCTCGAGCGAGCGCTCCTGCCCGGCCTCGTCGCCCGGCACGGCAACGTAGACCCGCGCGTGCGAGAGGTCGGGCGAGACCTCGACCCGTGTCACCGTCACGAACCCGACGCGGGGGTCGCGAAGGCCCCGCGTGAGGGCATCCGCGACCACCTGACGGAGGGTCTCGCCCACCTGCTCCGGCCGGCGGGACGATCCCTTCACAGCGCCTCCGTCACGGTGTCGAGGATGCGGAGCCCGTCGCTCCGCTCGATGAGGGCGTCGGCGGCGCGCAGGGTCTCCTCGACCACGACGCGGTCGCTGCCGACGGCGGCGCAGGCGATCTCCGCGCGCTGCCACAGGTCCTGATGGCCGGTCTCCGCCACCGACAGGTTGAGCTCACGCCGGAGGGCGGAGGTGAGCGGCTTCACGACGCTGCGCTTCTCCTTGAGCGAGTGGCAGCCCTCGAGGTGAAGCTCCCAGCGCCGCACGGCGGCGTGCATGCTACTGCCCGCCCGCCGAGCCGGCGGGCGCCAGGGTACGCTTGATCTCCTCCATCTTGAAGGCCTCGATGCGGTCGCCCACCTTGAGATCGTTGTAGTTCTCGATCCCGATGCCGCACTCGAGCCCCTCGCGCACCTCGCGCACGTCGTCCTTGAAGCGCTTGAGGCTCGACAGGCCGCCGGTGTAGACGGTGGTCCCGTCGCGGATGATCCGCACCTTGCCGGTGCGGGAGATGACCCCGCTCCGCACCATGCATCCGGCGATGGTTCCCACCTTGCTCACCTTGAACAGCGCCATGACCTCGGCCTCGCCGAGCACGGTTTCCCGCTCCTCCGGCTTGAGCAGGCCCTCGAGGGCGTTCCGCACGTCCTCCACCGCTTCATAGATGATGCGGTAGGTGCGCACGTCCACCCCTTCGCGCTCGGCCGAGGCGCGGGCGTTGGAGTCGGGCCGCACGTGGAAGCCGAGGATGATCGCGCCCGACGCCTTGGCCAGGAGCACGTCGCTCTCGGTGATGGCGCCGACGCCGCGGTGCACCACGTCGACGCGGACCTCGGAGGTGCTGAGCTGGGCCAGCGCGTCGGCCAGCGCCTCGGCGGGACCGCCCTGGTCGGCCTTGATGATGATGCGGAGCGCCTGGACCTCGCCCTCCTTGAGCGCCCGGCTGAAGTCCTCGAGCGAGGTGCCCTTCTGGCTCCGGCGATTCTGGGCCTCGCGCTCGAGCCGCTGGCGCTTCTGCGCGATCTCGCGGGCCTCGACGGCGTCGGTCACGACGGTGAAGATGTCGCCGGCCGCGGGCACGCCCTCGAAGCCGAGGATCTGGACCGGCACCGAGGGGCCCGCCTCGCGCACGTTCTTGCCACGCTCGTCGTAGAGCGCGCGCACGCGGCCGCTGAACTTGCCGCAGATGAAGTTGTCGCCGACGTGCAGGGTGCCCTTCTGCACCAGGATCGTGGCCAGCGGCCCCTTGCCCGGATCGAGCGACGCCTCGAGCACGGTGCCGTGCACCCGCGCCTCGGGATTGGCCTTGAGGTCGAGGATTTCGGCCTGCAGCAGGATCTGCTCGAGCAGCTGGTCGATGCCGGTGCCCTTCTTGGCGGAGATCGGCGCGCTCAGCACGTTGCCGCCGAACTCCTCGAGCACGACGTTGTGCTGGAGGAGGTCCTGCTTGACCTTGGCGACGTTGGCCGACGGCAGGTCGATCTTGTTGATGGCCACGATGAGGGGCACGCCGGCGTTCCGGGCGTGGCTGATGGCCTCGACCGTCTGTGGCATCACCTGGTCGTCGGCCGCGACCACGAGGACGACGATGTCGGTGACCTGGGCGCCGCGGGCGCGCATGGCGGTGAAGGCCTGGTGGCCCGGCGTGTCGAGGAAGGTGATCTCACGCTCGCCCGGCAGCTCGACGTGGTACGCGCCGATGTGCTGGGTGATGCCGCCCGCCTCGCCGGCGACGATGTTCGCCTTCCGGATGTAGTCGAGCAGCGACGTCTTGCCGTGGTCCACGTGCCCCATGATGGTGACCACCGGCGGGCGATGCCGCTCCGCGTCCGGCTCCTCGACGTTGGAGGCGCCGACCGCCGCTTCCGCCGCGTACTCGTCCTCGCGCACCGCCTGGAACCCGAACTCCGACGCGATCAGGTCGATCTGATCGAAATCGAGCCGCTGGTTCACCGTGACCATCATCCCCATTTCCTTGAAGGCAAACTGGACGATCTGGGTCGCCGGGATCTTCATCGCGGCCGCGAGCTCGCTCACCGAGATGAACTCGTTGACGCGCACCTGGGTCTTCTCGCGCTCGCGCTCCTCGGCGGCGCGACCCGCGAGGATGTCGCGGTACGACGGCTCATCGGAGCGCCCGCGGCCCTTGCGGCCGGCCGGCCCCTTCATGCCCTGGAGGGTGCGCGTGATGTTGGCCTGCACCGCTTCCTGGTCCACCGATGAGCGCTTGCCCTTCTTTCCCTTCTTCCGGCCGCCGCCCTTCTCCGCGTCGGGGCCGAAGGTGCGGGCGGGCGGCGCCGCGCGGTCGGCACCCGGGCGCGCGGGCCCGCCGCCGGGGGCGCTGCTGCTGAAGACGGGCCGTGGGCCACCCGATCGGCCGGCGGCACCGTCGCGCGGCGCCGGCGGGCGCTGGATCCGGGGCGGAATGAACGGGGCGCGGGTCGGTGTGGCGGGCGCGGCGGACGCCGCCGGCGCAGCGGGCGGCTCCGCGGTCGCGGGACGGCGGAAGGGGTTCGCCGCTGCCGGAGCGGCGTCCGCCGCGTCCGGCTCCGCCGGCGCTTCGGGCAGGTCCTTGAAGAGGGCGCGGGCGCGCTCCTCGCGCGACTGGGCGGAGACGGGCTCGGGCGCCTCGATCACCATGGGGCGCTCGAGCTCGAGCGCGGCGAGGCCCGCCGCGCGCTCGGCCTCGGCTTCGGCCTCGTGCTGGGCGACCTCGGCCGCC
>JAICVB010000063.1 GCA_025935545.1 Gemmatimonadales bacterium
CATTGCCCCTCCTGGGCTCGAACCAGGACTCTCCTGATCCAGAGTCAGGCGTGTTGCCAGTTACACCAAGGGGCATTGAAGTTCGATTTTGACCGCCCGCGCGTCTGGACACGCGTTCCATGGAGCTGAGGGGGATCGAACCCCTGACCTCTGCAGTGCGATTGCAGCGCTCTCCCAGCTGAGCTACAGCCCCGTGAGCCGACTAAACTAGCCGCCCACTGGGGCCCGGTCAACCCGCAGGCGGGCCGCTCCAGAGCTCCGCCCGCGCCACCTAATTCACTGTGCGGGAACGGGATAGGGCTCGCGATCGGGACCGTCCTCGGCGCCCAGTCGGCGAAGGGCGCGGTCATGCAGCCGGCTCAGCAGCACGAGCGCCGACACCGCGCCGATCAGCGCCCAGCACATGTCCCACTGCGTGTCCCACGGATCACCCTGCGTGCCGAGGAACGCCGTCGCCGCCGTGCCCGTAGCCAGCGCGGTCCACCACTCGATCAGCTCGTAGAAAGCGCTGAACGCGAGACAGAACGCGACCACCACGAACGGGAGCCAGCGGCTCCTCGCGAGCGGCGAGCGCCGGACGAGGATCTCCCGCGCCACCATCGCCGGCACGAATCCCTGCGCGAAGTGGCCGATCCGGTCGTAGTGATTCCGGGCGAACCCGAACCACTCCTGCATCCGGAAGCCCAGCGGTACCTCGGCGTAGGTGTAGCGTCCCCCGACCATCAGGATCACCGCATGAACCGCGAGCAGCGCGCAGACCAGGGTCGTGAAGCGGAACCGGCGCGCCGTGAGAAGCAGCACCGGCAGGCCGATCAGCACCGGGAAGACTTCCATCAGCCAGGTGAACCGGTCGGCTGGATGCACGCCCGACCAGGCGAGCACACCGAGCACCAGCGCGACGAGCACCGCCCTCACCCGCCCGCGCCCTCGTCGTGCACGTACGGCACGTCCACCACCATCCCGTCCCGCGCCACCGTCACCTCCGGAAACACCGCTCGCGCCTCGGCCGCGAGCTCCGGCGCGTCCCGGCTGTAGCGCGGGCTGATGTGCGTAAGCACGAGGCGCCGCACCCCCGCGTCCCGTGCCACGCCCGCCGCCTCCGACGCCGTCGAGTGCCCGGTTTCCACCGCCCGCGCCCGCTCCTCGTCGGCGAAGGTTGCTTCGTGGACCAGGAGGTCGGCGCCCCGCGCCGCCTCGACCGTCGCCGCGCAGGGCCGGGTGTCACCCGAGTAGACGACGCGCCGACCCGCACGCGGCGGGCCCACCAGCTCGGCGGGACTTACGGTGCGCCCGTCGGGCAGCGCCACGCTTTCGCCCCGGTGGATGCGTCCCCAGAGCGGGCCCTCGGGGATGCCGAGCGCCGCCGCCTTCGCCGGATCGAACCGCCCCAGCCGGTCGTGCTCCACCAGCGCCCAGCCGATCGTGTCGGCCCGGTGCTCGGTGGGGAAGGCGACGAGGTCGTAGTCGTCGCGCCGGAGCCGCTCGTCCGCCTTCACCTCGATGATCTCGACCGGAAACCGGCTCCGCTCGATCCCGAGCGACACCGCCGCGCCGAGGATCTTCGCGGCGCCCCGCGGACCGTAGAGGGTGACCGGCGCCGTCCGGTCCTGCAGCCCCATCGTCCGGAGCAGGCCGGTGAGCCCCAGCATGTGGTCGGCGTGATAGTGGGTGAAGAAGATCTCGCGGAAGGAGAACCCGACCCCGTAGCGCATCATCTGGCGCTGCGTCCCCGCGCCGCAATCGAAGAGCAGCGTCTCCCCCTCGCGCGCGAGCGCGAGCCCGCTCACGTTGCGCTCGACGCTGGGACACGCCGCGCCGGTGCCGAGGAAAGTGAGGGTGAGCATGGGGGGAAATCTAAGAGGACGGAAGGGCGGAAGGACGGAACGTCGGAAAACGGCACACCGGTCGAGCCACCAGACGCGAGCGCAGCACTACTTCCGCCCTTCCGTCCTTCCGACCTTCCGACCTTCCGACCTTCCGACCTTCCGACCTTCCGTCAGAAAATCTTCACCGGCACCGTCAGCTGAATCTTCCCGGGATGCTGCTTGATGTCCTGCATCAGCGTATCCAGCGATGCCGTCAGGCGCACGATGTTGTGGTACAGCATGCTGTCGCTGGCCAGCTTGCCCAGGGTGCCGTCGCCGTGCTGCACCTTGGCCAGGATCGAGTCGAGGCGGGCGCCGGTCACGGCGAACTGCGCGCTCATCGCGTTGAGGCTCTGCGTGAGCGAATCGGAGCGCTGCAGCGCGCGCTGCAGCCCGGGGCTCGCCAGGGTGCTGTCGAGCCGCAGGCCGAGCTGGCGGAACTGCGTCATCGTCTTCGTGAGCTCGGCGGTCGGTCCGCGGTCGGGATTCCCGTACAGCTCCATGGTGCGCTGCGCCGCGAGCAGGGTCGCCTGCGCGGCGGCCGAGGTGGCCCGGAGCTGGCGGACCATCTGCGTGTCCACCAGCTGCTGCACCCCGCGCAGCACCGTGTCGGCCCGGGCGCTCAGTTTGGCGGTGATGTCGCCGAAGCCGGGCGCCACCGAGCCCTGCACCACCTGCCCCCGTCCGAGCGGCCTGCCGTGGCCCGGATCGAAGTCGATGCCCACGTCACCCGTCAGGCTGAGGGAGACGATCGTGGCGGTCGCGTCCACCTTGGGCTGCACCGTCTCCGGCAGGCTGATCGCCACCCGCACATGCTCCGGATCGACCAGCTCGATCGACTGGACCTTCCCCACCTGCACGCCCGCCACCGCCACCGGCGAGGCCACCTTGAGGTTCCCCACGTCGGGGAAGATGATCCGGGTGTGCTCGCCGGCCTTGAAGTCCTTGCCCTTGAGCCACATCGAGCCGACCACGAAGGCCACGAACCCCAGCACCACGAGGGTGCCGACCGTGACTTCCCGCTTGTAGTGAAGGTCCATGAACTCCGCTCAGGCCGCAGCGTTGGAGGGGGTTTCGAAGTCGCGCTCGAGGAACTCCTTCACCTTGGGATTCTCCGACGCGAGAAACTCTTCCTGGGTGCCCTGCATGATGATCTTGCCGCCGCTCAGGAGCGCCAGCCGGTCGGCGACGCGGAACGCCCCGCGCACGTCGTGGGTCACCATGATGCCGGTGACGCCGAGCTCGTCGGCCAGCCGCTCCACCAGCCCGTCGATGATGTCGGAGTTGACCGGGTCGAGGCCCGACGTGGGCTCGTCGTACAGCAGGTACTTGGGCTCACCCACGATGGCGCGGGCGATGCCGACCCGCTTCCGCATCCCGCCGGAGAGCTCCGACGGATACTTGTTGATGACGTCGGCCGGCAGGTTGACCAGCTTGATCACCTGCGCCACGCGCTCCCGCGAATAATCCGCGTCGGCGTACTTCGCTTCGTCCGAGATGCCGAGCCGCACGTTCTCGAACACGTTGTCCGAGTCGAACAGCGCGCCGTTCTGGAAGACGTAGCCGATCTTGTAGCGGAGCTGGGCCAGCTCCTTCCGCTTGAGCCGGGCGACGTGGAGCCCGTCCACCATCACCTTGCCGGCGTCGGGCTTGATGAGCCCGATGATGTGCTTGAGGAGCACGCTCTTGCCGGTGCCGGAGGGGCCCAGAAGCGCGACCGTCTCCCCGTCCTGAACGACGAAGTCCACACCGTCGAGGATGACCTGCTCCCCGAACTTCTTCTTGACGCCGCGGAGCTCAATCATGCACGCTCACGGTCCGATTCTCATGAGTTGAGCAGCACCTTGGCCAGCACCACGTCGAGCAGCAGGATGATCACCGAGCTGCTCACCACCGCGCCCGTGGTGGAGCGCCCCACGCCTTCCGCGCCCTGGCCGGTGGTGAAGCCCATGTAGCAGGGAATGATCGTGATCGCCGCGGCGAAGAAGAACGCCTTGATGAGCGAGTAGTAGGCGTCGAACGGGTGCCAGAAGTACTGGGCGCCGTAGGTGAAGTCGGCGTTGGTGAGCGGGAGCACCTGCTTGGCGGCCCACAGTCCCGCCCCCACCCCGACGATGTCGGCGAAGACGACGAGCACGGGAATCATGATGAGTCCCGCCACGACCCTGGGGATGATGAGGTGGGACGCCGGCGACCGGCCCAGGCTCTCGAGCGCGTCGATCTGCTCCGTCACCCGCATGGTGCCGAGCTCCGCCGCGTAGCGCGCGCCGATCCGGCCCGCCAGGATCAGCCCCACCAGCACCGGCCCGAGCTCGAGCACGATGGACTCGACCACCAGCGTGCCGACCACGTAGTAGGGAAGGCTGCCGGTGAACTGGTAGCCCGCCTGATACGCCGTGACGCCGCCGGCGAACGCCGAGACGAGCAGGACGATGAACAGGCTGCCGACCCCGATGTTCCACGCCTCGTCGAAGGCGCGCGGCACCCAGATCCGCACCTCCTTGAGACCGCGGAAGATCTCCACCACCAGCATGCTGACGCGGCCGACGTGCGCCATCCCGCCGAGGATGGCGCGCCCGATGTACACACGGGGATCCGAGGTAGTCGCGGCCGCTGCCATGGGCTGTATCTTGCTCCCCCATGGCCCACAAGTCCAGTCTGCGTACGCCGCGTGACGCGCCGGAATTCCGCCGGCGGCTGCTGCGCTGGTTCCGCCGCCACGGCCGCGATCTCCCCTGGCGCCGCACCCGCGACCCGTATCGCGTCCTGGTCTCGGAGTTCATGCTGCAGCAGACCCAGGTCGCGCGGGTGGAGGGTTACTACGCGCGCTTCCTCGAGCGCTACCCCGATATCCACGCCCTGGCACACGCGCCGCCCGCCGCCGTGCGCGAGAGCTGGGCCGGTCTCGGCTACTACCGCCGTGCCGCCAACCTGCACCGGCTGGCGCGCGAAGTGGTGCGCGATCGCGATGGGACGCTGCCGAGTGAGCCGAAGGAGCTGCGGACGCTGCCGGGGGTGGGGCCGTACACCGCCGGAGCGGTGGCGAGCTTTGCCTTCGAGCGGCGGACGGCGGCGGTGGACACCAACGTCGCCCGCGTGATCCGGCGGGCCTTTCACCCGCGCCTCCCCGCGCGCGGCGCGGAGCGGCGGCTCTGGGACACGGCCAGTGCCATCGTGCCCCGCGCCGGGCGGCCGGCCTGGACCTTCAATCAGGCGATCATGGAGCTCGGCGCGCTGGTGTGCACCGCCCGGGTGGCGCGTTGCGGCGAGTGCCCGGTGCGGCCGGCCTGCGCCACCGGCCGCCGGGTGCGCTGAGCGGGCTCAGGCGCCGTGCGCCACCATCATGCCGGCCACGAGGGCCACGAGCGCGAGCACGCCGGCGATGGTGCCCACCAGCTTCTGCCGCGCGCGCAGCTCGTCGAAGTAGGGCCCGGTCTTCCCCTCGGGGTCGAGGCGGCCGAGCTTCGAGGCGGTGGGAAGGCTGATGAAGAGCGTGAGGAGCCCGGCGAGGATTCCGCCCCCCTGCATGATGATGAGCCAGAGATCGGCACCCGGGAAGCGCACCCCCGAGTTCCGGAAGGTGAGCAGGATCCCGGCGAGGACCGTCACGAGCGCGCCCGGCGCGATGATCACCCGGTAGACCAGCGACTGTGCCCGGACGATCGCGCCGAGTGCCGTGCGGCTCTCCCGCCGGCCGGCAACGCCCGCCACCATCACCGCCAGCGCCCCGCCGATCCACATCGAGAAGCCGAGCAGGTGCAGCAGCAGCCAGGCGCGCGTCATCGCGATTCTCCCGTGAGGATCGTCTCGTCCACCGGCCGGCGGCCGGCGGCGCCGGCGTCGATCTCGTGCCAGTGGGTGATGCGCTCCTCGCCGAGCCGCCAGCAGAGGAAGATCGGCTGGTCGTCGCGGAGCGAATAGAAGTCCACCAGGCCGCCGTCGAAGCCCTTGAAGAGGCAGCCGATCGCCTCCAGCTCCTGCAGGTATCCGTTGATCCGGTCGGCGTGCACCGCCACCGTGCCGCGCGCCGCGGCGAGCTCCCCGGTCTCGCCCCAGTCGGCCCGCGCGCCGCCGGTCAGCACCTCGTAGCGCGCCACCGCCTCGCGCCACGCCGGGTACTCGACCAGCAGGTCCTCCACGATCCGCCGCACCAGCGGCAGCGTACGCTCCGCCTCCGCCAGCGTGAAGATCCGCGGGCCCTTCACGGAACCATCGTCGTTCGCGTCATCGTCGTGCATCGCCACTCCACGCGCGGGACCCCGGCAATTTGCCCCCGGTGGGGGTCGGGTCAAGTGCCGCCCGCCCCGGGCATGAGCGCGGCGCGCGCGGCGCGGTATCCATCCTCGGCGTAGTCGCGCGCGCGGTCGAGGCGGAAGGTGGCGTTCCGCTCCACCCGCGGACGGATCACGAGCAGGGGCGGCCGCCCGGCGGTCGCGCGCCAGAGGGCCAGCGCGAGCGCGGTGTTGTCGGCCATGAGGATGCCGGTGGCGTCGCTGTGTGCCCGGAGCAGTGAGGGATAGGGCGACGGGCCCTCCGCCAGCTCGTCGAAGCCGGGGCCGATGTCCACCGCGACGACGCGCGACGCCCCCGCCGGCACGGCATCGAGCGGCAGCACGCCGCGCAGGCCGCCGTCGGCCAGGCGGCGGCCCTGCAGAGTGACCGCCGGGTAGAAGAGGGGAAGCGCGCAGGCCGCCATGAGCGCGTCCGCGATGGGCACGTCCTCCCCGCCGGCGCCGAAGAGCACGCGCTCGCCGGTGTCGAGATCGGTGGCGGTGACGGTGAGGGGTACCTGCAGCTCGCCGAAGCGGCGCACGGGAAGGAACTGCTCCATCGCGCGCCGGAGGGGCGCGGCCCGCATGAGCGACCCGAGCCAGAGTCCGCCCAGCGGCGCGAGGCGCGCGCGGGCCACGCCGGCGGCACCCGCCTGCACCAGGCGCTCGAGCAGCGCATCGGGGGCGAGCCCCGCGGCGAACCCGGCCGCCACCGCCGCACCGAGCGACGTGGCGACGTAGTGCTCCGGCACGATGCCGGCTTCGAGGAGCGCCCGCACCGCCCCGATGTGCGCCGCCGCCTTGGCGCCGCCGCCGCTCAGCACCGCGACGACGGGGCCGCGGCTCACCGCCTCGCCTGCTCGCGGTGCTCGCGCGCCTGCTCGAACCGCGCCCGCTCCTCCGGCGTTTCGGCGACGAGCCGCGGGACGCGCTTGGGCTTGCCCGCCTCGTCGATCGCGACGAAGACGACGTGGGCGGTGTGCGTATGCCGGCGCTCGCCCGTGCTCACCGTGTCGGCGTAGACCTCGACCGTGATGTCCATCGAGCTGTTCCCCACGAAATCCACCGTGGCGAGGCAGCTCACGAGCGAGCCGACGGGGATCCGCTCCCGGAAGTCCACCCGGTCGATGCTCGCGGTCACCGCAGGCCCGCCCGCGTGCCGGATCGCCGCCACCGCCGCCGCCTGGTCCACCAGCGACATGAGCGTGCCCCCGAAGAGGTCGCCCAGCACGTTCTGCATGTGCGGCATGACGAAGGTCGTGATCTCGCCACGGGAATACGACATCGGCCTCGACTCAGGCAGCACCGTCTCTCCTCTCTCTCGTGACTTCCTTCCGCCCTTCCGCCCTCAGTAATCCACCGGCCTCAGGTAGTACTCCCCGATCGCCGTCTGGCTCACCATCGCCACCGTCGGGAGCCGCCGCTTCCAGTGCGTCGAGTCGAGCCGCCGCCGCACCAGCGCCACCTCCTCCTCGGTGAATCCCCGCCGCACGATGTCCTCGCCGCGATAGCCGAGGAGGAGCCAGTGGAGGATCAGGTCGGCGCGCGGATAGGAGATGCCGAAGTCGGCCTCGTCGGTCTGGCCGCGGATGAGATCGGCGCTCGCCGGCTTGTCGATGATCGCGTCGGGCACCCCGATCTCCCGCGCCAGCTCCCACACCTGCGTCTTGAACAGATCGCCGATCGGGTTGACCGGCGGCGAGTCGTCGGCGTGCCAGGTGAAGTAGCCGAGGAGGCGCTCCGTCTTGTTGCCGGTGCCGACTGGCAGGGCGGAGAGCGCGGCGGAAAGGTCGAACAGGGTGATCATCCGGGTGCGCGCCATGATGTTGCCGAGCCGTCCCGGCGACGGCGCCTCGCCCACCGCGGCCGCGAGCGCATCCACCGCCCCGCTGATGTCCACGGTGCGCATCTCGATCCCGAGCTGCTCGCCCACCAGCGCCGCATGCTCCAGGCTCTCCGGACTCGAGGTGCGATACGGCATGCGGACGCCGATCACGTTCTCCGCTCCCAGCGCCTCCGCCGCGAGAAAGGCGACGACGGCGCTGTCCACCCCGCCCGAGAGGCCGAGGATCGCCTTGCCGAACCCGCGCCGCCGCACCAGCTCGTCCCGCAGGAACTCGACGAGCCAGCGGCGCGTGAGCGGCGCCTCGATGGCCAGGGGAGAGTCGGAGGGGTGGAAGGGCGGAAGGACGGAAGCGCTGCCCCGGGCGTGGGCGGCCGCCGGCGCGCCGGCGTCGCCGGTCCTTCCGTCCTTCGGGCCTCCCGCCTTCCCATCCCCCCGCCTTGCCCGGTGCAGCGACCCCAGCAGGTGCGGCAGCCGCATCTCGAGGTCCGAGAGCAGCGGCGTGTCGGCGCGGGCCCGGGTGATCTCGTCGAAGTCGAGATCGCAGGGGATCAGCGCTTCCTCGAAGACCGGGCCGCGCACCGCGAGGCGGCCATCGGGTGCCGCGAGGACGGAGCCGCCGGGAAACGCCTTGCCGCCCTCGAATCCCACGAGCTGCGCCAGTGCCACGTACACCCCGTGCTCACCGGCGATGCCCTGGATGATCCGCTCCCAGCGTGAAAGGCTCGACGGCCGGCCCGGATCGGCATCCGGCTCGATCCCGCGGGCCGGGCTCGCGCTCGGCACGATGATGAGCTGCGCGCCGTCCAGCGCGCCGAGCATCGGCACGAAGGAGTGCCACGCATCCTCGCAGATCGCGATCGCCGCGCGGCCCCAGCGGGTGTCGAAGGCCTGCATCGAGCGGCCCGGCTCGACGAAGCGCTCCTCGTCGAACACGCCGTAGGTGGGAAGGAAGATCTTCCGGTGGATGTGGCGGATGCCAGCGTCGCTGCCGCCGAGCGAGGCGTAGAGCGCGGAGTTGAAGAGGCGGTTCTCGTGCAGCTCGTAGAAACCGAGGCACACGTCGAGCGGCGGGGCGCCCGCCGCCTCGTGGCGGGCGGCGAGGTCATCGAAGAAGCGCCCGGCCGGGAGGGCCAGCTCGCGCACGGCGCCCTCGACGAAGTAGCCGGTCAGGGCCGTCTCCGGCGCGATCACGAGGTCCGGCGCTGTGCCGGCCGCCGCGGCTTCGCGCAGCAGCTCGCCGAAGCGGCGCAGATTCTCCTCGTAGGCACCCTTCCGGGGCCTGACCTGGGCTATGGCGAGCCGGAGCATGTTGGTGGTAATCTACGGCCCATGGGCCTGATCTGGTACATCGCGCTCGGCAGCGCGATCGGCGGCGCGGGACGCTTTCTCGTGGCCGAGCTGGTGCAGCGGGCCGCCACGACCACCTTCCCCACCGGCACCCTCGCCGTCAACCTCACCGGCTCCTTCCTCCTCGGCTTCATCGTCCGCTACGCGATCGAGACGCCGGCGGTGAGCCCGGAGCTGCGCGCCTTCCTCACCATCGGCATCTGCGGCGGCTACACGACCTTTTCCACCTTCAGCTTCGAGACGGTGAGGATGCTGGAGGACGGCGAATGGATGCGGGCATCGCTCTACGTCGGATCGAGCCTCGTGCTCGCCGTCGGCGCCGTCTTCCTCGGCTTTGCGGCCGCGCGGCAGCTGGTCGCGCTCAGGGCGGGATAGGAGCGGCGATGCACGGTCTCGAGGGTGAGCGGACGCTGATGCGGATCCACATCGGCGAGCGCGACAAGCACCAGGGCCGCCCGCTCTACGAGGCGATCGTCCTGCTCCTGCGCGAGCGGCACTTCGCCGGTGCCACCGTGCTGCGCGGCATCATGGGATTCGGCGCCACCGCCCGCCTCCACGCGGAGAAGAACCTCCAGCTTTCGCTCGACCTCCCGCTCGTCATCGAGTGCATCGAGACGGAGGAGAAGATCCAGGCCATCCTTCCCGAGCTCGACCGGATGATCGGCGGCGGGCTCATCACGCTCGAGCGCGCGCGGGTGATCATGTACCGCCCGGAGGCGCCGTCAGGAGGGGCGAACCCCACATGAGCCAGACCCCATTCGACGCGCTGCGCGGCGCGCCCAACGCCTGCCAGGCGACCCCGAACGTCATCACCGGCGGCCAGCCCACGGCCGCGCAGCTGGCCGCGCTCAAGGCGGCGGGAGGCGGCATCGTTCTCGATATCCGCGACCCCATGGAGCCGCGCCCCATCGACGAGCCCGCCGAAGCGAAGGCACAGGGCCTGGAATACGTGAACGTGCCCGTCTCCAGCGGCTCACTCGGCGATGAAAAGCTGGAGAAGATCCTCGGCGTCCTCCGCGGCGCGGGACAGCGGCCGGTCTTCTTCCACTGCGGCAGCGGCAACCGCGTCGGCGGCGCGATGATCGCGTACCTGATGCTGGACGAGGGGATGGAAGAGGACGACGCCGTGGAGCAGGCGATGCGGATGGGGCTTCGGAGCCCGGAATACCTGGAGTGGGGGCTCGACTACGCCAGGCGGCACCTGAAACAGAAGTAGCCGATCACGGCAAATGCGAACGGGGCGGCCATCCATCGGCCGCCCCGTTCGCACACCTGTCACCCCGGTCCTACCGGAACCGCCCCCGATTGGCCTGCGAGGGCCGGGCGAACCCGCCGCCACCACCACCGCCGCGCGACGGCTCCGCCCGGGGCGACTCCCGCTGAGGGGGAGGAGACATCCGCGGCTGCTCGCGCGGCTGCTCCCTGGGCTGCTCGCGGGGCTGCTCCCGCGGCGCGAGGCGCTCCGGCCGCTGGTAATCCCGCGGCTCCGCCCGCTGGGCGGGTGCCTCGAACTCGCGCCGCGGCGGCTGCCACGACCGCGTCTCGGGTGCCGCGCGCACCTCGCGCGGATCCGACCCCGCCCGAACCTGCCGCGGATCCGGCTCGACCCGGCGCGCCTCGGGGAAGCTTTCCATGCGGCGCGTGCGCTCTGCCTGCCGGTCGCGCTGCGTCTCGCGCACCGGATCCGCCCGGCGGCCGTTGTCGCGGCTCTCACCGCGACTCTCCGACGGCGCCGGCTTCACCTCCCGCGGCTCGGCACTCCGCGGACGGTCATCCGACGGGCGTGCGCGCTCCGGCGACCGTGACCCCTCGACCCGCTGCCGCCGCATGTCCGCGGCGGCATCCCGCGCCCGCTCCGCCGGCGACAGCTTCGGGCTGCCATCGAGGTCCGGCCGCGACGGGGTGCCGATGCCCGGGGTATTCGCAGGGGGCTGGCCGTAGACGGTGTGGGTCGCCTGGCGCTGGTCGCGGCCGTTCCGCGAGAAGGTGCCGTATGCGCCTACGCCGCCCCAGGTCCGGTTCACCGCCTTGAACTGCGAGGGCGTGAAGATCGGGCCCTGATACGCCCTGGAGTGGCCGCCGTAGTACCCGCCGTACCCGCCGCCGTAGTAGCCGGGATAGCGATAGCCGGGGCGGTAGCGGTAGCTGCCGTAGTAGAACGGGTCGTAGTAGAACGGGTCGTAGAAGAACGGATCGTAGTACGAGTACCGGTACGGCCGGCCGAAGATGAGGTTGACGGACAGGCCCGACCGCCCCGAGAAGTAGTAGGGATCGCAGTCCCAGCTCAGGTCGCAGAAGGGATCGTAGTAGGAGTGACGCACGTAGAGCGGCGCCACCGGCGCGTAGTACGCCGTCGAGTTGTAGGAAGCGCCGTAGGAGACGTCATACGTCAGGAGATCGTAGTCGAACCTCCCGCCGGCCATCCGCCGCACCATGTCGGTGAGGTCGGGCTCGGGATCGTTGCCGAGCCGCGTGGCATTGAGGGCCCGGTAGTCCCAGTGATCGCCCTGCACGAAGTCGTCGAACCGGAAGGGATCCGGAGAGACCGCCGCGTAGATCGTCCCCTCGCCGGAAGACACCTCGACGGTGAACGACTCGCGGTCGCCCCGGCCGCGCAGCTCGTAGCGGTGCCCGCCGCGGAGGAAGTTGTCGTCGCCCGGATCGAGCGGGAACAGGATGCGGACCCGGCCCTCGGGGTCGGCATGGAGCACGACGACGTAGCCGTCGTCATCGGTCTCCACCTGCACCTTGGCGCGGTCCCCTCGCTCGAAATGCCTGTCTTCGTTGATCCAGAGCCGAATCGGCGGGTCCTGCGAGACGGCGGCGGACGATCCGCTGCCGGCGGCGAGTGCAACCAGGAACGCGGCGATCATGGGTACCTCCGAAACTGGGGCCGGCGGCTCACCAACCGGGGACAGGGCAATCGTCCCGGCCTGCACTGCCAGCCCTGTGCCATGCAGCTAAGCCACGATACTTCAACGAGTTGGCTATGAGTCTCCAGGGCGGAGCGTCCACTTTTCAGGACACTCAGGGCATGCCGGTGTCACGTCCCCCGTTCCAGCGGTGCCAGTACATGCGCATCTCGCTCACGAGCTCGCCCGCCGTCTCGCAGAAGATGGCCCCCCGGGCGTCCACCCATTCGCCGGTGCGGCGGCGCCGGAAGACGCACTTGAACTCGGTCGAGAACCAGGGGCCGGCCGCGAAGATCTCGCCGGAGGTGAACGTCACCTCCGACTGATTGTATGGCATCTCCGCCCAGTAGCCCCGGATCGCCTCGCTTCCGGCGAGCGGGGCCGAGAACGGCGTCTCGATGAAGACGGCGTCGGGAGCGTAGACGGACATCATGAGCTCGACGTTCCCCCGCTCCCACCCCTTCCCGAAGGTGTCCACCAGGGTGCGGCCGAGGAGGCGCGTATCGGTCATCGTGCTCGCGGGTTGCTCCGTCATATGGATCGGTGGACATTCCGGAAGCCCATGCCCTTCAACATATACGCGCGCCCGCTCCGGTGCGCCGCCCTCACCGCCGCGGCACTGCTGGGCCTGCCATCCATGCTGGCGGGCCAGGGATGCAGTGCCGCCTCGGGGGAGGCATCGGCGGCGGGGTGGCGCGCCTACCGGAGCGATTCGCTCGAGGTGGCGGCGGCCCGCTTCGAGCAGGCGCGCCGGCTCTGTCCCGCCAATCTCGACGCCGCCGCGGGCCTGGGGTACCTGGCCCTCCGGCAGCTGAAGCCGGCTGCGGCGGAGTCGCTCTTTCGCTTCGTCGTGCGCCGCGACTCGCTCAACACCGATGGCTGGGATGGGCTGGCTCGCGCCGCGCTCCG
>JAICVB010000029.1 GCA_025935545.1 Gemmatimonadales bacterium
AGCCGTCGCCCAGGCGGAGGCGGAGGAGGCACCAGCCCGCGAGGATGGCAACGGCGGAGAGACTGCCGCCGAACGCCGTCGCCCGGTGGTTGAGGTTGGGCGCGAGTGGTGCGGCGAGCTGGATGGCGGCGGCCGATGCCGCAGCGACCCGGACACCGAGGGGGCCGGAGATCGGGATGTGCGCGTGGAGGTAGTGCTCGAGCTCGGCCGGTGTCATGCCGTCAGAATAATGCCGCGGCGTGCGCGGCGCGGCGTGGGGCGGTAGGTTGGTCCGATAGCCATCCTCCGGCGTCCACCCAGCGATCGGGGACCGCATGAGACTGCAGGGGATCTTCGCTCCCGCCGCAACGCCATTCGATGCCGCCGGCGATCTCCACATCGAGGGATTCCGCCGGAACACCGCCTTTCTGCTCGACGCTCCGCTCGCCGGCCTCGTGCTGTTCGGCTCGACCGGTGAAGGGGTGTTGATCGACGAGGATGAGCGCGTGCGGCTGCTCGAAGCCGCGCAGGGGCTGATGGACGGCCGGCTCCTCCTGGCGGGGACGGGTGCCGAGTCCACGCGTGCGACGATCCGGATGACGCGGGCAGCCGCAGCTGCCGGCGCGGACGCGGTGCTGGTGCAGCCGCCCGGCTACTTCCGCTCGCTCATGACGCCCGCGGCGCTGGAGGCGCACTACACCAGGGTGGCCGACGCCGCGCCGGTGCCGGTGGTGCTCTACCAGGTGCCGGTGCCGTTCCGGTCGGTGGACCTGGATTCCGGGCTCATCGCCCGGCTGTCGCGGCATCCGAACATCATCGGCGTGAAGGACTCGACCGGTGACGTCGCGGCGCTCGCGGAGCTGGCGCGGGCCTGCGACGACGACTTCGCCGTGATCGTGGGAACGGCCGCCGCGCTCCTCGATGCGCTGGACGCCGGGGCGAGCGGCGGGATCCTCGGCGTCGCGGCCTTCGCGCCGGAGCGGTGCTGCGAGATCGACCGGCTCTGGCGCGAGGGAAGGCGGGACGAGGCGCGCGAGGTCCAGGCCGCGGTCGCGCCGCTGCATCGGGCGGTGGTGGCGCGCTTCGGCGTGCCGGGCGTGAAGGCGGCGCTCGACCTGAGGGGGCTCGCCGGCGGCCGGCCGCGCCCGCCGCTCGAGCCGCTGGGTGCTGAAGACCGGGTGGCGGTGGAGGCAGCGCTGGCGGGCCTTCAATCGCCCCGCGCCACCTCCCGGTACACGGCGTAGAGGGCATCCGCGGCATCCTGCCTCGTCAGGCGCTGGCGGCGTACGGCATCACGCCCGTTGGACCGTCCGCCGGCGGCGAGCACCTGGCGGATGCCGGCCGCGATGCCCAGCGCCGTCCGCGGAACGATGGCCCCCGGCTCGACTCCGGCCAGTCGTTCCCTCACGTCACCCACATCCACGCTCACGACCGGCAGGCCGCAGGCCATCGCCTCCTTCACCACGTTGGGAGAGCCCTCGCTGTGGCTCGCCAGGACGAGGCAGTCGGCAGCGGCCATGAGAGCGGCCATGGCGTCCCGCGGGTGTTCACCCCGCGTCACGATCAGGCGAACGGGCGTCCCCTCATTGGACAGCTGTTCCACCGCCGCTTCGACCAGCCCCAGTCCCTTGTCGCCGGGCCAGCGGCCGGCGTTGAAGAGGACGACCTTCTCGGCGTCCGGCCGGTCGGCGGGTCGCCGGGCCGGGGCGGTGTCGGCCGGGCGGAACAGGTCGAGGTCCACGCCGCTCGGGATCACATGGGTCCTGCTCCGCGCGGCGCGCAGCTCGCGTTCCAGCGCGGCACTCACGCAGATGACCGCGGCCGCCCGCCGCGCGGCGAAGCGTGTCATCCAGCGGCTCAGCCTGCCGCGAAGCGGGTGGACGGACAGGGCCCGGTTCAGGTCGGACCCTCGCACGGTGAGCACGAACGGCCGGCCTCCGCATGCGAGCGCGGAGACGAGCCCCGTCACGCTGCCGTACTGCGCATGGACGATGCGCGGGTCGCATTCGCGGATGCGCCGGCGGAGGCGCCACCACTCGCGGACGACGCGCGCCGGCGCCGTGCGCGAGGCCAGGTAGAACTCGTCCACCCGGACTCCGGCCTCACGGAGCGCCGCGCTGGCGTCACGAGCGAATACCATGTTGCTGCCGTCAGGAGCACCGGGCAGCACCGACAGGACCCGCAGGACCGCTCCGGCCGCCATGGCGTCCTACTCCGAAATCCCGCAGGTCTCCATCCAGTGCAGCAGGAACACGAGCCCGAATACGCGCGACACACCCCCGAGATGGGCGGCGCCCAGCAGCCGGCGAATCACCGAGAAGTCGAAGAGGTGCCGGTATCCGGGCTCGAAGCGGTCACACCACGCCGCGCGGTACCGCGGAGTCATCCAGCCGGTCAGGGGAATGGAGAACCCCTGCTTCCGGCCGGCGTCGAACTGCGGCGGCAGCACGCGGCTGGCCAGCCGCCGGAGGAGGATCTTGCGTTCCCGCCGGCTGGCCCGCAGCGCATTGGGCACCTTGCCGAAGGCGAACTCGATGATGCGATGGTCCAGGAACGGCGCCCGCACCTCCAGCGAATTGGCCATGGCGGCGCGGTCCACCTTCACCAGGAGGTCGCCGGGCAGCAGGCTGTTGAAGTCCGCCGCCATATAGGCGCCCGGCACCCCGCGCGATGGCTCGACGATTCCGGCCTTCCACGCATCCGGCGCCTCCACGCCGTGGCCGTGCCGCAGGGCCGGCACCAGCTGCCGGCGCAGCTCAGCGTCGAACATCACGCCGACACGTGCGACGCCATCGGTGAGCGATCCTCCGAGGCCGGTGAGCGCATTGCGGCCGGGAAACCCGACCGGCAGCAGCTCGCTCGCGCCGGCGACCGTGGATCGCAGGGCCCGGGGCCAGGTGCGGCGGGCCCCTTCGACGCGCAGCGCTCCCTGGTAGGCGCGGTACCCGCCGAACAGCTCGTCGCCTCCATCGCCGCCGAGCACGACCTTGCCGTGCCGGGACACGAGGCGGCTGACCAGGAACGTCGGGATCATCGACGAGTCGGCGATTGGCTCATCGAAGTGCCCCGCCAGCGCCGGCAGGAGGTCGAGCGACTGGACCTCGGCCTCGACCTCCATGTGGCGGGTCCCGAAGTGACTCGCGATCCGTCGCGCGAACCGCCGTTCGTCGAAGCGGGGCTCGCCCGGGAAGCCGAGCGTGAAGGTCTGGATCGGCGCGCCGGAGACCGCCGCCGCACAGGCCGTGATGAGACTCGAGTCGGTGCCGCCGCTCAAGAGCACGGCCACGGGCACGTCCGCCTGCAGCTGCTCCCGGACCGACGCCTTGAGCAGATCGTGCAGCTCGTCCACCAGCTCGGGCTCCCGCTCCGCGCCCACTGCGGCCGGCTCCGGGAGGTGCCAGTAGCGGTGCGCGACGGCATCGCCGCTCTCCAGGTCCAGCTCCAGGAAGTGGCCGGGAGGAATCTTCCGCACTTCCTGGAGCAGACACTGGTCCGCGGGTACGTAGCCGAAGGCCAGGTACGCGTTCAGGCCCGCCATGTCGATGCGCCTGGGAAAGGCCGGATCGGCGAAGAGGGCCTTGAGCTCGGAGGAGAACACCACCCCCCGCCGGTGCCGCGCCCAGAAGAGCGGCTTCTCGCCGGCCCGGTCGCGGGCGAGGATCAAGCGGCGGCGCGCATGATCGTACAGCGCGAATGCGAACATGCCGCGGAGCCGCTGGAGGGCGCCTGTACCCCACTCGGCAAAGGCCGCCAGGATCACCTCGGTGTCGCTGTGGCCGCGGAACGGATGGCCGCGGGCGGCCAGCTCCCCCCGGAGGTCGCCGTGGTTGTAGATCTCGCCGTTGAAGGTGACGGTCAGCCTGGGGCTCGCCCAGTGCATGGGCTGCTCGCCCGTGGGAGAGAGGTCCACGATCGCGAGCCGCCGGTGGCCGAACGCGACCCGGCCGTCGTCCGACACCCAGTGGCCGGTCCCGTCGGGCCCGCGATGGGCCAGCGCATCGCGACACGCGAGCAGGGTATCGGTGCCCATGCCGCCGCTCACGCCAGCGTAGCCAACAATGCCGCACATCCAGGCAATCCTTGCAATGAGACCGGGTCGCGCCCCGTAGTATACTGGACTCCGGAGGCGTGGTCCGGAAGCCGTCCCGGATCCTTACGCCCCGTGAGCGCGGCGTGTATTCTCGTTGAGCCCTCTCCCGAACGGCGCCACCGCATGCGCATCAGCGACATGAACTGGATGCAGGTCGAGGCGTACCTTCAGCGTGACGACCGCGCGGTGCTGCCCCTCGGCAGCACCGAGCAGCACAGCTTTCTCCGCCTCACCGTGGACTGCATCCTCCCCGAGCGGGTCGCGGCGGAAGCGGCGGAGCCGCTCGGGATCCCGGTCTTTCCGGTGCTCGCCTACGGCGTCACGCCCTACTTCCGCGAGTATCCGGGCTCGATCTCACTCCGCGTGGAAACCCACCTCGCCGTGGTGCGCGACATCCTCGACGGGATGGCGCACAGCGGTTTCCGGCGCATCATGATCTGCAACGGCCACGGCGGCAACGGCGCCGCGCAGCAGCTCGCGCAGGAGTGGGCGGCGGACCACCCAGGCTGCCGGGTGCTCTTCCACAACTGGTGGAATGCGCCGAAGACGTGGGCCCGGGTGCAGGCCATAGACCCGGTGGCGTCGCACGGCTCCTGGATGGAGAACTTCCCGTGGACCCGGCTCCGGGGCGTGGAGGTTCCCGCCACCCAGCGGCCGATGGTGAACATGGAAAAGGTTCGCATGCTGGACCCGGTCGCGATGCGCGCGTACATCCCCGACGGGAACTATGGCGGCCTGTACGAGCGATCGGACGAGGAGATGCTCTCCCTCTGGCAGGTCGCGGTCGAGGAGACGCGCGCGCTGCTGGACGGGCCGTGGGGCGACCCATCGTAGCGGCGCCCCGGGAACGCTGCCTCGTCTGGGGCGCCGGCGCGATCGGCGGCACCATGGGTGCCTTCCTCGCGCGCGCGGGGCACGACGTCACCCTGGTGGACACGGTGACCGAGCACGTCGCCGCCATCAACCGTGCGGGGCTCGCCATCACCGGGCCCATCGCCGAGTTCTCGGCGCGGATGCCCGCGTTCACCCCCGATACGGTGCAGGGAACCTGGGACACGATCATCCTCGCCACCAAGGCGCACCATACGGCGGCCGCCGTGCGGACGCTCCTTCCGCACCTCACCGACGCCGGCTGCGTCGTCTCGGCGCAGAACGGGCTCAACGAGCTGACGATCGCGGAGGCAGTCGGCGAGCAGCGGACCGTCGGGGCGTTCGTGAACTTCGGCGCCGACTACCTGGAGCCGGGCGTCGTGCTCTACGGCGGGCGCGGCACCGTCGCGGTGGGCGAAGCATTCGGGCCGCCCGACACGCGCATCTCCCCGCGGGTCCTCCGAATCCGCGATGCCTGGCGCGACTTCGACGGGCGCGCGACCGCCACCGCGAACATCTTCGGCTACCTCTGGGCCAAGGAGGCGTACGGCGCGATGCTCTTCGCGACGGCGCTCACCAACGACTCGATCGCCGACGCGCTGGCGGCGCCGGCGTACCGCGACCTCTACATCGCCCTGGCGCGCGAGGTGCTCGCGGTGGCGCTGGCGCAGGGAATCCAGCCCGAATCGTTCGACGGGTTCGATCCCGCTGCGTACCTTCCCGATGCCACGCCGGGCTCGGCGTCGCGGTCGCTCGACGATCTCGTCGCCCATAATCGCAAGTCGGCCAAGACCCACAGCGGGATCTGGCGCGACCTCGCGGTCCGGAAGCGGCCGACGGAGGTGGATGCGCAGCTTGGCATCATCGTCCGGCTCGGCGCCGAGCGCGGCGTGCCGACGCCGCTCACGGCGCGGGTGGTGACGCTGATCCAGGAGATCGAGCGGGGGGAGCGCCCGCTGGCCCGCGAGAACCTGGAGGCGCTCGCCGCTTGACGCGCGAGTTCACCGGGCGGACCGTGATCGTCACCGGCGCCGCGCACGGGTTCGGCCGGGGGATCGCGCTCGCGTTCGCCGGGCGTGGCGCCCTCGTGTGGGCCTGCGACGTGATCGAGGACGAGCTGGCGGAGACCGCGCAGCTCTGCCGCGCCGGAGGCGGAGCGTGCACGGTGCGCACCACGGACGTCCGCGACCGGGACGCCGTGGGCCGGCTCGTGGCCGATGCATCCGCGGCTACCGGCTCGGTGCACGTGCTCGTCAACAACGCCGGCGGCGTCCTGGGCCAGGTGGGGCGTCCCCTCGAGGAAGTCTCCCCCGCCGAGTGGCAGGCCATCTTCGACGTGAACGTGACGGGTGCCTTCCTCTGCGCCCAGTCGGTGGCCCCCGGGATGAAGGCGGCGAAGTCCGGCCGCATCGTCAACATCTCGAGCGGCGCAGGACTCGGCATCAGCCTCACGGGGATCCAGGCCTACGCCGCGGCCAAGGCGGCGCAGATCGGCCTCACGCGGCAGCTCGCGCACGAGCTCGGCCCCTGGGGCATCACCGTCAACAATGTCGCGCCCGGGTTCGTGCGCTCGAACCCGACGACGGAGCGGCAGTGGGAGTCGTACGGCCCGGAGAGGCAGCGGGCGCTGGTCGAGGGGATCGCGCTCAAGCGGCTGGGCACCGTGGACGACATCGCGGCGGGAGTGCTCTTCTTCGCGTCGGACTCGGCGGGGTGGGTGACGGGCCAGGTGCTCGCCATCGACGGTGGCAAGTGACCGACCTCGCCCCGGTGCTCGCGCGGCTGGCAGAAGGACACGACCGGGCCCTGGCCGAGCTCGTGGAGCTCGCCGCGATCCCGAGCGTGAGCACCGATCCTGCGCACCTGGCCGACGTGCACGCGGCGGCGGCGTGGGTCGCGGCGAAGCTCGAGGCCGCGGGGCCGCTCACGGTGCGGATCATGCCGACTCCCGGCTCCAGCATCGTGTACGCCGAGTGGCTTGGCGCCCCCCGGGCGCCGACGGTGCTCGTCTACGGCCACTACGACGTGCAGCCGGTGGACCCGATCGAGCTCTGGCAGAGCCCGCCGTTCGAGCCGACCGTGCGGAACGGCCGCCTCTACGCGCGCGGCGTGTCCGACGACAAGGGGCCGATGCTCATTCCCATCAAGGTCGCCGAGGCGTTCTTCGCGGCGCGGGGCCGGCTGCCGATCAACGTGAAGTTCATGATCGAAGGCGAGGAGGAAGTCGGCAGCGCGCACCTCGAGGCGTTCGTGGCCGAGCACCAGGAGCTCCTCCGGGCCGACGTCGTGATCTCGGCCGACGGGGCGATGTGGCGCATCGACGAGCCGTCGGTGACCGTCGCGAATCGCGGGCTCGCCGGCCTCGAGGTGACGCTCCAGGGCCCCGCCAAGGACCTGCATTCGGGGCGCCACGGCGGGAGCGTGGCCAACCCGCTGCACGCGATGGCGCGGCTCATCGCGTCGCTGCACCAGCCGGACGGGCGCGTCGCCGTCGCCGGATTCTATGACCGGGTGCGCGAGCTGAGCCCGGCCGAGCGCGCCGAGATCGCGGCACTGCCCTTCGACGAGGCCACCTATCTGGCCCAGGTGGGCGCCTCCGCGGCCGTGGGCGAGCCGGGCTACACCACGCTCGAGCGGCAATGGACCCGGCCGACGCTGGAACTGAACGGCATGTGGGGCGGGTACCAGGGTCCGGGGCAGAAGACGATCGTGCCGTCGGTCGCGCACGCCAAGATCACCTGCCGCCTGGTGCCCGACCAGGATCCGGCCGAGATCGTGGCGCTGGTGGCGCGGCACCTCGAGAGCCACGTGCCGCCGGGAACGCGCATCACGGTCACGCCCGAGGCGCATGGCGCGCGGCCGTTCCACGTGGCCCGCGGCAACCGGGTGCTCCAGGCGGCGGAGGCCGCGCTCCGGGAGACGTACGGGGTGGCACCGCTCGTGGTCCGGATGGGCGGGACCGTTCCCGTGGCGGAGATCTTCCAGCGGGTCATGGGGCTCGACACCGTGTACTTCTCCTTCTCGACCGGCGACGAGGACTTCCACGCGCCCAACGAATTCTTCCGCGTGCATCGCCTGCACGAGGGCCTCGCCGCGTGGGCGCGGCTCTGGGAGTCGCTCGGCGGCGGGGGCGCGCCATGACGCTCGCGCAGGAGGAAGCCCGGGTCGAGGCCCACAGCGCCGCGCTCAGGAAGGAGCTCGGCGTCCGCGACCTGGCGCTCACGCAGATCCTCTTCATCATCGGGCTCACCTGGATCGGCGTGGCCGGGAAGCTCGGGCCCTCGCACGTGGTGCTCTGGCTCCTCGCCATCGTGCTCTTCTACCTGCCGATGTCGGCGGTGGTGATCTACCTCAACCAGCTGATGCCGCTCGAGGGCGGGCTGTACCAGTGGGCCAAGCTCGGGTTCAACTCGACGATCGGCTTCATGCTGGCGTGGAACCTCTGGCTCTACGTCATCGTGTACACCTCGGAGATCGGCCTCCAGTGCGCGACCTACCTGGCGTACGCGATGGGGCCGAGCGCCGCGTGGATGACGTCGAGCACGTGGTTCGTGGCGCTCTCGTCGGCGGTGATCCTGACGCTGATGGCCGTCGCGGCCACGATCGGGCTCGCGGTGGGGAAGTGGGTGCACAACACCGGCGGCATCTTCATGCTGATCATCTTCGCCATCCTGCTGGTGCTGCCGCTCATCGGCCTGGCGACGGGACATCTCCGCTCGTACCATCCCTTCCATACCGAGATGCCGAAGCCGTCGCTCTTCAACCTGAACATCCTGGGCAAGCTGGGCTTCGGGGCACTCGGCGGCTTCGAGTACATCGCGATCCTGGCGGGCGAGACCCGCGCCCCCGCGAGCGCGGTGCGGAAATCGGTGCTCATCGCGGCGCCCGCGATCGCGCTCATGTTCATCCTCGGCACGGCGACCGTGGTGGCCTATGTCCCCACCAATGACATCGACCTGATCGGGCCGATGCCGCAGGTGCTCAGGGTGGGCTTCGGGCCGTTCGGGATCGCCGGCCCGCTGGTGACGATCGCGATCCTGATGACGCTCGCGATGCGGGTGGCGCAGGTGAGCGTGTCGTTCACGGCCGTGACCCGGCTGCCGATGGTGGCCGGCTGGGACCGGCTGCTGCCGGCCTGGTTCAGCCGGCTCCATCCGCGCTACCGCACGCCGGTCAACTCGATCGCGCTGGTCGGCGTATGTTCCTTCGTCATCTCGCTCCTGAGCCTGATCGGCGTCGGGCGACAGGAAGCGTTCCAGCTGCTGTTCAACGCCGGCGGAACCTTCTACGCCCTGACCTACCTCGTGATGTTCGCGATCCCGATCTTCGGGCTCCGGGGCATCACGCCGAGACCACCCAGATGGCTGCAGGCGGCGGCGTGGTCCGGCCTGCTGATGACGATCCTGTATGTCGTGCTCGCGGTCTTCCCCATCATATCGGTGGCGAGCGTCGCGACGTTTGCGTTCAAGGTGTCGTCGATGATCGTGGTGCTGAACCTGGTCGGTGTCGGAATCCTCCTCGCCGCGCGGCGGCGATCCCAACTGCCGGCAGAAATGGGGGCATGAGATGAGGCATCTGGCTTCACGCGGTCGCGGGGTGATCGCTTTCCTGGTCCTCGCCCTCACGGCGAGCGCATTCGTGGCCGACCGCCCGGCCGCCACCCTGGCCGGCGAATGGGACGTGTACATCGCGCTCAGCGCGCGGCCGCACGCGGGCTTCGAGGGATGGCGCCGGATGGGGTTCGCGCACTTCGCGGGGACCGATTCGGGCAGCGTCGGCTGGCTCCGGCGCCGCACCGGCCAGCCGATGCTCAACGTGACGAGCGTCTCGGCCAGCGGTGACTCGGTCCTGCTGACCCAGGACGAGCGCGTGATCATGCGCGCCGCCTGGCACGGGGACACGCTGGTCGGCGTGCAGTACGTGAGCGGCCGCCCCCTCGATCGCCGCTTCCGGCTGGTCCGCCGCGCGACGCCCGGGGTGGTGGAGCAGGACTACCAGGTGTGGAAGATGCCGGCGTCCGACTCGCAGTACGCCGTCACCATCGACTCCTCGACCCTCATGCCCACGCGCGACGGCGCGACGCTCGAGACCTACATCGTCCGGCCGGTGGGGCCCGGCCCCTTCGGCGTCGTCATGCAGCGCTCACCGTATCGCGCGACCAATCCCGGCGCCGGGCGGTGGTGGGCATCGCGCGGCTACATCTACGTGGGGCAGCTCACGCGGGGCCGCGGCAAGTCGAGCGGCGACGTAGCCGACTTCGGCGACTACAGCACCGACATCCAGGACGGCTACGACGCGGTGGAGTGGGCCGCGCGCCTGCCGGGCGCGAACGGCAAGGTGGGGCTGATCGGCCATTCGGACGAGGGGCGCCTGGCATGGTTCGCCGCGGTGAGCGCGCCGCCCCACCTCGCCGCCATCTCGCCCACCGCGGCGACGTCCGATCCGTGGCGCATCGTGCCCTACGCCGCGATGGCGTTCGGCCCGATCAACGTGGACTGGGCCTGCCTGATGCGCGAGCGGAACATGGCCACCAACACCGCGGAGCTCGACATCGGGGAGGCGATCACCCACCTGCCGCTCTCCACGCTTCCGCAGCGGCTGGGCTGCGGCGACGTGCCGCTCTGGGACCGCTGGATCGCGCACCCGACGCTCGACACGTACTGGCGGGAGCACGCGGTCACGACCTACATGGACAAGCTCAAGGTCCCGGTTCTCTCCATGGCCGGCTGGCACGACGACTCGCGCGGCCCGCTCGATTACACCGATGCGATGCTCCGGCTGCCGAACCATCCGGCGTGGCACCTCGTGATGGGAACGCACGCGCACAAGGGGGTGGACTACGTCGCGGGCGACTTCGGGCCGGAGGCCCGCTACGCCTACCGCGACCTCCAGCTCCGCTGGTTCGACCACTATCTGCTGGGGAAGGACAACGGCGTGGACCGGCTCCCGCCGGTGGACATCTTCGTCCAGGGCGACAACAAGTGGCGGACGGAGAACGAGTGGCCGCTCAAGCGCGCGCGCGCCACGAAGTGGTACGTGTCGTCGGGCGGAAGGGCGCAGACGAGCGCCGGGAACGGCGTGCTCGACACCCTGCCGCCCCGCGGCGCCGTCGCCGACACCTTCACCTACGACCCCGGCGATCCGACCCCCTACCTCATCGACTCCCGCGAGCTGGAGGAGTCGCTCAACGAGGACTACACGGCGCTCAACGCCACTCGGCACGACGCGCTGGTCTTCACGTCGAAGCCGCTCACCCGTCCGCTGGAGGTGACAGGCGAGATGTCGGCGACGCTCTGGGCCGCGAGTGACCGTCGGGACACCGACTGGGCCATCATGCTCCTGGACGTCTTTCCCGACGGGCACGCCGAGCGGGTGCAGGACGGCTTCGCGCGGGCGCGGTTCCGGAAGGGGATGGACCGCGAGGTGCCGCTCGTGCCGGGCCAGGTCGAGCGCTACGACATCGACCTCTGGTTCACGTCCATGGTGTTCCAGCCGGGCCACCGGCTCCGCGTGAGCATCTCGTCGGCGCTCTTCCCCAAGTACGACCGGAACCTGAACACGGGCGGGAACAACGAGCGGGACTCGACCTTCGTGGTGGCGCACCAGCGGCTGCTGCACGACGCGGGGCATCCGACGCACGTGGTGTTGCCGGTGGTGCCGAGGTAGGACGGGGGCGGGCGGGGTTCAGCGATCCCTGATGAGAAAGACGTGCATCGCCCGCTCGCCCATGACGTGGCGGTCGGCGCGGTAGCCGAGTGACCGCATGTCGAGGCCGTCGAAGAGACGCTCGCCCCGGCCGAGGAGGACCGGCCGCACGGCGAGGTGGAGCTCGTCGATGAGGCGGGCCTCGAGGAATTGCCGGATGGTGGCGGCGCCGCCGCCGATCCGGATGTCGCGGTCGCCGGCGGCCTGCCGGGCCCGGTCGAGGGCTTCGTGGATGCCGCCGGTCACGAAGTGGAAGGTGGTGCCGCCCTTCATCTCGACCGGCTCTCGCGGGTAGTGGGTCAGGACGAAGACCGGCACGTGATAGGGCGGCTCCTCGCCCCACCATCCCTTCCAGCTGTCGTCCGGCCAGGGCCCGCGTACCGGGCCGAACATGTTGCGGCCGAGGATCCAGGCGCCCATCCCCTCGAGTCCACGGCGCGCGATCGCGTCGTCGGTCCCCGTCTCGCCGCCCTCCTGTCCGTGCATCTCGCGCCACGCCCGCGTCTCGAAGAACCATTCCATCAGCTCGGGGCCGCGGACGCCGAGCGGGTGCTCGAGGTCCTGCGACGCGCCGGCGGAGAAGCCGTCCACCGAGATGCCGAAGCTCTGGACCCGGACGGTCACGGCCGCACCCCCACGCCCACGCCGTCGGGCGAGGCCTCCGTCGCGAGCTGGCGCTTCACCGCGGCGGTCGCGACGTCCACCTCCGCCACCTGCCCCCCACCCACCGTCACCCACGCGGTGCGGCCGTCGGACGCGAAGGCCACGCCGCGCGGATCGTCGAGGTGCACCGTGCCCGTGGCCGTCCGGGTCGCGCGATCCACGAAGAGCACCTGGCCGCCCTTCCCGTCCACGATCGCGATGCGCTTCCCGTCGGCCGACGCGTCGAGGCGATAGGGGAGGGTGGCCCCGCTCAAGGTGAAGACCGGCTGGCCGCTGGCGGTCGAGATGACCGTGACCGCGCCGGTCTGATTGCTTCCGACCCACACCTCCTTGCCATCGGGTGTCACCGTGATCCCCTCCGGTTCGGCGGGCACCGGGAACTTGCGGACGAACGCATGCCCGGCCAGGTCGAGCTCCGAGACGCTGTTGTCGCGCACGTTGGAGGTCCAGGCGCGGCGTCCGTCGGCGCTCACCGCCACCATGTGCGAGGCGCGGCCGTTGGTCGGCACGGCGGTGATGCTGTCGGTCGCGAGGTCCACGAGGACCACGGCGCCCGCGACTTCCGAGGTGACCGCGATCCGGTCGGAGCGGCCCCCGAGGAAGCGCACGCCGTGGGGCCGGGCGTAGCGGCCGAGGTCGATGGTGCGGACGACGGTGTCACGCACGAGATCCACGAGGGCGAGGCGGTTGCCGGGGGTGCGGTCGCCGTAGATCGTGACGACGGCGGTGCGGCCGTCGGGGGAGACCTGCGCCTCGTGCGGGCCGTTCCCGACGGCGAGGACCTTCATGGTGAGCCCGTCGGCGGCGAGCACCGAGGCGGAGCCCGATTCCTGGTTGGCGACCACGACCACCGGGCCGCCGCGCGGCGGCGCGGGTGACACGGCAGAGGGTGCCGCGCCGTGACAGGCGGCGATCAGGGCGAGCGAAGGGACGATCGTGAGGCGCATGACGGCTCCGGTACGGGAGGTGGTGCGGTTCCAGATGCGTACGGAGCCCCGCCGCAGTTCGTTTCTTCGGCCGCGCGCTCCCGGCTCACGCTGCCGCGCCATACACCATCCACGTGCCCAGCACGAGGAGCATCACCGCCACGACACGCCGGAACACCGTTTCGGGAATCCCGCCCAGGACCCGCACACCGGCGAGCGTTCCGGCCAGCGTCCCCGCCGTGGCCACGAGGATGAGCGGCCAGATGCGGAGCAGCTCGCGCCCCTCGGCCGCGAGATAGACCGGCATCCGGGCCGCATCCACCACGAGCCCGATCGCGGTCGCCGTCGCGACGAAGGCCTGGCGGTCCAGGTCGAATCCGAGGAGCGCGGCCGAGCGGATCCCGCCCTGGTTGCCGACCAGCCCGCCGAACGCACCGGACACGGCGCCCGCGATCCACGCCACCGGTCCGCTGAACCGCATGCGCCGCGCGAGCCCGCTCAGCTCGCTCAGCGCGACGAAGACGAGGATCAGGCCGAAGACGACGGCCAGCGCCCGGTTCGACGCGCGCGAGTGCAGCAGCGCTCCCGCAAGCCCGCCCGCCGCGCTGGTCACGCCGAAGCTCACCAGCACCCGGCGGTTCACCGATCGCCGCAGCCGCCAGAACCGCAGCGCCGTCGCCGCGGCGTGCGGGATCGAGATCGCCGCCACCGCGAGCTGGGTCCCGACGCTCAGTGCCAGGAGCGGCGTGAGGAGGCCCCCGATCCCGAACCCCACCACCGCCGCCACCGCGCCCGCGACGACCGCGGCGAGCGCCAGGATGGCGGCGGTCACCGCGTCACCAGATCCGCACCCGGTCCCCCGGCGCGAGGTAGAGCGCCTCGCCCGGCTTCACGTCGAAGGCGTCATACCACGCATCGATGTTCCGGACGGTGAGCGCCCGGTACTGGCCCGGCGCGTGCCCGTCGGTGAGGATCTGCTGGCGGAGCCGCGCGTCGCGCGCCTTGCTGCGCCAGGTCTGCGCGTAGCTCACGAAGAGCTGCTGGTCGCCCGTCAGTCCGGCGAACCCGGGCGCCGGCTTGCCGCCCAGGGATGCCCGCCACGCGTCGTAGGCAGCGGCGAGGCCGGTGAGGTCGGCCAGGTTCTCGGTGAGGGTGAGCCGGCCGTTCACGGCGAGGTCGGGGAAGGGCCGGTAGCCGTCGTACTGCCGCACCAGCTGCTCGGCCGCCGCGTTGAAGTGGGCCAGGTCGGCCGGTGTCCACCAGTTCCGTAGGCGGCCCCGGGCATCGAAGGCGGCGCCCAGGTTATCGAAGCTGTGGCTGATCTCGTGGCCGATGGCGGCGCCGATCGAGCCGTAGTTCATGGCCGACGGCCGCGCCGGGTCGAAGAAGGGCGGCTGCAGGATCGCGGCCGGAAAGTTCATGGCGTTCATCGCCGGCATGTTGACCGCGTTCACTTCCTGCGGCGTGAGCGACCACTCGGCCCGGTCCACCGGCCGGTGCAGCTTCCGGATGTTCTCTGCATACTCGAAGCGCTCCACGCGGTCAGCGTTCCCGTACGCGTCGCCCGGGCGGACCGCGAGCCCGGCGTAGCTCGGCCAGGTATCCGGATACCCGACGCTGACGCGAAGCGTGCGGAGCTTGGCGCGCGCGGCGGCCTTGGTGGCGGGCGCCATCCACTCGAGCCGGACGATCCGCTGGTCGAGCGCGTGGATGATCCCCGCAACCATCGCCGCCGCCTCGCGCCTGGCGCTCGCCGGGAAGTAGCGCTCGACGTACATCCGCCCCACGACGAAGCCGAGCGCGGCGCTGGTGGCGTCCACGGCACGGCGGGTGCGCGGGGCCTGCGCCTGCGCGCCGCTCAGTGTCCGGCCGAAGAAGTCGAAGGCTTCCTGCTCGAATGCCGCCGGCAGCACGCGCGCGTGGTGCTCGATCGCGTGGTAGGCGAGGAGTGCCTTCCAGTCGTCGAGCGGCTGGCTCGCGGTGAGCGCGGAGATGCCGGTGATGGCGCTCGCCTGCCAGGCGACGAGGACCGGAACGTCGGCCAGCTTCGCCGCGGCGAAGAAGGCCGGCCAGTCGAGCCCCGGTGCCTTTCGCGCGAAGTCGAGGCGGCGCCAGTGGACGTTTCCCTTCGTCACGTCCCACGTGTCCTCGCGGTTCCAGTGCACCGCCGCGATCCGCGTCTCCAGCGCGAGGATCGCATCGGCCTTCCGCTCGGCGTCGCCTGCGGCGGCGAGGGTCAGCATCCTGGCGACGTGCGCGCGGTACTTCACGCGGATCGCCGTCATGGCCGCGCTCGAGTCGAGGTAGTATCTCCGGTCGGGCATCGCGAGCCCGCCCTGGAGCAGGGCGGCGGAGTTCCGGGTCGGCTGGTCGAAGTCCTGGTCCACCCAGAGGCCGAAGAGGTTGTCGGTGTGGAGCGCGCCGTCGTTGATCACGTCCACGTCCGCGCGAAGCGTCGCGCCCACGAAGCGCGCGAGGTCGGCGCGGCTCCGGATGGCCGCGATGCGATCGAGCAGCGGCCGGATCGGCGCGAGGCCGGCGCGCTCGATCGCGGCGGAGTCCACCAGGCTCCGGTAGAAGTCACCCACCTTCCGGAGATCGCTGCCGGCCGGATGGTGGCCGGTGGAGGCGTCCCCGATCAGCAGGGCCAGCGCCTCCTGGCCGCGGCGGCCGGCGACGCTCGACCCGCCGACGGCGGCGCGATCCGCGGGGATCTCGGTGCGTGCGAACCAGGTGCCGTTGGCGTAGCGGAAGAAGTCGTCGCCCGGGCGCACGGAGCGGTCCATGCCGGCGGTGTCCAGGCCGGGAGCGGCGGGAGTCTGGGCGGCGAGCGGCGCGATGAACGGTGCTGCCGCCAGGGCGAGGGTGAGGAGGGCGTTCGGCTGTCTCATCGGGTGGGCCTCTTCGGCGCCTGGAATCGCCGCGACTGACGTTCGTATGCGTGCGCGAGCGCCAGCACCCGCGCGTCGTCGCCCGGAAGTCCGACGACCGAGAGGTTGAGCGCCGGCATCCCGTCGGCGCCCATGCCGGCGGGCACCGACACCTCGGGGAGGCCGAGCCAGTTGCCGTAGCCCAGGGTGGTGCGGATGTCGGGCCAGTCGTCCACGGCGCGGGGGGCGTTGAAGGGCATGGTGGGATAGACCATCGCCGCCACGCCGGCCGCGCGCATCGCCGCCGCGAGCGAGGCGACGACTTCGGCCCGTGACCGCGCGAACGAACGGCCCGCCGGATCGTCGGTCATCGGGATGTCGAAGAGCGGCACGCATTCCTCATAAGTCGCCGGCAGCACGTCGTAGAAGCTCCGGAACGCGGGATAGCCGCGGCGCACCGCGTCGCGCGCCTCTGCGGCGCTCCTCGTCCGTCCCTCGAAGTAGCGGAGCAGGGCGTTGGCGGTCGGCGCGAGCGACTTGGGGTTCGGCGCCGTGTCACCGCGCGCGCGCGCGGACTCCGCAAAGGCGTCGCGATAGGTCCTGAGCGTCACGGTCGGCGCGAACGGCTCGACCCGGGCGCCGGCGGCGCCGAGGTCGGCCACGGCACGGTCCCACGCCGCGATGGCTTCCGTGGTCATCTGGGCGCGGGGGACGTGGGCCTCGACGAGGCCGAGCGTCACGCCGACGAGCGCGTCGTCGTGGAAGCCGGCGAACGGTGCCCGGTCGAACGTGGAGGTGAGCGCCAGCGGATCGGACGGATCGGGCCCCGCGATCGCGGCGAGCAGGAGTGCGGCGTCGGCCACGTGGCGCGCGAGCGGGCCGTGCGTGTCGAGATAGGGCCAGGTCGGGATGACGCCGGTGCGGGGGACGAGGCCGAAGGTCGGCTTCATCCCCACCACGCCGGTGAACTGGGCCGGGATCCGGTTGGATCCGCCGTCGTCGGTGCCGAGCGCGGCGAAGGCCATCCCGTCGGAGACGGCGACGGCGGAGCCCGCGCTCGAGCCGCCCGGGGTGCGCGTGCCGCCGGGATCGTGCGGGTTGAGCACCTGGCCGGTGTGGCTGCTGGTGCCGTTCCCGCGGTAGGCAAAGTCGTCGGCGGCGGTCTTGCCGAGGACGACGGCGCCGGCCGCGCGGAGCCGCGTGACCTCGAGCGACTCCCGTCCCACCGCCTCCGGAAAGAGCCGCGCCCACTCGGCACTGGAGCCGGTCGTGGGCATGCCCTTCATGTCGTAGATCGCCTTGGCGAAGACGGGAACGCCGTCGAGCGGCCCGCGCTGGCGCCCGGCGCGGAGCCGGGCGTCGGCCGCGCGCGCATCGGCCAGGGCGGTGGCGCTGAGCTGATCGATGGCGTGCCAGCGGGCGCCGTCGGTGCGGCAGCGCTCGAGCGCCTGGGCCGTGACCTGCGCCGCGGTCCAGCGGCGCCGGCGGCGGCCGGCCTGGTATTCGGCGATGGTGCCGTCGAGCGGACTGCCATCGGGCACGGCGGCACCAGGAGAGAAGGGGAGGCGCGGGAGCAGGGTGAGGGCGGCGAGCTGGAGCAGAACTTCGCGGCGCGATGGCGGCATTCATCAACCCGGAGGAGGGACCGGGGAAATCTCGCGCGGCCGGGCGCGCCGTCAACCGGGGCGTGACCTCCGGCCGCCGTGCCGTAGCCGGGGGTCTGGCGCGGCCCGGTGCCGCCGCCATAATTACGGAGGCGGACTTCTCCGCCCAACCCCTTCTGGAGATGGTCCATGGAGACCCCAGCCCGCGACCGGGTCGTCCGGCTGCAGCTGACCGACGCCCAGAAGCTGCAGGTGCGGGCGCTGACCGGCCGGGACGGCGACGCGCTCGAGCTGACGGTGGAGGAGCTGGAAGACCGGATCACCCCCCGCCTCTCGGCGAATCACAACGAGGCCACCCTGCGACTCTAGGCCGTCGGACGCGCAGCCATTGACAGCCCTGCCGTCGCCTCGATATATAGCGTCATTAGCTATTGAGGCACCCTATGCTCACGGCCGAGATGAAGAAGGGCAGCGCCGAGCTCCTGATCCTGGCGCTGCTCGAACACGAGCCGCGGCACGGCTACGAGATCGGGCAGCTGATCGAGTCCCGCTCCCGCGGCGTGCTGCATTTCCACTCGGCGTCGCTGTATCCCCTCCTCTACCGGCTCGAGCAGCGCAAGTGGATCACCGGCCGCTGGGTGGAGCAGCCCGGCCTGCGCCGCCGACGCTACTACAGCCTGACGCGGAAGGGCGTCGGCATCCTCGCCGAGCAACGGGCGAGCTGGGCCGAATTCATGGCGGCCATCGGACGGGTGGCGGGGGTGGCGCATGGGTAACTGGGGCGACGAGCTGCGCCGACGCGTCGCCGCCGCAGGCCTCGACCCCTCCGACGAGGCCGACGTGGTGGACGAGCTGCTGCAGGATCTCGAGGAGCGGGGCCGGCGCCTCCGGGCCGCCGGCGCCGACGAAGCCGAGATCGGCCGCGCCCTCCTCGCGGAGCTCGGCGACCCCGGCGAGATGGCGCGCGCCCTCCGCCGGTCCCGCTCCCGGTCGCCGCGCCGCCATCGGCTCGCCGGGTGCTGGGGAGATGTCCGCTACGGCACGCGCGTTCTGCTTCGTGCCCGCACCTTCACGCTGGTATCCGTCGTCATCCTCGGCCTCGCGATCGGCGCCGCCGCCACGATCTTCTCCGCCGTCAACAGTGTCCTGCTCCGGCCGCTCCCATACGTCGAGCCCGACCGGCTGGTCGCGCTTCGCGAGGCCGACCCCGCGTACGCGACCGCGCGCACCGGCGCCTCTGCAGCCACGCTCGCGGAGTGGCGGCGAGCGAGCCGGACGCTGGCGGGGATCGCGGCCTTCCGGCCGTGGGGATTCGAGCTGGCCGGCGACGGCGAGCCCGAGCGGCTCACCGGCGCGCGGGTCTCCGCCAATCTCTTCTCGCTCCTCGGCATCGCCGCACTGCACGGCCGGAGCTTCCGGCCGGGGGAGGACGAGCCGGGACAGGCCAGGTCCGCGATGCTGGCCGAAGGCGTGTGGCGCCGGCGCTTCGGGACCGATCCGGGCCTCATCGGCCGCTCGATCGACCTGAACGGCGAGGCGTACGAGGTCGTCGGCATCGTGCCCGACGGATTTGCGATGCCGCCGGCCGACGTGTACGTCCCGCTCGCCTTTGCCCCCTACGAAACGGAGCAGCGCGGCAATCGAGCGCTCAGCGTGATCGGCCGCCTGCGGCCCGGCGTGGAGCTCGCGGCCGCGCGGGACGACATCGGCGGGATCACGGCCGATCTGGCCCGGCGGTTTCCCGATTCGAATGCCGGGTGGACGTCCGTGCTGACACCGCTTAGTGACGACGTCTCGGGCCCGGCGCGGACGCCGATCGTCCTCCTCTTCACGGCGACCTGCGTGCTGCTCGCGCTCGCGTGCGCCAACGTCGCGAACCTGCTCCTCGCACGGAGTGCCGCACGCCGGGGCGAGATGGCGCTCCGTGCCGCGCTCGGCGCCACCACCCGCCGGCTCGTGCGGCAGCTCGTCACCGAGGGGTTCCTCCTCGCTGCCGCGTCCGCCACCTTCGGGCTCGCCCTGGCCGCCGCGGCCGTGCGCATCATCATCAGCCGCGGGTGGGGCGGGATCCTCCCAAGCGGGCGCGACCTGCATCTCGATCCCGCCGTCATCGTCTTCGTCCTGATGCTCGCGGTCATGACGGGCCTGGTGCTCGCCGTGGTGCCGGCGCGCGATGCGACGCGGCCCGGTCTCGCCGGCGTCATCAGGGGCGGCGTGTCATCCCGTTCGGGACGCGGGATCGGGCTCCGTGGGCTCGGCATCGTGACGCAGGTGGCGGCCGCCCTCGTCCTGCTCGTCAGCAGCGGCCTCCTGATCCGGAGCTTTCTCCGGGCCCGGGCGACGCCGCTCGGCTTCACGCCGCACGGCGTGCTCACGATGACCGTTTCGCTCCCCGCGCGCTACGCGACACCGGACGAACGGAGCGACTTCTTCGATCGCGCCCGGCGGCGGATCGGCGCGATCCCGGGCGTCCGCGCCGCCGGCATGGCGAGTCAGGTGCCTCTGGCGGGCGCCGCGCTGATCAGCGACTTCATGCCGGATCGCGGCGGCGTGGCCGGCGGCTCCGAGACGCCGTCGGCCCGCGTCGTGAGCATCACGCCGGGGTATCTCGAGGCGATGGACATCGCGCTGCTCCGCGGCCGCCCGCTCGGCGAGACCGACGGGCCGGGTCATCCCGCTGTCGTGCTGATTGCCGAGACGCTCGCTCGCCGCTTCTGGGGGGCCGGGGACCCGGTGGGCGGGCGGGTTCGGGTCGGTGCATCCATCGGCGCCGACACGGGCTGGCGCGAGATCGTCGGCGTGGTTCCGAGCGTCAGGGCGCTGACGCCCGAGCAGCCCGCCGAGGCCACGATCTATCTCCCGTACGCGCAGAATGCGTGGCCGACGATGGGTATCGTCGTCGCCACGGCGGGGGGCGACCCCCGCGCGTATCTCGGCCCGGTGACGCAGGCCGTCCGGGAGCTGGACCCCACGCGTCCTCTCTACAACGTGCACACGCTCGACGAGATCGTAGACCGTACGCTTGGCTCCCGCCGGCTGCAGACGATCCTGATGAGCGGCTTCGCTGCGATCGCGCTCCTTGTCTCGCTGATGGGGGTGTACGGGATGCTGGCGTGGGCCGTGGCGCAGAGGACCCGGGAGCTGGGCACCCGTGTCGCGCTCGGCGCGGACCGGCGGACGATCGTCTGGCTCTGCCTCAGGGGAGCGCTGCTGCCGATCGGCGGGGGGCTGTTGCTGGGCACGGCCGGTGCGCTCGCGGCGGGCCGGCTCCTCCGGTCGGTGCTTTTCTCGGTCGGCGAAGGTGACCTCGTCACGCTGGTGACGGCGATCCTCCT
>JAICVB010000154.1 GCA_025935545.1 Gemmatimonadales bacterium
CCCGACGGCATGTACAGCATCGGCTACGGCGGGATGGCCCTCGTGCTGCTCGGTGCGATGCTGGGGATGACGACGCTGGTCTTCGCCGTGGCCGGTGGCGGAACCGCACGGGTCAACCGCCGGCTCGACTGGGTCTGGAGCGGGCCGATCGGTCGCCGCGCCTTCCGCCTGGCCGCCCGCGGGCTCGGCGGCGGCCGGGCACGGGCTGCCATGCCGTCCGCGATGCCGACGGGCAGCGCACGCGGTGTGCTCGCGACCCTGCCGCGGGCGGCCCGGCGTCGGCTTGCCGGCGTCGAGAGCGCCATCCGCCGGCTGGAGGAGGAAGCGTCCCAGCTGACGCTCCGCGAGGCGCGGCTCGAGGCGGCCCTCAACGACGCGGGCGCGCCCGCCGCAGGCACGGCCGACGCGGCGGCGCACCGGGCGCTGCTCGACGAGGTGACCATGGCCCGGCGCGCCGCCGCCGAACGCCGGGAAGCGATCGGCGCCACGCTCGAGCGCGTACGGCTCCAGCTGCTCCGGGTCCGCAGCGGCCTGGGCGGCGTGGACGACGTCCTCCGGGAGCTCAACACCGGCTGACGGCCCGCGCTATCATTGCGCATGGCCGCCTCACGCACCGGACTGCTGCGCGCGCTCCGGCATCGCAACTACCGCCTCTTCTTCGGCGGCCAGAGCGTTTCCCTCGCCGGCACGTGGATCACCCGCATCGCCACCAGCTGGCTGGTGTACCGGCTCACCGGCTCGGCATTCCTCCTCGGTGTCGTGGGGTTCTGCGGGCAGATCCCGACGCTCTTCCTCGCGCCGATCGCCGGCGTCTTCGTGGACCGCTGGGACCGGCGGCGGGTCCTGCTCGTGACCCAGGTCCTCTCACTCGTGCAGTCGGCGGCGCTCGGCGTGCTCACCCTGCTCGGCGTGATCACCGTGGCCGAAGTGCTGGTGCTGCAGGTGGCGCAGGGCATCATCAACGCCTTCGACACGCCGGCGCGCCAGGCCTTCGTGGTGAGCATGATCGCCGACCGCGCCGACCTGCCCAATGCCATCGCGCTCAACTCCTCCATGGTGAACGGCAGCCGGATCATCGGCCCGTCACTGGGCGGCATCATCATCGCCGCGGTGGGGGAGGGGTGGTGCTTCATCATCGACGCCGTGAGCTACGTGGCCGTCATCATGTCCCTCCTCGCGATGCGCCTCGAGCCCGAGCAGCGCACCCGGCCCGCGGCCCGTGTGCACGAGGACCTGCGCGCCGGCCTCCGCTACGTGAGCACCTTCGTACCGGTCCGGACCCTGCTCCTCCTGCTCGCCCTCGTGAGCGTGATGGGCATGCCGTACACCGTGCTCATGCCCGAGATCGCCACCCGCGTCCTTCACGGCGGCCCCAACACCCTCGGCTTCCTCATGGCCGCGACGGGTGTCGGCGCTCTCGCGTCGGCGCTGTACCTCGCGTCGCGCCAGACGGTGATCGGCCTGGGCCGCGCGATCGCGGTCGCCGTCACCACCTTCGGCGTGGGGCTCATCGTCTTCGGCGCGTCGCACTGGCTCCTCTTCTCGCTCGCGATCCTCACGGTGGTCGGCGGCGCCTTCATGCTGGCGCTCGCGGGCACCAACACCATCGTGCAGACGATCGTGGACGAGGACCTGCGCGGCCGCGTGATGGCGTTCTACGCCATGGCCTTTCTGGGAACGGCACCGCTGGGGAGCCTGCTCGCGGGCGTGCTCGCGAGCCGGATCGGCGCGCCGGCGACGATCCAGGCGGGCGGCGCCGCCTGCGTCGTCGGGGGACTCGTCTTCGCCCTCCGGCTGCCGCGGCTCCGCGAGCTCGTGCGGCCGATCTATGCGCGGCAGGGGATCATCAGCGTCGCGGCGATCGATGCGGGGAGCTGAGGGTCCCGCTCCTCTGGCGCGGGACCCCGGCCGCGCTATACTCCGACGTTCCCCCACTCTCACCCGGCACCCGCGACCCACATGCTCATCGCACCACTTCTTGTCCTGGCCCTCGTCCAGCAGCAACCCGCCGCGCCCGCGCCGGCCGCGCCCGCGCTCGCGCCCTCGCCGATCGCGAAGATCGTGATCGCCAGCGGCCCCCGCATGACGCTGCAGGCCGGGGACAGCGCGCAGATCGCCGCCGAGGCGCGCGACGCCGACGGGAAGCCGGTGGCCAATGCGGCGCTCCGCTTCTTCGCGGCGGGGAGCGCCCGCTTCGAGGGCCGGGTGGATTCGGCGGGCTTCGTCCGCTCCGGCTCCACGGGCACGATTCCGGTGACGGTGGTGGCGTCGGTGCCGGGCACGCGCCCCGTGATCGACCGTCTCGACGTGGTGATGGTCCCCGGGCCCGCGGCGCGGGTCAGCGTCACGCCGGACGTGGCCCGCCTGGCGCGCGGCCAGCGGCTCCGCCTCAGCGCCACCGCCTTCTCGGCCACCGGCGACGCCCGCGCGGACGCGATCGCCTGGCGCAGCTCGGCGCCGGGCGTCGTGCAGGTGTCGGGCGACGGCGTGGTGACGGCGCTCGCGCCGGGTCGCGCCACGGTCACGGCCACGGCGGGCCGGGCGCGCGAAGCGGTGGCGCTCCAGGTGATCGGGACGCCGATCGCGTCGGTGTCGCTCACTCCCGACCGGGTGAGCGCGCGCCAGGGGGACGTGGTGCGGTTCAGCGCCACGGCGCGGGACGCCGGCGGCCGCCCCATCCCGGGCCTTCGGCCGCAGTGGAGCATTTCGCCGGGTGACGGGCAGATCGACGCCGACGGCGCCTTCGTCGGCTATCACCCGGGCGACTACGTCGTCACCGCCAACTTCGGCACCCGCACCGCCGAGGCGCCGGTGACGCTCGCCGTGCGCGACGTGCGCCATCCGGTCACGATCGTCGGCCGGCTGCCGCGCACCCTCTTCAGCACCGAGGAAGTCTGGGTCCATCCCGACGGGAAGCACCTCTACCTCGGCACCGGCGGCGGCGGCGACCGGATGTACGCGGTGGACATCAGCGATCCCGCCAACCCGACCGTCACCGACTCGGTGGTGGCCAACACCCGGCGAGTGAACGACGTGATGACGACGCCGGACGGGAAATTCCTCGTCTTCACCCGCGAGGGCGCGTCGGACCGGAAGAACGGGATCGTGATCGCCTCGCTGGAGGATCCGGCGCATCCGAAGCCGATCGCCGAGTTCACCGAGGGTGTCACGTCGGGCGTGCACTCGGCCTTCGTGTATCGGCAGGCGAAGTACGGCACGCACGTGTACCTCACGAACGACGGCACCGGCGCGATGCACGTGATCGACATCAACGACCCGTATCATCCGAAGGAAGTGGCGCAGTGGCGCACCGCCCGGCCCGACGCGGGCCGCACGCTGCACGACATCGACGTGCAGGACGGGCTCGCGTACCTGAGCTACTGGAACGACGGGCTCGTCATCCTGGACATCGGCAACGGGGTCAAGGGCGGCAGTCCCTCCAATCCCCAGCTGGTGACCCAGTACAAGTACGACCTGAACGCGTTGTACCGCGACGTCGAGGCGAGCCTCGGCCCCGGCTTCATCCGCGGCACCCACACCGCGTGGCGCCATGGGAAGTACGTCTTCATCGCCGACGAGGTGTTCCCCGGCGCGCAGGTGAAGGGCGGGAAGGACGCCTCGGCGGGCCGCGCCTACGGCCGGCTCCAGGTGCTGGATGTGAGCGACCTCGAGCATCCCCGCCCGGTGGCGTGGTATGAGCCCGAGTACGGCGGGGTGCACAACGTCTGGGTCGCAGGCGACACGCTCTACATGGGCGCCTACAACGCCGGCTTCCGCGCCTTCGACATCTCGGGCGAGCTGCGCGGCGACCTCCGGGCGCAGGCGCGGGAGATGGCGCACGTCAACACCGCCGACATGGACGGCCACGTCCGGAACACGGCGATGACGTGGGGTGTCGTGGTGCACGACGGCCTGGCCTACGTCAACGACGACAACAACGGCCTCTGGATCGTGCGGATGGAGCCGGTGCGGCCGAAGGCCATGACGCCGTGAGCGCACCGGTCCTGGTGCCGCTCACGCGGCGCCGCTTCGGGGAGACCATGCGCCGCGACGCGTGGTGGGTGCAGCCGCTCGTGGTGTTCCTGATCCTCTCCGCCTTCGTGGTGTACGCCACGTGGGCCGCGTTCCAGAACGCGCATTACGAGTTCGGGCCCTACCTCTCGCCGTTCTATTCGCCGGTGCTCTTCGGCGATTCGGCGCATGCATGGTTCGGGCCGAAGCCCGCCTGGTGGCCCGGGCTCCTGCCCTTCTCGCCCGCGCTCATCATCCTCCCTTTTCCCGGGCTCTTCCGGTTCACC
>JAICVB010000058.1 GCA_025935545.1 Gemmatimonadales bacterium
CCAGCGACAACACGATCCGCACCGACACCTCGCTCGAGGCGCTGGCCAATCTGCGGCCGGTCTTCGACCGCCGCTACGGCAGCGTCACCGCCGGCAACTCGTCGCCGCTCACCGACGGCGCCGCGGCGGTGCTCGTGATGTCGGAGGACCGGGCGCGGACCCTGGGCTACGAGCCGCTCGCCTTCCTCCGGAGCTATGCGGTCACCGCGGTGGATCCGTCCTGGCAGCTCCTCATGGGCCCCGCGACCGCGGTGCCGCTGGCGCTCCAGCGCGCCGGGCTCGCCTGGTCCGACCTCGGCCTGGTGGAGATCCACGAGGCCTTCGCCGCGCAGGTGCTCTCCAACGTGCAGGCGTGGGGCTCGAGCGCCTGGGCCGAGCGGCTCGGGCTTCCCGGCCCGGTGGGCGAGGTGGACTGGGAGCGCACCAACGTGATGGGCGGCTCCATCGCGCTGGGACACCCGTTCGCCGCCACGGGGGCGCGCCTGGTCACCCAGCTCGCCAACGAGATGCGCCGGCGCGACGTGCAGTTCGGGCTCGTGTCCATCTGCGCCCAGGGCGGGATGGGGTACGCGATGGTGCTGGAGCGCATGTGAGCGCCTTCGCGACCGCCACCGAGCGGGGCGTCGCCATCGTCACGCTCGACGTGCCGGGCGAGCCGGTGAACACCCTGTCGCCCGGGCTGGCCGACGAGCTTCGCCTCGTGCTCGACCGGCTCGCCGCCGACGGCGAGGTGCGCGCCGTGGTGCTCATCTCCGGCAAGCCCGACTCGTTCATCGCCGGGGCCGACATCGACCAGTTCGCGCGGCTCCGGACCCAGGCCGACGCCGAGTCGCTGAGCCGCGACGCGCAGGCGATGATGGATCGCGTCGCGGCGTTCCGGAAGCCCGTGGTCGCCGCGATTCACGGCGCGTGCCTGGGCGGCGGCTGCGAGCTGGCGCTGGCCTGCCACTACCGCATCGCGACCGACAGCCCGAAGACGCAGATCGGCCTGCCCGAGGTGCAGCTCGGGCTCATTCCCGGCGCCGGCGGCACCCAGCGGCTCCCGCGCCTGATCGGCGTGCGCGCGGCGCTCGACATCATTCTCGCGGGCCGGAGCGAGCGCGCCGCGAAGGCGTATCGCCTCGGCATGGTGGACGAGCTGGTGCCGCCCAGCATCCTCCGCGCCGTGGCGGTGGCCGCGGCGGAGCGGCTCGCGGGCCGCGGCGTCCCGCTCCGCGCGTCGCGAGGCGGCGTCGCCGGCGCGCTCCTCGACCGCACACCGGTCGGCCGGTCGGTGGTGTACCGCCAGGCGCGGAAGCAGGCGCTCGCGAAGAGCGGCGGGCACTATCCGGCGCCACTCGCCGCGCTCGAGGCGGTGCGGGTCGGGCTGGAGCAGGGGATCGAGGCCGGCCTCACTGAGGAGCATCGCCGGTTCGGCCAGCTCGCCGTGGGCGACGTATCGCGGAAGCTGGTCCGGATCTTCATCGACACGACCGCGCTCAAGAAGGACGACTTTGGGCTGGCGCCGGCCGGCCCCGTCCCCGCCGTCCGGCGGCTCGGCGTGGTCGGATCCGGCTTCATGGGCTCGGGGATCGCGGGGACCGCCGCGCTCAACGCGCAGGTGGAGGTGCGGCTCAAGGACGCCGAGCTCGCGCGCGTGGGGAAGGGGATCCGCGCGGCCATCGGCATCCTCGACGAGCGGCTCACCCGCCGCCGGCTCACGCGGCCCGAGCACCAGCGGCTCGTCGCCCTCATCAGCGGCGCCGCCGACTTCAGCGGCTTCACCCGCGCGGACCTCGTCATCGAGGCGGTCTTCGAGGAGCTCGGCGTCAAGCGCCAGGTGCTGGCCGAGGTGGAGCAGGAGGTCCGGCCCGACGCGATCTACGCCACCAACACCTCGACGATCCCCATCGCCGACATCGCCGCCGGCGCGCGCGAGCCGTCGCGCGTGCTGGGCATGCACTTCTTCTCCCCGGTGGCGAAGATGCCGCTGCTCGAGGTCATCCCCCACGCGGGCACGGCGCCCGCCGCGACCCTGGGCGCGGTGCGCTTCGGGCGGCGGATGGGGAAGACCGTCATCGTCGTGGCGGACCGCCCCGGGTTCTGGGTCAACCGGATCCTCCTGCCGTACCTCAATGAGGCCGGCCTCCTCCTGAGCGAGGGGGTGCCGGTGGAGGTGATCGACCGCACCATGACGCGGTTCGGCTTTCCGGTCGGCCCCGTGGCGCTGCTGGACGAGGTGGGGCTCGACGTGGGCGAGAAGGCGGCCGGCGTGATGCAGGCAGCCTATGGTGACCGGCTCACGCCCTCCCCGGTCATCGAGCGGATGGTGGCCGCCGGGCGGCTGGGCCGGAAGAGCGGCCGCGGGTTCTACCGCTACCGCGACGGGAAGAAGTCGGGCGTGGACTCCGGCGCCTATGCCGCGATGGGCGTGCGGCCGCGGCCGGGCGTGTCACCGGCCACGGTCGAGCAGCGGCTGGTCCACGCGATGCTCAACGAGGCGGCCATGGCGGCGGGCGAGAACGTGGTGCGGTCCGCCCGCGACGGCGACGTCGGCGCGCTCTACGGGATCGGCTTCCCGCCGTTCCGGGGCGGGCCGCTCCGCATGATCGACGATCTGGGCCCGCGGCGCGTGGCCGAGGTGCTGGAGGGCCTCGCGACCAGCTTCGGCGAGCGCTTCACGCCGGCGCCGGTGCTCCTCGCCATGGCGGCGGCCGGGAGGAAGTTCCATACCGACTGATCCCGCCTTCGCCGCCCTCGTCGCCGAGCTCGAGGCGGATGCGGGGGACGCCGCGGGGGCGGCGGTCGCGGCGCTCGTCGCCCGCTACCTCGCGGCGGCCGGGCGCGGCGACGGGCCGGTGTCGCCGGCCGCGTCCGCCGGGGACCTCGCCGGACGGTTCGCGGAGCCGGTGCCGCTCGAGGGCCGTCCACTCGGGGAGGTGCTGGCGCGGATCGACCGCGACCTCCTCTCCGGCGTCAACCGCCTCGCCCACCCGATGTACATGGGCCACCAGGTGTCGGCGCCGCTCGCGGCGGCCATCTGGATGGAGTCGCTCAAGGCCGCGGTGAACAATTCCGCGGCGGTGCGCGAGATGTCTCCCGCCGGCACCGCCGTCGAGCGGCAGGTGATCCGCTGGATGTGCGACCTCGCCGGGCTCGGCGCCGAGGCCGGCGGCACGTTCACCTCGGGCGGCACCGAGGCGACCTTCACGGCGCTCCTCGCCGCGCGCGCCCGGGCGCTGCCGGATGCGTGGGAGCGGGGCGTGGGCGAGGGCGCGCCGGTGGTGCTCGCCGGCGAGCACGCCCACTACGCCGTCACGCGCGCGGTGGCCGAGCTGGGCCTGGGGATGCGGCGCGCGGTGGCGGTGCCGTCGCGCGATCATCGGATGGACACCCGCGCGCTCGCCGGGCGGCTGGCGCAGCTGCGCGCGGAGGGTGTGCCGGTCATGGCCGTCGTCGCCACCGCGGGCTCGACCGCCACCGGATCGTTCGACGATCTCGACACCATCGGCCGACTCTGCGAGGAACATGACGCCTGGCTGCACGTGGACGGCGCGCACGGCGCGTCCGCCCTCGTCTCGGCGCGGCACCGGCACCGCGTCAGGGGGATCGAGCGGGCCCGCTCCATCGCGTGGGATCCGCACAAGCTCCTCCTCATGCCGCTGGGCACCGGCATGCTCCTCGTGCGCGACGAGGCGGAGCTCGATCGCGCCTTTCTGCAGCGGGCCCCGTATCTCTTTCACGGCGCCGGAGGGCGGGTGCTCGACCAGGGAGTCCGCAGCTTTCTCTGCTCGCGCCCGGTGGACGTGCTCAAGCTCTGGGTCGCGCTGCAGCGGTATGGACTCGAGGGCCTCGCCGCGGCGCACGACCACCTCTGCGACGTGGCGCACGGCCTCTGGGAACTGATCGGGACGCGAGACGACTTCGAGGCGATGCACGAGCCCGAGTCGAACATCCTCTGCTTCCGCTGGCGCGGGCCCGGCCTGGACGACGAGGCGCTCGATGATCGCAACCGCCGGCTCCGCGAGGCCTACAACCTCTCCGGTGCCGGCTGGATCACCACCACCGTGCTCGACGGCCGCAGGGTGCTGCGGGTGACGATCATGAATCCGCGCACGCGTGCATCGCACACCCGCGCCCTCCTCGACGGGCTCGCGGTGGAGGCCGCCCGCCTGTGAGGCGCTGGCGGCTGGCGGCGGCGTGGCTGGCCGGCATCCTCGCCTTCGGCGGCGTCCTGTTCGTGAGCCGCGCACCGGCGCCGGGGCTCGATCCGGACGCGATGTCGTACGTCGGGGCGGGGGAATCGCTTGCCCGCACCGGACGGCTCCGGATCCCCGCGGCCGACTGGTGGGACAGCGACAGCACCACGGCGCTCGCGCAGTTCCCCGCCGGCTTTCCCTTCACCATCGCGGCCACGATCGGCCTGGGCTTCACGCCGGTGCAGGCGGCGCGCGTGGTGGAGGCCCTCGCGGCGCTCGGGCTCGTCATCATCGTGATGCGGCTCCTCCAGCATACGGCGGGGCCGCCGGCGGATGTCATCGCCGTGGTCCTCCTGGCCGCGACGCCGGCGATCTTCGACAACTACATCCGGGTCCTGAGCGAGCCGCTGTTCCTCCTCGCCGTGGCGCTCGCGCTCTCCGCCATGGTGCGCCGGCCCGACCGGCCCTTCCTCGCGGGGCTCGCCGCCACGGCGGCCGAGCTCGTGCGCTACGCGGGAATCGCGGTGGGTGCCGCCGTCGTCCTGTGGGCCATCGGGCGCTCGGGGCGCTGGCGCGAGCGCGGCGAGCGCGCACTCGAGGCGGCGCTGCCGGTGCTCGCGGGGCACGCCTGGTGGTGGGTCCGGCTCCGGGCGGTGGGCGCGGAGTCGCCGCCCGTCACGCACCTGCAGCGGGGGCTCGGCGCCACCCTGCGCGAGGGCATCGTCAGCGTGGCCGAGTGGCTCGTACCGGGGAAGGCCGGGGCGGTCCGCGCGGTGCTCGCGGTCCTCTTCCTGCTCGCCGCGCTCTGGCTCGTCCGGCGCGCCCTCCGCCGCATGCCGCGCGACGGCCGCGCGATCGCCCGGCGCCGACTGTTCAATGCGCTGGGGCTGGTCGCGGCCTGCTACGCCGTCGTGCTGCTCTTCTCGCGCGCCTTCGTGGGCGGCGGGATTCCCTTCGACGAGCGGCTCCTCTCGCCGCTCTTCCTCCTCGCGACCATCGCCGGCGCCGCGGCGCTCCGGATCCGCTGGCCGGCGTGGAGCATCGGCCCGCGTGCCGCCGCCGTGGTGCTGGTAACGGCCTGGGCCGCGGCGGGCGCGCGGCTCAACGTCGAGCAGTACCAGGGACTCCAGGAGGATGGCTGGGGCTACTCGGGCCGGAAGTGGGTGCCGTCGGCCGAGGCGGAGTGGCTCCAGACCGACGGGCGGCACTACGAGCTCTTCTCCAACAACCCGATGCTGGTGTACTTCCTCACCGGTCGCCCATCGCGCGAGCTGCCCGATTCGGCGGACGCCGCCACCCTGCGGGACTTCGCCGGCACCCTGGCCGAGCGGCACAGCGCCGTGGTCGGCTTCGACGAATCGTATCGCCCGATGGATCCCGCGGGATTCCTCGCGGCGGTCCTCCAGCTCCAGCCGCTCGCGCGCTTTCCGCACATGTCGGTCTGGACGCCCCGCCCGGAGTCACCCTGATGCGCCCCGCCCCCGAGCTTGCCGCCATCGATCCCGCCGACCTCGAGAGCGAGCCCCTGGCCCGCGCGGGGACGATCCCGTCCGCCTGGTACACCGACCCGCGCTTCCACGCGATTGACAGCGAGCTGATCTTCGCGCGAAGCTGGCAGCAGGTGGGACACGCGGCCCAGGTGGCGGCGGAGGGGCAGTACCTCGTGTCCACGGTGGCGGACGATCCGGTGATCGTGGTCCGGGGGAAGGACGGCGTGCTCCGCGCCTTCTTCAACGTCTGCCGCCACCGCGGCGGCCCGCTCGCGACCGACCATGGCTGCGCGCGGGCACTCCAGTGCCGCTACCACGGGTGGACCTACCTGCTCGATGGCACTCTCCGCGGCGTGCCCGCGATGGACCGCACCGAGCTGTTCGACCGCAAGGACTACAGCCTGGTGCCGCTCCGCGTCGCTACGTGGCAGGGACTCGTCTTCGTCACGCTCGACCCGGCGCTGCCGCCGCTCGAGACCTTCGTCGCCGGGATCGCCGAGCGGATCGCGCCGATGCGGCTGGACGGTCTCACCTTCTCCCGCGAGGTGCGCTATGTGGTGGAGGCGAACTGGAAGGTGTACGTGGACAACTTCCTCGAGGGGTACCACGTCCCGTACGTCCACCCGGAGCTGGTGAAGCTCTACGACTACCAGAGCTACGTCACCGAGGTGTACGACTGGTACTCGCTGCAGTACTCGCCGCTCACCGGCGACAATGCCCTCTACAGCCGGGACGGCGGCGGCGACGCCTTCTACTACTGCCTCTTCCCCAACTTCATGCTCAACATCCTGCCGGGGCGGCTCCAGACCAACCTGGTCCGGCCGCTGGGCCCGGCGCGCTGCGAGGTGGTGTTCACCTACTTCCACGACGACGTCACGAGCCCGGCGGCGCGGCAGCGGATCGAGGACGACGTGGCCTACAGCGACGCGGTGCAGGCGGAGGATGCCGGGATCTGCGCGCGCGTCCAGCAGGGGCTCGGCTCGCGCGCGTATGACCGGGGACGGTTCTCGGTGAAGTACGAGGCGGGGGTGTACCACTTCCAGGAGCTGGTGCGCGGGGCCTACCGCCGGGGGCTGGCCGGCGGGGCGGCACCGCTCGCCCCGCCGCCCCCGCTCAGCCGCGACTAGACGCCGAACGGCCCCGGCGTTCCGTCGGGTCCGACCTGCTCGGCACGTGTCGGCGGCGATGCGGGCGCCGGGCCGCCGCGGGCCATCTCCTTGCGCTCGGTGCGGCGTGCCGCCGCGTCGGCCAGCGCCACGAGCGCGGCCTTCCCCGCCGCCCGCGCCGCCATGCCCGCGGCGGCGCCCGCGAGCGCGCCCACCGTCCGCTTCTTCTTCGGGCTCCGGCGCACTTCCCGCACGACCCTGGCGGCGGCGTCCTTCGTCGTCTTCTTCGCCTTCGCGGCGGCCTTGCCGAGCTGCTTCTTCGCCTTCTTCCGCTTCGCGCGGTCCTTGAGCAGGAGTGCCGCGCCGGCGGCGGCACCCGCCGCCGCGGCCGCGACGGCGGCCCGGGCAATCTTCTTCTTCCTGGTCGCTGGCGTCTTTGCGGGTGTCACGTGTCCTCCCTGGCAGTCGGGATCGGTTCGCTCACGGTTGCCCAATTTCGCCGGCCGCCCACCGCGCCGCCGCGACCTGCGTCACCCCGGGCTCACCCGCCCGGGCTGCCCGCCTCGCCCCGGAAATCCACCCGCTGCTGCACCAGCACCCTCACGGCCCGTCCCCGCTGCCGGCCCGGCCGGAAGCTGCAGCTCCCGATCGTGGCGACGGCGGGCGCCATGAAGCCGGGGCGCGTCGCCTCCAGGATGTGCACGCTCCCGGGCTCCGCGCGCCCGGCCGAGTCCACCACGTACATGAGGCGCACACTGCCCGCCACGCCGGCGAGGTCCGCCGGCGGGTCGACCTGGCGGCATGCAATCACGCGAGGCGGCGGGCTCACCTCGTCCGGCGTCGCCGGCAGGGCGGCGCCCGCCGGTGACATTCGGCGGATGGTGTCGAGCACCGCCGCGACTTCGTTCCGCACCGGCATGGTATCGAGCCGGGCCCGCGCCGCCGCCAGCGTGTGCTCGGCGATGCGCGCCTGGGTGGCGGTGTCGGTGAGCCAGATGGTGAGGCGCCCGCCCGCCGTGTCGGCATCGGCGATCCACCGGCCTCGGCGCCAGCGGCGCCCGGTGGCGACCAGCGTGTCGGGTGCCCCCCACGCGCGGGTCAGCCCGGCAAAGGCGACGCCCGTGGAGTCGGGCTCCTGCACCACGACATAGGGGACGGTGCTGTCGGGCGCGCCCAGGGTGCCGACGACGCGGATTCCGGTCGCGGCGCTCGACGTGGCGCAGAGCGTCGTGGCGCCCACGCCCGCCACCTGGAACGGCCCGCACTGGAGCGTGCCGACCCGTCCCGCGGTTTCCCGGAATCGGGCGTCCGGCATCCCCGGCTCGAACCCGCGGTGGGACAGCGGACGGCCCGCCTCGCGGCCGCAGGCGGTGAGCACGAGCGCGAGGGCAACGAGGGTCCCGCGGCGTGATGGAGGCATGACTGGAAGGTATCCCGGCCCGCTCGGGGGCCGCCACGATGTGACCCAAGTCCCGGCGCGCGGCGCCGGCGGGCCGTATATGAGATGCGACCGGGAGGCGGCATGCGGTTCAGCGGGAAGGTCTGTCTGGTGACGGGCGGAGGGTCGGGGATCGGCCGCGCCGCGGCGGAACGGCTCGCGTCGGAAGGGGGACGCATCGTCGTCGCCGACATCGACGAGGCGGGCGGGCAGGAAACCGTCGCCCGCATCTCGGCCGCGGGCGGCGAGGCGATCTTCGTCCGCACCGACGTGGGCGACGCGGACGACGTGCGCCGGGCGGTGGATCGCGCGGCCCGGTGGCACGGGCGGCTCGACGTGGTGGTCAACGACGCGGGGATGATGACCTTCGATCCGGTGGTGACGCTGTCGGTGGATGACTGGGACCGGGTGCTCCGCGTGAACCTCCGGTCGGTCTTCCTCTTCAGCCAGCACGCGCTGCCGCATCTGCGCGGCGGGGCCATCGTGAACGTGAGCTCGGTGCATGCGCACGAGACCACCGCGAACGTGTCGGCCTACGCCGCGTCGAAGGGCGGGATGGAGGCGTTCACCCGCGCGCTGAGCCGCGAGTGCGTGGACCGGAAGGTTCGCGTCAACTGCGTCGCACCGGGCGCGGTGGACACGCCGCTCCTCTGGTCGAATCCCAACGTGAAGAGCGGCGCCGAGAAGGTCGAAGGCGCCATCGGTCGGCCGGAGGACATCGCGGCCGCGATCGCCTTCCTCGCGGCCGACGAGGCGCGGTTCATCACCGGGACCACCCTGGTCGTCGACGGCGGACGGCTCGACATCCTCTGAGGGAGCGGCATGCCGGGCTTCATGTTCGCGAGCGGGATCGAGAACAGCTACCCCGTCATCCGCCTCCCGTCCGGCGAGCGCTTCCGCGTGGATGAGATGGCCAAGACCCGCCACTACGCCTGCTGGAAGGAGGACTTCCAGCTGGCCAAGTCCCTGGGCGTGGACTTCCTCCGCTACGGGCCGCCCTACTATTCCACTCACACCGGCCCCGGCACCTACGACTGGAGCTTCGCCGACGAGACCTTCAACGAGCTGCGGGCCGTCGGGATCACGCCCATCGCCGACCTCTGTCACTTCGGCGTCCCCGACTGGGTGGGGGAGGGCTTCCAGAACCCCGACTGGCCGGAGTACTTCGCCGAGTATGCGGCGGCGTTCGCGCACCGCTACCCCTGGGTGCGGCTCTTCACCCCGGTGAACGAGATCTTCGTCGCCGCCACCTTCTCCGCGCTCTACGGGTGGTGGAACGAGCGCCTCACCAGCGACCGCGGCTTCGTGACCGCGCTCCGGAACCTGTGCCGCGCCAACGTCCGCGCCATGCAGGAGATCGTGAAGGTGTGCCAGCGGCCCACCTTCATCCAGAGCGAGTCCTCGGAGTACTTCCACCCGGAGGAGCCGGCCTGCATCCGGCAGAGCGAGTTCCTGAACGAGCGGCGGTTCCTGTCGCTCGACCTCACCTACAGCCATCCGCTCTCGGTGCCGGTGCACGAGTACCTGCTCGAGCACGGCATGACGCGCGCCGACCAGCGGTGGTTCGAGGAGAACCGGGTCAAGGCGCTCTGTATCATGGGCACCGACTATTACGTCACCAACGAGCATCTGGTCCGGGCCGACGGCACGACCCATCCCTCGGGCGAGATCTTCGGCTACTATGTGCTCACGCGGCAGTACTACCGGCGCTACCGGCTCCCGGTGATGCACACCGAGACCAACATCGCCGAGCCGGACGCGGTGCCGTGGCTGTGGAAGGAGTGGGCCAACATGGTGCGGCTCCGCCAGGACGGGATCCCGGTGATGGGCTTCACCTGGTACAGTCTCACCGATCAGGTGGACTGGGACACCGCCCTCCGCGAGGACAACGAGCGCGTCAACCCGCTCGGCCTCTGCGACCTCGACCGCAACCTCCGGCCGGTGGGCAAGGCGTACCGGAAGCTGATCTCGCAGTGGCGGGACATGCTGCCGACGGAAAGCGTGGTGCTGGCACTGGGATACTAGGGACGGCAGGCCACTTCATCGCGAGGACCGCCATGGATCCGTTTCCCGACGAGGCACTGCTCCGCGAGCTCTTCGGCGTCGAGCCCGCGCTCCTGCACCCCAACGTCCCCTGGCGCGACAATGCGCTCAGCTTCGAGTCGCGCAATGGCCACGACCAGCTCGAGTGCCTCATCGAGCCGGTGTACGGCACCATGACCCTCCGGTGGACCCGCGACGGGCACGAGCTCCTCTACCTCGACCTCACCCGGGTCCGCGGCGTCGAGGCCGAGAAGTTCCGGGGGCGCGAATCGCTGGTGGCCTACTTCGACGAGCAGACGGGGCTCAAGCCGCTCCGGATCCAGGTGCGGCCGGCCGCGCACGTCTCGTGGGGCACGCGCGACGACGCCGACCGCGCCGCCGACGCCGGGAGCCAGCGGCAGCTTCCGCTCTGAGGGGTCAGGCCGCCTTCGCGAGCAGGGACACGACGGCGGCCTCGAGGGGCTCGAGCCCCTCGCGCGTGGCGGCGCCGTCGAGATCGGCCGCGAGGGTGCCCGCCAGGAAGCGGTCGAACACCGCCGGGTGCACGTAGTACTTCCGGCAGACGGCGCGGGTGTTGTTGAGCTGCGCCGCCACCCCGTCCACCGCCTGCACGATCGCCGCCTTCCGCGCGGTCTCGCTCTCGCCCGGCTCGAGGGCCGCCAGCGCCTCGGCCGCCAGCATGGTTCCCGCCCAGGTGCGGAAGTCCTTGGCCGTGAAATCCTGTCCCGAGATCTCCCGGATGTACGCGTTCACGTCGCCCGAGCCGATCGTCTGCCGCGTGCCGTCGGCGTCGAGGTACTGGAACAGCTCGGCGCCCGGGATCGCCTGGCACTGGGCCACGATGCGGGCCAGCCGGCGGTCGTTCACGTCCACGCTGTGGGTCTTCCCGCTCTTGCCCCGGAACTGGAAGGAGAGCGTCGCGCCGTCGATCTCCACGTGCTGGTCGCGGAGGGTGGTGAGGCCGAAGCTCCGGTTGGCGCGGGCGTACTCGTCGTTGCCCACGCGGATGCGGGTGCACTCGAGGAGCCGCACCACCGTCGCGAGCACCTTCTCGCGGGGGAGCCCGGGCCGCGCCATGTCGCGCGCCACACGCTGGCGGATCGCGGGCAGGCACTCGCTGAAGGCGAGCATGCGGCCGAACTTCGTCTCGTCACGGACCGACCGCCACTCGGGATGGTAGCGGTACTGCTTCCGGCCGCGCGCGTCGCGGCCCGTGGCCTGGATGTGGCCCCGCGCGTCGGGGCAGATCCAGACCTCGGTGTAGGCGGGTGGGATCGCCAGCGAGCGGATCCGCTGCAGGGTGGCCCGGTCGCGGACCGGCGCGCCGTCCGGGCCGACGTAGCGAAAGCCCCGCCCCGAGCGCATGCGGCGGATCCCCGGCGCGGCGTCCGTGACGTACCGGAGCCCCGCCGCGGCCGCCGATTCGGCGGGGTCGGTCGTGAGGGCCGGCGCCCGCCGCCGCCTCCGCTTCGCCGTGGTGCTGCCCGTGCGCGCTGTCATCGAGGGGTTGATCATAGCCGGCGCCGGTCCGTGCCGGGGTGAGGGGGCTCACACGCGCTTGTAGCCCCTCCGCGGGCTGGCTAGCTTCGGGGCGCCGGCGCGCGCCGCCGCTCACCCTGACCCGGATCCGCATGCTGCGCCAAGGGCTCCTCTGGCTGTCGCAACAGAATCGCGTCTTCCAGTTCATCCGCTCCAACCCGCTGGCCCGGAGCTTCGCGTCCCGCTTCGTGGCCGGCGAAACGATCGAGCAGGGCGTCGCCGCCGCGCAGGAGCTGCGCGCGCACGGGATCGGCACCTCGCTCGACCTCCTGGGCGAGAGCGTGACCCAGGCCTCCGAGGCGGTAGCCGCCAAGGACGAGTACCTCGTGATGCTCGACCGGCTCGCCGCCGGCACCGCGGACGTCAACGTCTCGGTCAAGCTCACCCAGATGGGGCTCGACGTGGACGAGGAGCTCTGCGCCCGCAACATGCTGGAGATCGTCGAGCGCGCGCGGCTCCACGGCGGGTTCGTCCGGCTCGACATGGAGAGCTCCGCCTACACCCAGCGCACCCTCGACTTCTTCTACCGCCGCCTCTACCCCACCCACGCCGCCGACTGCGGCGTCGTGATCCAGTCGGCCCTCCGCCGCTCCGAGGCGGACATCGACGAGCTGATCGACCGGAAGGCGCGGGTCCGGCTCTGCAAGGGCGCCTACCTCGAGCCCCCCGCCGTCGCCTTTGCCGAGAAGGCCGACGTGGACCGGAACTACGTCCTGCTCATGGAGCGGCTCCTGCTCAAGGGGAACTACCCGGGACTCGCCACGCACGACGAGGCGATCATCGCGCAGGCCCGGCGCTTCGCCCAGCTGCACGACATCGCCCCCGCGCGCTTCGAGTTCCAGATGCTCTACGGCGTGCGGCGCGACCTGCAGGGCGCGCTCCGCGACGCGGGCTTCAACATGCGGGTCTACGTGCCGTTCGGCACGCAGTGGTATCCCTATCTCATGCGCCGGCTGGCGGAGCGGCCGGCCAACATCGCATTCATGATGGGCAACATCATGCGGGAGTCGGTGTCGGGACGGTGAGCGAGTTCACGCTGGGCGGGTACATGGAGAAGCACGAGCGGGCCGCCGCCTTTACCGGCAGCGACGGCCAGCCCTACTCGGTCGCGGTCTACGTGGACGACGAGCCCGACCCGCGCGGCCGCTTCGCCGCCTCCCTCCTCTTCGTCCGCTGGGCTCCCGCCGGTGACCGCCCGGTGGGGCACGTCGAGACGCCGCCCCTCGCCTGGGGCCGCTCGGCCGCCGACGCCGAGGCGCGGGTGCTCGTGCTCTCGCTCTACGACGTGAAGGCGGCGCTCGACGAGGCGATCGCCACCGCGCCGGGCGACTGGTGACCCTCCGCCGCGGCACGGTGGTCGAGCGCGACGGCGCCACCTACCGCGTCCGCACCGAGGAAGGCGAGCTCCGCGCGATCCTCCGCGGACGCACCAAGCGGGACACGCCCAAGGTCGTGGTCGGCGACCTCGTCGAGCTGGAGCCCGAGCCGGGCGGCACCCTCTACGGGATCACCGCGGTCGGACCCCGGCGCACCCTGCTCGAGCGGCGCGTGCCCGAGGGGCGCGGGGCGCGGCCGGTCGCCGCCAACGTGGACGAGGTTTTCGTCGTCACCGCGACGCGCGATCCCGCCCCGATTCCCCAGCTCATTGACCGCCTGCTCGTCGTGGCCGAAGCCAACGGCATTCCCGCCGCCGTCATCCTCAACAAGACCGATCTCGATCCGGGCGACGACCTGGCCGCGCGCTACCGCGCCGCCGGCTACGCCGTCTACCCGACCGCCGCGCGCACCGGGGCCGGCATCGAGGCGCTCCGCTCGGCCCTCGCCGGCCGCACGTCCGTGGTGACCGGCCCGTCCGGCGCCGGGAAGTCGAGCCTCCTCAACGCTGTGCAGCCGGGGCTCGGCCTGCGCGTCGGCGAGATCAGCCGGCGGATCCGCCGCGGCGCCAACACCACCGTGGGCGCCGTGATGGTGCCGCTCGACGGCGGCGGCTACCTGGTGGACACGCCGGGATTCAGCGAGGTGGGGCTCTGGGGGATCGCGCCGAGGGAGCTCGCGTCCTGCTTCCCCGAGATGCGGCCGCTCATCGGCCACTGCCGCTACGGCGACTGCCGCCACGTGAGCGAGCCCGGCTGCGCCATCCGCGATGCCGCGGCGGCGGGCACCGTCGCGCCCGAGCGGCTCGAGAGCTACCGCATGCTGCTCGCCGAGACGGAGAGCGAGCCTAGGGAGTGGGAGTGATGCGGGTCCAGCGGTCGCGGTCGCGGTGCTCCACCTTCGCCATCATCCGCTCGAAGGCCTGATCGAGGTCGATCCCCTCGCGGTTGGCCATGCAGCAGAGGACGAAGAGGATGTCGGCCATCTCGAGGGCGAGGTCGCCCTCGGGCTCGGTGGGCTTGCGGGTCTTCCGGCCGAAGCGGTGATTGACCTCGCGCGCCAGCTCGCCCACCTCCTCCGCGAGCCGCGCGAGGTTGGTGAGGGGGTCGAAGTAGCCCTCCTCGAACTGGCCGATCCAGGCGTCTACCCGTCGCTGCATGGCGTTCATGTCGCACTCCGCGGTCGGCTGGTGGCGGTGCCGCTGACGGACGTACATTACGGCCGGCCCCGTCCCGGTCCAATCCCCCGCACCCCGTCGCCCATGCGCCCGCGCGACCGCATCCTCGCCAACCTCGAGACGATCTACCGCGAGAGCTATGACCGCGCGAAGGCCGAGGGCGCCGGTACGCGCATGGCCGACCTCGAGAACGCCTACATGCGCGACCAGCTCATGCTGGAGATCCTCCTCGACATCCGCGATCTCTTCGCGGTGGCTCCCGCCGCCAGCGGCGGCAGCGCGCTCGAGCGCCTCGAGTCGCTGCGCCGCCTCACCAAACTCCGCTGAGATCCGTCATGCCGTTCCGGCTCGCCCCCGGACCCACCCTCCCCGTTCTTGAGCAACGGCACCGGACTCGTCACCCCGGCTTCATGGCCAGGGTGATGGGCGGAAAGGTCGTATTCCCCGCCCGCTGAGGCTCCCTGCGACGTTTTCCGCCCGCCGGTGTCGCATTTTCGAACGGGCAGCTGTACCAATGCGTCAACGCACTCGCGGCTGCAGCAGCTGGCACGCTTGACCGGATTGGTCTCGCCCC
>JAICVB010000150.1 GCA_025935545.1 Gemmatimonadales bacterium
AGGGCGCGGTGAGGAGGCGCTGGAGACGGTCAAGCGGCGGAAGTTCGACATCATCCTGGTCGATCTGTACATGTCGCAGATCTCCGGGCTCGACATCCTCCGGAACGCCCTCGAGGCCTACCGCGACACGATCGTGGTCGTCATGACGGGGAACCCAAGTGTCACGAGCAGCATCGAGGCGCTCCGGGCCGGCGCCTGGGACTATCTGCCGAAGCCGTTCTCGGCCACACACCTGCAGGTGCTGATCGGGCGGGCCTCGCACGCGGTGATGGTGGGCCGCGAAGCGCAGGACCTCCGCCTGCAGCTCATGAAGCAGCACGGCCACAGCGACAAGATCGCGCTGATCGGCATCTCGCCCCTCTTCCGGAAGGCCGTGGAGCTGGCGCGCAAGGTGGCGGCGACCGATGCGTCCGTCTTCATCAGTGGCGAGAGCGGGACCGGCAAGGAAGTAATCGCGCAGTTCATTCACCAGAACAGCCGTCGGGCGGGTCGCGTCCTGGTACCGATCAACTGCGCGGCGCTGCCGGAGCCGCTCCTCGAGAGCGAGATGTTCGGGCACCGGAAGGGCGCCTTCACCGGCGCCGACCGCGACAAGCCGGGCCTCCTCGAGACCGCGAACGGCGGCACGCTCTTCCTCGACGAGCTGACGGAGATGACCCTGCCGCTCCAGGCCAAGCTCCTCCGGGTGATCCAGGACGGGGTGGTCCGCCGCGTCGGCAGCGAGACCCAGGACGCCGTGGTGGACGTCCGGTTCATCTCGGCCACTAATCGGGACCCGCAGGAAGCGGTGGACCAGGGCGTTCTGCGCGGCGACCTCTTCTACCGCCTCCGGGTGGTGCCGATCAAGCTGCCGCCGCTCCGGAAGCGCCCCGAGGACATCCCGCTCCTGGCGAATCACTTCCTGACCCACTACTGGCACCGCCACCGCCAGATGGGCGAGCGCGTGCCCAAGCTGAGCGAGGCGAGCGTGGCCTTTCTCCGCTCCCGGGTCTGGCGCGGCAACGTGCGCGAGCTGCAGAACGTGATCGAGCACGTGGCCGTGATGGCGGAGCCCGACCAGCTGATCCAGCCCAACGACATCCCGATCTACGAGGACACGGGCGAGTGGTCGCCGGATGCGGCGGCGCCCGCGGGCGTGATGGAGGAGGCGTACCATCCGGCCAAGGACCGGGTCATCGCCCAGTTCGAGAAGGAGTACCTCACCCGGCTGGTGGGACGCGCCGGCGGGAACATGTCGAAGGCGGCGCGGCTCGCGAGCATCGATCGCACCACGCTGTACCGGCTGATGGACAAGCACGAGTTCCAGCGAAACGACGGCGCCGAGGACGCGTGACGCCGGAGATCCGGACCAGCACGACCTCGCCGCCGGGCGAGCGCCGGCGCGCCGTCGCCCCCGCGAGCGCGTGGGATCCTGACGGTCCCGCGGCGCCCGCGATCGCGCCCGGGCTGTGGGACACGCTGCGCGCGGCGGTGGAGGCGGTGCAGGGCGACTGGCGGAAGGTGATGGAGGACGCGGCGTCGCCCGACGAGGCGATCTCGCACCTCGCGTGCATCGCGACGGCGGTCCGCGACATCGCCTCGGGCGGCGAAGGCTGCATGGACGACCTGCCGCGAACGGTGCTCTCGCGCCGCCTCGTGGCGCTGGTCCGCACCGAGTTCATCCTGCGCGTGTCGCCGCCGGCGCCGGCCCCCAACCCGCCGGACCTCATCATGGTGCTCGGGGCCATCGAGCGGGTTGCCGCGCAGCTCGAGTCCGACTGGGCGCGCCACCTGGCCGACCGGCTCTCGGGGCCCGACGGCCTCGAGCTCGTCGTCGAGGTCGCGCACGACCTCCGCTCCCCGCTCACCTCGATCCTCTTCCTGGCCGAGACGCTCCAGCGGGGCCGCAGCGGGCCGGTGACGCCGATCCAGGAGCGCCAGCTCGGCCTCATCTACAGCGCGGCCTTTGGCCTCAGCTCGATGGCGAGCGACGTGATCGAGCTGGCGCGTGGCGGCGACCGGCTGGTAGACCTCGATCCCATTCCATTCTCGGTGGCGGACATCCTCGAGTCGGTGCGCGACATCGTGCAGCCGATCGCGGAGGAGAAGGCGCTCGAGGTTCGGATCGTCTCGCCGCCGACCGACTTCCGCGTGGGGCATCCGGTCGCGCTGAGCCGCGTGCTGCTCAACCTCACCACCAACGCCCTCAAGTTCACCAACGAGGGGTACGTCGAGGTCACGGCGCGCGAGGTGAGTCCTGCCGAGACCGAGTTCTCGGTGCGTGACACGGGACGGGGAATCCCGCCGCAGTCCATGGCGACGCTCTTCGAGCCCTTCCGCCGCCGGCAGAAGCAGGGAGAATACGCCTTCTCCGGCTCGGGGCTCGGGCTTTCCATCTGCCGCAAGCTGGTGGAGGCAATGGGCTCGCGCCTCGAGGTCGAGACCGAGGCCGGGGTGGGGACCTGCTTCCACTTTGTGCTCCGCCTGCCGCCGGCGCAGTGGCCCACCGCTCCCTGACGGGCAGCCGTCGCCCTACCCGTATCTTCCCGACCAGTCTACCTTTACCGCGCTGACGTCCGGCCCTGCAGCAGAAGGCCCTTCGGCGACCCGGCCGATGACGGTCCCGGGGCGGGACGCAGCGATGACGCCGGCCGCCCATGGGCGGCCCAGTCGCGAGCGGGCCTCCAGGCTCGCCGCGCCCCAATTCATGAGCAGGCCTTTCGACTGCGCGCGCGGTGGCGGCGCCCAGCCCGCCGACCGGGTCCGGCAGGGCGGCCCGCCGACCGGCGCGCGGTCCGGGCCGGAACCCACAACGTGACCTACCCGCACCTGCGTCCCGGCCGCACGGCCGAGCTCGCGCTCCATGCCCCGAACGCCGCCCTCCTGATCGACTTCGACAACGTCACGCTCGGCATCCAGTCGGATCTCACGAAGGAGCTGCGTACCCTCCTCAACAGCGACATCATCAAGGGGAAGGTGGCGGTGCAGCGGGCGTACGCCGACTGGCGGCGGTACCCGCAGTACATCGCGCCGCTCTCGGCGTCGTCGATCGACCTCATCTTCGCGCCGGCGTTCGGGTCGGTGAAGAAGAACGCGACCGACATCCGGCTCGCCATCGACGCGATCGAGCTCGTCTTCACGCGGCCGGAGATCGGCACCTTCATCATCATGTCGGGCGACAGCGACTTCTCGACGATGGTGATCAAGCTGAAGGAGTACGGCAAGTACGTGATCGGCGTCGGCATCCGCGAGTCGGCGAGCGACCTGCTGATCCAGAACTGCGACGAGTACTTCTCCTACAACGACCTCGCCGGCCTCACGCGCGAAGCCGAGCCGGGCACGTCCACCCGCGATCCATGGGAGCTGGCGCAGGAAGCGGTCGCGCAGATGGCGCGGAACGGCGATGTCATGCGGTCCGACCGGCTCAAGCAGGTGATGCAGCAGATCGACCGCAACTTCGACGAGAAGAACGCGGGCTTCAGCCGGTTCAGCAAGTTCGTGATGGAGGCGGGACAGAAGGGGAAGCTGCAGGTCACGAAGCTGGACAACGGGCAGTTCGAGGTCGCCCCCGCGGGGTCGGCGCCGGCCGCGGCGGCGCCGCGCGATGGCCGGATGGGCGAACGCCGGAGCGGCCGGGACGGCGCGGAGGGACGCGAGGGCCAGGAGGGCGCGCGTCGCGGACGTGGGCGGGGCCGGGGCGGCCGCAGAGGCGAGACCGCCGAGCGGCCCGCGGCGGCGGCCGCGAACGGGGCCGCGGCGGAAGCGGCTCCGGCGAAGCCGGCAGGGCTCTCGCTCGCGCGGGCCTTTCAGCTCATGTCCGACGCCCTCTCCGAGTTCCGGGGTCCGGTGGCGCAGGGGCCGCTCCGGCTCCGGATGGTCGCGATGCACGGGCGCGAGGATCCGCTGCTCGAGGAAAGCCGCTTCGGCCGGCTGCTGCGCCAGGCGAACGACGCCGAGGTCGCCGACGTGCGGCAGGTGGGCGATGACGACTTCGAGGTGACAGGGCGCCGGCGGCCGGACGCGAGGGCGGCACAGTCGCCGCGCGCGCCGGCCGGCGAACGCGCGGCCGCCGAACGCGGGCACACCGAGCGCACGCATGCCGAGCCGGCGAGCACCGAGTCTCAGGCGGAGGCGGCAGCCGGCACCGGGGCCGCGCCCTCGCCGGCGAAGGCCCCCGCGGCGTCCGCACCGGAAGCGCGCGACGCGGGGCCGCGAATGGGCGTCCGCTTCCGGCGCGGGTCGCGCGGTCCGGCGCATACGCGGGAGATTCCGCTGATCGGCGTCGTGCGGAGCGAGGCACAGGCGGCGGCCGCGTCGCAGGAAGCCGCGGCGCCTCCCGAGGCCGAGGTGACGGCGAAGGAACGGCCGCGCCGGCCGCGCGCGAAATCCGCCAAGACGGCGAAGACCGCCGAGGGCCCCAAGGCCGCCAAGCGACCCTCCCGGGCCAAGGCGGCGAAGAAGCCGGAGTGAGCGGGCCGCGACGGGCAGCGACGCTGCCCGTTCGCTTTTTTGCCCGGCCCGCCGATGCGGTCGCGCGGGAGCTGATCGGCGCGCTGATGATCTCGCGGGAGGGCGGCGTGCTCACCGCGGGGCGGATCGTCGAGACCGAGGCCTACCTTGGCTACGACGACCCGGCCGCGCACGGCTACCTCGGCCGGCGGAACGAGCGGAACGCCGCCATCTTCGGGCCCCCCGCGTCGTGGTACGTGTACCTCTCCTACGGCATGCACTGGTGCGCGAACCTGGTGTGCGCTCGCGAGGGGGAGGCTGCCGCCGTGCTGATTCGTGCCCTCGAGCCGGTCGATGGGCTCGACGTCATGCGCGAGCGCCGTGGCGGGCTCTCGGACCACCAGCTCTGCTCGGGCCCCGGCAGGCTGTGCCAGGCCCTTGGCATCACCCGCGCGCTCGATGGTGTCATGATGCGTGGGTCACAGGTGACGGTGCACCGCGGCCGGCTGGCCCGGGCGGACGTGGTTCG
>JAICVB010000025.1 GCA_025935545.1 Gemmatimonadales bacterium
AGAGGGTCTGTCCGAACTCGACGGGCTGTGCATCCTCCACCAGCACCTCGCGGATCACGCCGGCGATCTCGGCCTCGATCTCGTTCATGATCTTCATGGCCTCGATGATGCACACCGTCTGCCCCGGCGCGACCCGGCTCCCCAGCTTCACGTAGGCGTCGGCCCCCGGCTCGGGCGACTTGTAGAACGTCCCCACCATGGGCGACTTGATGTCCTTCAGGTTGCCGGCCGGCGGCGCGCCGTCGGCGCGGGGCGCTGCCGCGGAGGGCGCGGGCGGCGGCGGGGGCGGCGGCGGCGCGTGGTGGTGCATCATCGGCACCGCGGTCATCCCCGACGGTGACCCGGTCCGCGTGATGACGACGCCGGTCCCGAACCAGCCCTTGATCTCGATCGACCCGATCTCGGGTGATTCGCGCAGCAGCTCCGCGAGTCGCTTCACGTCCTTCATGTCCACCGACTTGATCCCGGGCATGCTCTGCAGCAGCTCGGCGAGCTGCCGCATTTCCTCGGGGCTCATGCTGGCGTCGGCACTCATACGCGCGTCAGGTACTTGTCTTCGCGGCGGTCGACGCGGATCACCTCGCCCTCCTCGATGAAGAGTGGGACCTGCACGGTGGCGCCGGTCTCGAGCGTGGCGGGCTTGGTGCCGCCGGTGGCGGTGTCACCCCGGACGCCGGGGTCGGTCCGGGTGATGCGAAGCTCCACGAAGAAGGGGAGCTCGACCAGGATCACGGTGTCGTTGTGCACCAGCCCCTCGCACTCCATCCCTTCCTTCAGGTACTTGAGCTGATCGGCGCCGATGATCTCGTCGGTCAGCATGATGTCGTCGAAGGTCTGCTGGTCCATGAAGTGATAAAAGTGGCCATCGGCGTAGGAGAACTGGATCTTCCGCCGCTCGAGGCGCACGTCCTGCACCCGCTCGCCCGCGTTGAAGGTACGGTCGATGACCGCCCCGGTCCGGATGTTCTTGAGCTTGGTCCGGACGAACGCCCCGCCCTTCCCCGGCTTCACGTGCTGGAAGTACACCATCTGGTAGAGCGCGCCCTCGAAGTCCACCACCAGGCCGTTCCGGAAATCCGCCGTAGACGCCACAGTCACTCCCGCATGAGTTCGATCAGGTCCGTCCGGTTGTCGGAGAGGCAGACGGGCCCGTCCGGGCTCAGGTAAACATCATCCTCCAGCCGGACGCCGCCCCAGCCGGGAAGATAGACGCCCGGCTCGACCGTGACCACCGCATGCGCCGGCAGCGGGTCGGTGGCGGTCGCCGCCAGCCGGGGCGCCTCGTGCACCTCCAGGCCAAGCCCGTGGCCCAGCGAGTGGCCGAAGGCGTCACCGAAGCCGCGCGCGGCGATCAGGTCGCGCGCGAGCGCGTCGGCCTCGCGGCCCGTCATCCCGGCCTGCACGCCGGACAGCGCCCGCTGCTGCGCCGCGCGCACCGTCTCGTACACGGCGCGCTGGCGCGCGTCGGCCCGGGCTCCGGCGACGATGGTGCGGGTGAGATCGGCGCAGTATCCGTCCACCTGGGCGCCGAAGTCAAGCAGGAGCCAGTCCCCCCGCTCGATCGTGCGGGTGCTGGTCCGGGCGTGCGGCAGCGCCGAGCGCGGTCCCGAGGCGACGATGGTCTGGAACGGGTGCCATTCACTGCCGCGCTCGCGGAGCGCCGCCTCGAGCCGGGCCGCGACGGCGAGCTCCGTCTCCCCCGGCCGCACCGACGGCAGCACCTGGTCGAGCGCAGCGGCGGCGAGGGCGGCGGCGCGCCGAATCGCGTCCACCTCGTCCGGATCCTTGATCACGCGGAGCCGCTCGATGATGCCGCTGGTGGACTGGACGCGCATGCGCGGCATCGCCGCCACGCGCTCGGCGTCGTGCAGCGTGAGGCTCTGTGCCTCGAGACCCAGCGTGCCGACGCCGGCCGCCGCCACCGTGCGCGCCAGCCGGTCCCACACGCTCGCACGGTCGATCTCGACCGCAGCGCTGGCGCCCACCTCCTGCTCCGCCTGGGACTCATAGCGGAAATCGGAAATGAAGACGGTGCGCTCCGGCGTGATCAGGAGCAGCGCGGACGTCCCCGTGAATCCCGTGAGGTAGCGGATGTTGGGCAGATGGGTGACGAGGAGCGCGTCCAGCCCCTCCGCCTCGAGCGCCCGGCGCGCCGCCGCCTGCCGGTCGGGCCGCCTATCCTGCGTCACGGAGCGCCGCGACGAGCGCCTCGAAGCCGAGCAGGTAGCTGCGCGCGCCGAAGCCGGCGACGACGCCGAGGGCGAGGTCGGCGAGGAGGGAACGGCGCCGCTCGGGCTCGCGCGCGAAGATGTTGCTCAGGTGGACTTCGACAAAGGGGACCCGCACCGCGAGCACGGCGTCGCGGAGGGCCAGGCTCGTATGGGAGAGGGCGGCGGCGTTGATGAGGGCACCGTCGGCGCGGCCGGCAAGGCCCTGCACGGCATCGATGAGCGCGCCCTCATGGTTGGACTGGAACCACTCGACCTCGGCGCCGGCCGACGCGGCGGCGGCGCGCACCGCGGCCTCGATCTGGTCCAGGGTGGCCCGGCCGTAGAGCTCCGGCTCCCGCATGCCCAGCAGGTTCAGGTTGGGGCCGCTCAGGACGGCGACGCGCATTCAGCGCTTCAGGTTCTGCAGCCAGGCGTGGAACTGTTCCAGGTCGTCGTCGTCGCGGGTGGCGGCGCGCCGCGGAGCCGGCTCGGCGGCCTGCGGCGCGGCATCGAAGAAGGCGTCGAAGGACATGCCGTCGGTCGGCGCCGCGGACGCGGCCGGCATGGCCGGAGGGACGGGCGAGCTGTCGTCGCCGAAGACGGCGCTGAGCGACAGACGGTCGTCGGCGGGCCGGGTCGGCTCGCCGCCCGACGCGGGCGCACCGGCGTCGGGCGCCGACTCCTCGCGGGCGACGGGAGACCATCCCCGCGCCGCGGCAGGACGGGCCGCGAGCAGGTCACGGAACATGGCAGCGACGGAGCGGCCGTCGGGGCCCGCCGAGTAATCGGGCGCGGCCTCCCGGGCCGCCTCGGCGGGCGCCGCGGCGGCCTCGAGGTCGGCCACCCGGTCACGCAGCCGATCGTCGTCGGGCTGGCGCAAGTAGAGCTCGCGGTAGATGGCGAGCGCCTCGTGCGGGTGTCCCTGCTGCAGGTAGAGCTCCGCCATCGACTCGGTGACCACCGGCTCGGGCTCGGGCATCGCCGGGGCCGGCTCCAGTACCTCCGGCGGCGCCTCGGCCGCGGGTGGCTCCGGCGCGGCTTCCAGCTCGGGCCACGGAGCGGCGGACTCCGGGGCCGCCCAGCTGTCGGCGGTGATCTCCTGATCCGCCGACATCGGCGTCCACTCGGGCTCCGCCGCCTCCTGCGCCGGCATCTCGACGGTGGGCTGCTCCCGGAAGTCGTCGATCTCCTCGAGCGCGTCGAACGACTCGGGTGGCGAGCCGATCAGATCGGCTGCCGCATCGGGCGACTGGAACTCGCCGGCGCCGCTCGACTGCAGCTCCAGCTCGTCGGCGTGCTCGACCGACGCGGACGGCAGCAGGTCGTCGTCCTCCGGGTACCCATGCTCCATTTCCTCGAGGGGCGCGGCAACGACATCCTCGGTCGCGGCGTCGAGCGGACTCGCGGTGTCGAAGGCGATGTGCACCGGATCCTCGGCCACCGGCTCGAAATCGTGTCCCGCGCCCGGGCTGTCGAGCTCGACGGCGTCGGGCTCCATCGCCGCGGGCTCCATCACGTCCGGTTCGATCGCCTCGGGATCGATTGCGTCGAGCTCCGTCTCGTCGGTCCGGAACGGCGCGGCACCGAACACCTCCCGCTCGTGCGAATCCTCGACCGGCGCGACCGGTGCCGCGGGCTCGGCCGGGCGCTCCATCGTGAGCATCTCCCCGGTCATCGTCTCGGCGGCGGCGCCGGTGTCGTCGCGGATGACGCCGATGGCGTTGCGGCGGCTGTCCTCGACCCGGGTGAGCTGCGCGCGTGCCTCGTCATTGCTGCGGTCGATGGCCAGGAGCTGGCGCAGCCAGCCCTCGGCCTCGTCGAAACGGAGGTGGCGCTCGGTGATCTCGGCCAGCGCCTTGAGCGCGATGACGTTCTCGCCGTCCAGCTCGAGCACCCGGCTGAAGGCCGTCTCGGCCGCGGCGTCATCCCCCAGGTCGAGGTGGCAGCGGCCCAGCACGATGCTCGCGGGGATGTAGTCGGGGCGGCGGGCGAGGCCCTCAGCGAGCACGTCGAGCGCGCGCTGCGGCTCCTTCATCTTCCGGTAGGCCTCGGCCAGCGGCGCGAAGGTGAGGCCCTGGGGATTCTCCCGCCACAGGCTTTCGAGCTTGGCGATCTCGCTGGTCGACATCCCGATTCCGCTGGCTGGACGGTGGAGAAGCGGGCCCGGACGCAGGGCCTAAGTTGTTGCGGCGGTTCGACTCAGACTAGCGAGCCCGCGCGGCGCTGTCAACCGTCGCGCCGCCCCGCGGACTTGAGCTTGCCCCTTGCCCGGCTTAAGCTTACGGCTCTCGTTCTTCATCCCCAGGGGAGTGTCGACGTCCGCTTATGATGCAAGCGTTCCGCAACAGCACGAAGGTCATCGCCGTCGTCTTCGCCGTCATCCTGCTCGTGTGGCTGCTGGGCGAAGTGAGCGGCCTCGGAAACAGCATCGGATCGTCGGGCGCCCGGACGGTCGGGCGGATCAACGGCACGTCGATCGATACCCGCACCTACGAGGCGCGGGTCCGCCAGGTGACCGACCAGCAGCAGCGCGCGAACCCCGCGGCCCTCACCCTGGAGGACCAGCAGCAGATCCGCGACCAGGTCTGGGACGAGTTCCTCGCCACCAACCTCCTCGAGGCGCAGTACAAGGAGCACGGGCTCACCGTGACCGACGACGAGGTCGCGGATGCCGTCAGGAACAACCCGCCGCCCGAGCTGCAGCAGGCCCCGGAGTTCCAGACCGACGGCAAGTTCGACATGGGCAAGTACCAGCGGTGGCTCACCTCGAGCGCCGCGACGCCCTACGTCGACGCGATCGGCGCGCAGTACCGGGACATCCTGCTCCGCAACAAGCTGCTCCGGATCGTCACCGCCGACGTCGTGCTGTCGGATGCGGCGCTCTGGGAGCGGTACCGGGACGAGCACGAGCAGGTGAAGATCGGGCTCACGGCCATCGTGCCGCGGAACGTGATTCCCGACAGCGCCGTGTCGATCACGCCCGAGGAAGTGAACGCCTACTACCGCGCGCACGAGGCCGAGTTCAAGCGTCCGGCCACGGCGTACCTGAGCTTCGTGCGGCTCGATCGTACCCCGTCCGCGACGGACACGGCCGCCGCACTGGAGCGGGTCCGCAAGATCCGCGAGGCCATCGTGGGCGGCGAGCCGTTCGACGAGGTGGCCAAGCGCGAGAGCTCCGACACGGTGTCAGGAAGCAAGGGAGGCGATCTCGGCGAATGGACCAGGGGCCAGTTCGCGCCGGCCTTCGATTCGGTCGCATTCTCGATCCCGCTCAAGACCCTCTCCCAGCCGGTGCTCACGCAGTTCGGCTACCACCTCCTCGAGATCACGAGCCGGACCGGCGACAAGGCGAAGGGCCGGCACATCCTGGTCCCCATCGAGCTCACCGGTGCGCACCGCGACAGCATCGACGCCGAGACCGATACCCTCGACCGGATCAGCTCGAACGCCTCCGACGCGAGCGCGCTCGACAGCGCCGCCCGGGCGCTGCGCCTGCCGATCGGCCGCACCGCGCCGGTTCCCAAGGGGAGCCGGGCGCTCGTGGGACAGACCGTGGTCCCCGATGCCGGGGTGTGGGCCTTCCAGGCGCGGCCGGGCCAGCTGAGCCAGGTGATCGAGGCGCCGGACGCGGCGTACCTGTTCCGGCTCGACAGCGTGGATGCGGAGGGGGTGCCGCCGATCGAGCGCATCCGGCCGGCCGTCGAGTTCGTGGTCCGCGACCAGAAGAAGCGGGCGCTCGCGCGGCGCGTGGCCGAGGACTACCTCAAGCGGGTGGGCGAGGGCAGCACGCCCGAGCAGGCGGCGAAGGCGCTCAGCCTGGCGCATCGCGAGTTCGGGCCCTTCACCCGGCTGTCCCCGCCGCTCGACATCCCGCAGCTGGTGGGGGCATCGTTCGGCCTTGATGCAGGGCAGCGGAGCGGCGTGATCGAGACCAAGGACGGGCTGTACGTGATCCAGACGCTGGAGCACATCCCGGCGGACTCCGCCGCGTTCGCCAAGGATCTGGACGCGTACCGGGCGAGCACCATTCGCGGGTTGCGCGAGGAGCGGGTCCGCCAGTATCTCGCGGCCCTCCGCGCGCAGGCGAAGGTGGTGGACAACCGCGACAAGATCTACCAGCAGCAGAACGCCGCTCAGCAGCAGGCGCCGCTCACGCCGTCCTGAGGGAGGGTCGAGGGGCAACGACAACGGGCGCCCCGAGGGGCGCCCGTTTCGCATCCGGCCGCGGGGCGATGCTACTGCGACAGCCGCTTCGGCTCCCCCGACCCGCTCGGCGGCGTCTGCCGCTCGGTCGCGTCGAACTGGCGCGGCGGGAGCTGGGTCCGATGCTCGTCGCCCATGATGGCGTCCGAGGTGTCGCTCAGGCTGCGCTTGAACTCGCGGATGCCCTTGCCGATCGATCCTCCCACCTCCGGCAGCCGCTTGGCGCCGAAGACGAGCAGGACCACCACCATGATGAGGAGGATCTCCCACACGCCGAGGTTGCCCACAAAGCCTCCTAGAAGAGCGAGCGCGCGATCAGGTACGCCAGCACCACGCCAATGAGACTGAGGAGCGAGACGTGCAGCCCGACCGGCCCGAGAGTGAAGTTTAGCACCAGGAGGTCGGCGGAGACAGGCCCGAACGTCGGCGTCCAGGAGCTGGTGAAGAAGGTCTTGGCCGCGCTGTCCGGCAGCCACTGCCGCAGGAAGAACGTGAGGAACCCGCCGGCGATGAAGCCGGCGACGAGGACGCCGGCGTAGAAACCGGGACGGTGCGGTCCACTGGCCATCAGCGCCGGCGCTCCAGAACGTAGGTGACGCTCGCCCGGAGGGCATCCCGGGCGGGCGAAGGGGACAGCGACTCGAGCTCGGCCTCGGCCTGCTGGGCGAAGCCGTGGGCCCGTTCCCGGGCGTAGGCCAGGCCCCCCGCGTCCTCCACCAGGCCCACCACCCGCGCGATCTGCTCGTCCCCCGGCTCCTCGGCCCGCATCAGCTGGGCGACTTCCCGGCGGCCGGCCTCCCCCATCCGGGGCAGCGCCGCGATCAGGGGCAGCGTGACCTTGTGCTCGCGCAGGTCCAGCCCCGAAGGCTTGCCCGTCATGGCCTCGCCCTCCGTATAGTCGAGGAGGTCGTCCACGATCTGGAACACCATGCCGAGCGCGCTGCCGAAGCGGCGGATGGCGGCGCGCACCGCCGGCTCGCCGCCGAGGGCCCCGACCTCGCACGCGCCGGAGATGAGCGAGGCGGTCTTGGACCGGATCAGAAGATCGTACTGTTCCTCGGTAAAGGCGAGCGGGTCGTGCGACATGAGCTGCCGCATCTCGCCCACCGTCATCTCGTTGGTCACCCGGCTCAGCACGCGGAGCGGCTCCAGGTCGTCGAGGCGGACCAGCTCGATCACGGCACGGGAGTAGAGATAGTCGCCCATGATCACCGACACCTGGTGACTGAAGAGCGAGTTGATGGTGGGCATCCCGCGGCGGAGCACCGAGTGGTCCACCGAGTCGTCGTGCACCAGCGTGGCCAGATGAATCAGCTCGACCACCGCGCCGAGGGTGATGGCGCGGACATGCGGTCCGCCGCTCGCCTCATCGGCGAGCAGGACGAGAGTGGGCCGGAAGAGCTTCCCCTGCATCTGCAGGAGATGCGCGTTCACCTCGGTGATGAGCCCGAAGTCGGCCTCGACGATCCGCCGGATCTCCTTCTGCACCCGCTCGAGGCGCGGGCGGAGCGGCCGCTGGAGGTCGTCGAGGCTGGGTGCGGCGGCCGGCGAGCTCACTGGGCGGGTCCCGCCGCGAGGCGATGCACGCGCTCGCCCAGGTCCATGAACCGGATGTCCACGGCGAGCGCGCGCTCGTAGCTCGCCATCGCCTCGCGCCGCTTCTCCTGGGCCTCGCAGGCGCGGCCCAGCCAGTAGAGCGCGCCGATCTTCTCGTCGTCGCCTGCGTCCAGGCCGTCCACCGCCCGGCGGAGGATCGTTTCCGCGATGGCGAACTGCCCCTTGTCGAAGAAGGTCAGGCCCAGCGCCTCGGAGGTGCGGAGCCGCCCCTCCGGCGCGCGGAGCGCCTTCTGGAACTCCGCAATCGCCTCATCCAGCAGGCCCATCTCGCGGAAGGCGACGCCGAGATCGTAGTGCGCCTCATAGTCGTCGGTCTCGATGTTCTCCTCGATGCCCCGCTTGAACTGCGCGAGGGTCTCCTCGAAGTCGCGCTGCTCGTCCCCGGTCGGCCGCTCGCCCTCCACGCGCATCCGGGTGTTGCGCCGCGGACCGGTGTCGAGGATCATCGAGCCCAGGTCCACGAACCCTGGCTCCGCGGGCGCCGCCGCCGGGCGGGAAGGTGGCGGCGCGGGCGAAGGCGCGGCGACCGGCGCCGTCGTCTGCGGCTGCCGTGGCACGGCGGGAGGCGCCGCGGAGCGCGCGGCCGGACCGTCGCCGCGGAGCGTCGCGATCGCTGCGACGGCCCGGGCATTGTCGGGCTCGTGCTCGATGACGCGGCCGTAGACCGCCACCGCCTTGTCCACCGCGCCCTCGCGCGCGAGCGTGTCGCCCAGCTGGAGGTAGGCGTCGAGCAGGCGGCCACGGTCGCCGCTCCGGAAGGCGAGCTCGACGCGCTTCTGCTGGAAGCGAATGCTCTCCGGGTCGAGCCAGATGAGGGCGTCCACCGCGTCGAGCCCCTCCGCCCACGCCTCCGCCTGCGCGTATCCTTCGAGCGCGAGCTCGTATTCCTCGCGGGCGCGCTCCGTCTCGTCGTTGGTGAGGAGGGCATCGGCGAGCGCGCGGTGCCGCGCGGGGTTGGCCGGATCGTCGAGCACCGCCTCCTCGAGGTCGACGATGCTGGGCGCCGGCACCGCGGCCGTCGCGGGCTCCTCCAGCTCATCGGCGGCGGGCGTCACGTCGGACGGCGCGCCGCCTTCGATATACGGGAGCTCGGGCGCCGTGGCGGTCGGCCCCACCTCCGCGTCCGCCTCGACCTCCTGGCTGTGCCAGAGCGCATCCTCCGGCTCCGCGGCGGCGAACGACTGGTCCACCGGCAGGATCCCGGGCCCGCCGAGGGACTCATCCCCCATGCCGGAGTAGTCGAGCACCAGCTCGGTATCCTCCGGCCGGGCGTCGAGCTCGAGCGGCGTCGCCGCCTCGGCGTCGAGGGCGAGGTCCACCGGAATGGCGTGCTCCAGCTCCAGGCTGTCGGCGGCGGCCGGCTCGAGCGGCGGCCCGTCCACGCCGAGCTCGGCGGAGGAATCGAGCACCAGCCCGTCGAGCATGGTGGCCGCTGCCGCCGCCTCCTCCGCGATGGCGGAATCGAGCCCGCTGATCTGGTCGACCTCGCCCACATCGAGGCCATCGATCGAGCTGCCGAGGCGGTCATCCATCAGGTCGAGCGGCGCGACCGGCTCGTCGAGCTCGGGCGCGGCGGTCGTGATGAAGCCCTCGGCGGGTGCGATCGGCTCCGCCGGCGCCACATCGGCGCGCTGGAGTCCCGGGGCCGGCGGCACCGCGCGGGCGGGGCCCGCCGGCGTCTCGAAGCCGGTATCAAGGAAGATCAGGTCGTTGGCGCGCGCCGGTGCCGGCGCTTCGTCGGGCAGCTCGATGTCGATCGCGTTGAGCCGTTCGCGCGTGGCGCGGGCGCCGTCGCGATCCCCGCGGGCCTCCAGCTCCGCCGCCATCTTCTCGAGCTGCTCACGGGCCTCGTCGTCCCGCGACGCGGCGCGGAGCAGCTCGACGAGCATCAGGCGGATGTCCTGGTTGGCGGAGAACTGATCGGCAAAGCTCTTCACCGAGCGAAACGCGTCATCGAGCTGATTGAGCGCGTTCATCCGCTCGATGTACTCGATGAGGTTCCGCTTGGCCTCCATGACGACGTTCTTCCGCGCGTGGAGCTGGGCCAGCTTGAGGTAGGTCTGCACCCGCCCCGGATTCACCCGGAGAATCTTGCCGCAGAGGGCGATGGCGTTGTTGAGGAAGCCCTGATCGGCGTAGAGATCCGCCGCGCGCTCGTAGGAGCGCACCGCGGACGCGGGGTCGTTCAGCTTGATGTGGAGGTCGCCGACCCGGTTGTACAGCGAGAGGTCGGGTGCGGACTCGCGCCCCGACTCGAATTCCTGAATGGCCTTGACGTAGACATCGATCGCCCGCCGCCAGTCCTCCTTCTGCTCATACTTCCGCGCCGTGTCCTTGAGCTTTTCGAGGTTCATTCGGCTCGGCGATGCGAAGGGGAAAGAGGCGATGGCGCTTGGGGTTACGGAAAGATAGGGACCCCGCCGGACGCGAGCAAGGCAAGCTCAGAGGGCGATCCACGCCGCCGGATCGAGGGCCCCCGCGGCGATCGCGAGTCTCAGCCGCTCGAGATCGGGAGCGGGCGGACGGTCGGCGCCGAGGAGCTCGACCCCGGCCGCGCGGACCCGGCGGTGCAGCTCCGCGACCCCCCGGCCCGGCGCGAGCGGCCGCAGCAGGTCGATCGCCTGCGCGCCGGCCAGGAGCTCGGCGGCCACCACCCCGACGGCGTTGTCGAGAATGCGGCGCGCCTTGTACGCGGCGGCCATGCCCATCGGCACGAAATCCTCCTGGTTGGCGTCCGTCGGGATGGACCCGATGCTGGCGGGCATCGCGAGGGAGCGGGACTCCGCCACCAGGGCGGCGGCCGTGATCTGCACCATCATGTAGCCCGAGGAGAGGCCGGGATCCGCGGTGAGGAAGGCCGGAAGCCCCTGCGAAAGATCGGGATTGACCAGCCGCTCCACCCGCCGCTCGGCGATCGCCTGCAGCGTCGTGAGGGTCAGGGCGAGCACGTCGAGCGCCTGCGCCACCGGCTGGCCATGGAAGTTCCCGCCGGAGAGGACGTCGCCGTTCTCGAAGACGAGCGGATTGTCGGTGCTCGCATTGAGCTCGATCTCGGCCGTGGCCTCGGCGAAGGCGATCGCGTCGGCCACGGCACCGAGCACCTGCGGGGTGCAGCGCAGGCTGTAGGCGTCCTGCACGCGCGGATCACCGTCCCGGTGCGACTCGCGAATGGCACTGTCGGCCACCAGCGCCCGCATGAGCCTCGCCGCGCGCACCTGGCCCGCATGGGGCCTCGCCGCGTGGATTCGCTCGTCGAGCGGCGTCGGCGTGCCGCGAAGCCCTTCGAGGCTCATTGCCGCGGCGGCCAGGGCGGTGCGCCAGAGCACGCCGGCGTCGTGGACCATGAGGGCCAGCATCGCCGTCTGCGCCTGCGTGCCGTTGATGAAGGAGATGCCCTCCTTGGGCGCGAAGCGATACGGGGAGAGGCCGGCGTCGTCGAGGGCCGCGACGGCGGGCCGGACGCCCGCGCCCGCCAGGACCTCGCCTTCGCCGAGGAGGACCATGGCGATGTGGCTGAGCGGTGCCAGGTCCCCGCTCGCGCCGACGCTCCCCTGCTCCGGCACGCGCGGCACGATGCCGGCGTTGAAGAGCGCGATGAGCGCCTCCACCAGCTCGGGCCGGACGCCGCTGGTCGGCCGCAGCAGCACATTGGCCCGGAGCAGCATGACCGCGCGCACCACCGACGGGTCGAGCGGCGCCCCGACGCCGGCCGCGTGGCTCCGGATCAGGTTGACCTGGAGCTGCTCGAGCCGGTCCGGCGCGATGCGCACGCTGGCCAGCTTCCCGAACCCCGTGTTGACGCCGTACACCGTGGCGCCACCCGCGATCGCGCGGTCGACGTGATCGCGTGACGCGCGGAGCGCCGCCAGAGCGGCGGGGGCCGCGGCGAGGCGCGTGCCCGCGCTCCGCGCCGCGCGCACCACGTCGGCGATGCCGAGCGATCGTCCGTCCAGCACGAGGTTCGATGGGGTCATCGTGATCCGGTCAGCGTCCGAGTGAGGTCTGGTCGTAGTCGAACTTGAGCTGCGGCAGGTCGGTGAGGAAGACGGAAAAGTAGAACGCGACGTTGCCGTTGGCATTCCGCACGAAGTTGAACGCCGCGCGCCATTCGTGGAGGTCCCGCTCGAGGCGCACCACGTGCGACTCGAAGCGCTTGTCGGTGATGTTGTACTGCGTCTGCCACGACACCGCCCAGAATGCCGTCGGCGAGAAGACGGTGCTGAGCCCCACGCTCTGCTGGCCCCGCTCGGTGGGGAGCGGATTCGCGGGGTCGCGCGGCCGCTGGCGGGTGAGCGAATAGTTCACCATCGCGTTGAAGCCGCGGCCCTGGGTGGACAGCGGAATCTGGTCGGTGTTGTAGAACTGCCCCGGGCTCCCCGGCCGCGTCAGCTGCGACGGCCCATAGGACGGGATCCGCGCGTCGTCCGGCTCGCCCGGCTCGCGCTCCCGGCGGCCCTGCAGCCCGAAGAACGAGCCGATCGAGCGGAAGGTCCGCGAGGAGAGCGAGAAGTTGGCGCTCGCCTGCGAGAGGAACGGCGAGAACGACGCGGTATCGGTGCCGGCGACGCCCCGCCAGAGATCGTGCGTCAGGCTCACGCTGAAGCCGGGCAGGAGGTCGCTCAGCAGGGAGTTCGTGAGCGTCTGCGTGCGCCAGCCGGTGTGGCCCGGCTGCTTGGCCTGCTCGAAGTCGTAGGTCAGCTGGCTGGTCGAGATGCTGAGGATGCGGTACTTCCGTGCGTCCACGCCCAGCGTGTCGCCGTTGCGCGGCCGGGCCTTCCCCTCGAACGTCTGCGTGAGCAGGAGCGACAGCGTCTGCAGCGGCTCGCTGCGCGTCGGAATCACCCCGCCCGGCCGGGTGATCGCGGCGGCGAACTCGGGCGAGATCGTCGCGGCCGGCTGGTAGTTGAACAGGAGCTGCGGCGAGATGCTGTGGCGGATCGCGGCGAAGGGGCCGATGCCGCCGAAGCGCCGATAGAACGTCGGCGAGATCGACAGGCTGAGCGACGGCCGCTTCCCCTGCCGGACGAACTGCCCCCCCGTGTTCCGGTTCCTCACGGCGAAGGGCGCGAGCGGCGTCGCGTTCTGGATCGCGACCGTGGGCTGCAGCTTCCAGCTGCTCCGGAAGAGGAGCGGCAGATTGATGCCCGTGTCCCAGTCCACCGAGCTCGCGAAGCCACCGGCCACCGTGCGGCTCACCGTGACCGAATCGTTGGGGTCGGCCGTGGTGAGGTCCGGCTCGCGGAAGGTGCCGGCCTGGCGGCCGGTGGAGTCGTTGTCGATCACCCGGAGGCTGTTCCGCCAGGTGAAGGCGCCGAACCGCAGCGGCGTGTCGAAGTTGAGCGCCGACACCCGGCTGCTCAGGCTCTGGGAGACGCTGTCGAGCTGCCCGTCGGGACGGGTGAAGAACAGCTTCGACGACGCGACGCCCTTCGACAGGTCGTTGGTGAGGCTGAGGCCGGGTGACCAGGTCACGTTGCGCCCGAAATCGAGCGGCTTGGGCGAAATCGTGAGCGAGGGGAGCTGCGTCGTGGAGCTGTTGTCCGAGAGATTCTGCCGCCGGTTGCCGCCGAGCGCGATCGAGCCCCAGCCGTAGCGCCTGGTGAGGTTGAGCGAGCTCGTGATCTGCTGGGTGTTGAGCAGCGGGTCGAGCGCATTCTGAGTGACGATCGTGGAGTTGCTCAGGTAGTTGACGTCGAAATTGAGACTCGTGCTCAGGCTGAAGGCCTGCTGATGGGTCCAGTGGACCCCGTTGGCGGAGCCGCCGCCGTTCTGCCACTGCCGGCTCAGGCTCAGGGACCCGTTCATGAAGCGGTTCAGGATCCGGTAGTTGAGGCCGACCCCCGCCTGCAGGTAGCGGCCGGAATACCAGTCCACCCGGAAGGTGGCATCGGCGTAGTCGCTGATGGCCCAGTAGTAGCCCAGGTTGGTGAGCTGGCGGTTGTACGTGCTCGACGTGCGGATCAGGTCGTTGAGGCCGAACTGCGGCGTGAGGATGCCCGAGTGACGCCCCGGGCGCGTGTCCTGGAAGATGAAGGGCAGCCAGAGGATCGGCACGTCGCGCACGTAGAGCACGACCGGCCGGGCCACGATGACGCTGTTCGACACCCATTTCACCTCGCGCGCGGCGAAGTGATAGTGCGGGGTCGGCAGGTCGCAGCTCGTGATCTCGCTCGAGGCCGCGTAGAGCCGGGTCGAGCTCGAGTCCGACGCGACGTTGCCGCGGAGGAACCAGACCGTGCCCTGCTCGTTGAAGTTGGTGAACGCGCCGCGGATGACGCCGCGGTGGCGGCAGGTGTTGTAGCTGATCCCCTCGCCCAGCAGCACCTGGTCCTTGTCGAACAGCCGGGGCTTGAGCGACGCCTCGAGCTGGCAGTCGTCCTCGCGGTAGCGCACGCTGCCGGCCTCGAGCGTGACGCCCTGCCGCTCGGTGAGCACCGAGCCGCGCAGCTCGACCCGCCGGTCGGTCGCGAAGAGCGACGCCGAGTCGCTCCGGAAGTGGGTGGCGTTGTAGCCGGGGCGGTCGAGGAGCCCGCGCATCACCGAATCGGGCTCGGGAAAGGTGAGCGTCGGCGCGGTCGGGATGCCCGCGCGCCGGGCCCGCGCCGTGTCAATCGGCCCGGTCGGCTGCCGCGGAGCCACCGGCTGCGCGCCGGGCTGCTGGAAGATCGGGTTCTGCGCCTGGGCGCCGCGGCCGCCCAGCAGGAGAAGCACCGCGATCCCCAGCGTCGAGGCCGCCACCTGCTTGCGGCGCCTGCGGCTCACCAGCACGGCGCCCGCCACGCCGACTTCGTAGAGCACGAGGAGCGGGAGCGTCATCATGAGCATCGACAGCACATCCGTGCCCGGCGAGAGAAAGGCGCCGGCGATGCAGGCGAGCACGATGGCGTAGCGGCGGAAACGGTTGAGCCACGCCGGTGTCACGATCCCGAGCCAGGCCAGGATGATCATCACGAGCGGCAGCTCGAACGAGATCCCCAGCGCCACCACGACCTGCACGATGAAGTCGAAGTAGGCGTCATAGGTGATCATCGGCGCGATCGCCTCGGACTGGAAGCTGAAGAGCACCGCCAGCGTCTTGGGCACCACGAAGATCCAGGCCAGCACGCCGCCCAGGATGAACAGCCCGGCCCCGGCGAAGAGCGCCGGTACCAGCACGCGCTTCTCCCGGCCGTAGAGCGCCGGCGCCAGGAACGCCCACACCTGCCAGAACACCACCGGCGACGCCAGTACCAGCCCCACCACCAGGCTCAGCTTGAACACGATCATGACCGGCTCGGTCGGGCTGAGCACGGTCAGGCGACCGCCGTTGGCGAGGTAGGGCGCGATGGGGATCTTGAGGAGGGAGACGAGCTGGAAGTGCTGCACCACCCAGAAGCCCACGCCGATGCCGACGACGAGGGCGAGGAGCGACCAGATGATCCGCATGCGGAGCTCCTCGAGATGATCGAGGAACGGCATCTCCCCTGCGGGACCGGTCATCGGCGGAGGGGCGCCGGGCTTAGCGCCCGAGCGCCTTCAGGCGATCGCGAGCGAGCGCGGCCTCGTCGGACCTGGGATAGGTCTGCACCACCCGCTGGTAGGCGTCGCGGGCGGCCGCCGTCCGCGAGGCGCGCTCGTTGAGCAGCCCCAGGTTGTACAGGGCGGACGCCGCGCGCGCCGACTGCGGGTAGTTCCGCGCGACCATGTCATAGTAGGCGGCGGCCGAGTCGGCATTCTCCGTCCGGAAGCTCTCTCCGATGTAGTAGAGCGCGTCCGGCACCTTGTCGCTGGTGGGGTAGCTCTTGAGGAGCTCGCGGAAGCCCAGCCGCGCGGTGCTGGCGCTGCCCCGCCGGAGCTGCCCCAGCGACGCCTCGTACATCTGGTCGGCGGAGGCGTTGCCGCCGGACGGTGCCGGTGCCGCGGCAGCGGCCGCCGTGGTGTCGGTCCGTGGCGCGGGGCTGCCGGCCGGCGGCGTCGTGGTCGCCGCAAGCTGCTCGGCCCTCGCCTCGAGCTGGGTGCGCAGCTCGGTCAGCCGCCGCTGGCTCTGCCCGGTGAGCTCCTGGAGCTGCACCAGCTGCTGCTGCACCCCGTAGAGGTCGTTGGCGACGTCGCCCCGGAGGGTGCGGATCGTCTCGCGCGTGGTGGCGAGCGAGTCGAACAGCTGCTGCTGCATGCGGATGATCTCGCCCAGCTGGCGGGCGCGCGCCGAGTCCTGGCGCGCGCTCACCTCCCGCAGGGCCGTCACTTCGTTCTGGACCCGCGTGACATCGCTCTTCATGGCGCACCCGCCCAGGGCGAGGGCCAGCCCGAGCGCGGCGCCGAGCCGCGCCGGCCGCGGGATCACTGCGGCGCGGCGAGGTTGTCGCCGCCTGCGGTGACGTCGAACTCGTCGCGCCGGTTCCGCGCGAACGCCTCCTCGGTGCCGGCGGTGTCGAGCGGACGCTCCTCGCCGTAGGAGATCACGTCGATGCGCGACGCATCGATGCCCTTGTTCTGGAGGTACCGCTGCGCCGCGGCGGCGCGGCGGTTCCCCAGCGCGAGGTTGTACTCGTCGGAGCCGCGCTCGTCGGCGTGCCCGCTGATGCGGATGCGGAGACCGGGATTGGCCTGCATGATGGCGGCCTTGCGGTCGAGGTTGGCCTGGTCCGTCCCGCGGATGGCGGCCTCGTTGTAGTCGAAGTTGATCATCGCCTTGAGGTCGGTCATCACCTGGGAGGACCGCCCGGCGGAGGCCGCCGCGGCGCGGCGCCGGGCCTCCTCATCGGCCCGGCGGCGGTTCTCGGCGTCGATCGAGTCCTGCCGGGCGCGCGCGGCGCGGGCCGCGCTGTCCGCATTGGCGGTGGTGGCGACCGGTGCCGGCTGCTCGGGTTCGGGCTTGCCGCCGCATGCAGCGAGGGAAGCGGCGACCGCGAGAGCAACGAGGGCGTGAGCGCGCATCAGATACACTCCGGCTGTCAGGGATTGGGACCGGCCCCGCGCAAGCGCCGGGACCACGAAGGCAGGCGCGCGGCGCCCGCCGTGTTCAGTTGCCGCACCCGGCCGGTCTCGGTGTCGACGATCCAGATCTGCCGGCGCCCGGTGCGGTCGGAGATGAAGGCGACGTGACGCCCGTCGGGCGCCCAGGTTGGATCCTCGTTGCGGCCAACCGAGGTGAGCTGCTTCACCCGCTGGCTGGCCACGTCGAGGATGAAGATCTGCGGGCTGCGCGAGACCTCGCGGTGAAACACGACGCTGGCCCCGTCGGGCGACCACTCGGGCGCGTTCGACGGGCCGGTGCTCCCGAAGTCGAACGACGCGAGCAGCTCCTGGTCGGTTCCGTCGGCGCCCATGACGTAGATCTGCGGCGGACCCGCGCGCGTGGACACGAAGGCGACGCGCCGGCCATCGGGTGAATACGTCGGGCTTAAGTTGTCCGCGAAGCGACCCACGGTCAAGCGTTGCACGCAGCAGCGCTGCGACACGTCCGCCGCATAGATGTTGGTGCCGCTCGCGTCCATGTGCGCGTACGCGAGCGAGCGCCCGTCCGGCGAGAAGGCGGGCGTGATGTTCTGCCCGTTGTCGGTCCCCGGCACCGTGGACTCCGACCGGCTCCCGAGGTCCATCACGCTGATCGACCAGCGGTCGAGCCGCGTGTACGCGATGCGGGAGCCGTCGGGGCTCCAGGCCGGCGAGAAGACCGGCTGGCCCGACGGCGTCACCCCCGCGTCGTCGGCGCCGTCGCTGTCCACCCGGTAGATCCGGCCGCCGGCGAGATAGAGGAGGCGGCTCGCGGCGTAGCCGTCGGTGCCGCTGGCCCAGCGGGTCACGTCATCCGCCATCCGGTGCACCGCGAGCCGGAAGCCGGGATCACCGGCCGGCGGAAGGGCGTAGGTCTGCTGGTTCCGGACGCGGGACGTGCCCAGGTCGTGGAGCCGCACGGTGACGCCGGCGCCCGCCGCCACGATCTCCACGGCGTGGTCGGCGCCGAAGGTGCGGTAGAGACCGTAGTTCATTGGCCCCGCGCTCGCCCGCGCCGCCGCCGTGGCGTCCGGCCCCACCTCGATCATCTGGAAGCGGTCGCTGAAGTCGAGGTCGCGGGTCACGATCGCGCGGACCGAGTCGAGCCCGGGTCCGGGCACCACCACGAGCCCGGGCCGCGTGCCCGGCCGGTAGGTGATCCCGATCCGGATCGCGTCGCTGGCGCGCCCCGCATCCTGTGCCGCGAGGGGCGTGGCGCCGGCGGCGATCACCGCGAGCGTGAAGAGCAGACGTCGCATCACTGTGGCCTTGGTTCGAAGTAGAAGCTGATCGGCAGCACGTCGGCCTGCCAGCCGTCGGGCAGCGGGCCGAAGGCATGGGCGTTCGCGGCGGCCTCGATCGCGCCCTGGGCCTCGAGATCGTAGGAGAAGTTCCCCGAGCGGGTCACGAACTGGATCGCGCGCACCGTGCCGTCGCGCGTGATGAGAAAGCTGATCTCGGCGCGGAGCGCGACGTTCCCGGTGGGCCGCGCCCAGCGCCGGTAGATCTGGTTCTCCACGTTCCGGAGATACTCGGGATACGGGAAATCGAGCCCGGGCGTCTTCACCGTCGTGGCGTCCCGGCCGGTGCTCGGCGTCTCTCCGGGCGCGGGAGCTTCCGGCGCGGAGGTCTTGGGCGTCGGGTCGCGATGGGGAACGGGCTCGACCGGCCGCTCCTCCCGCTTCGGCACCGGCACCTTCTTCACCGCCGGCGTGGGCGTGGTCTTCGCGGGGGCGGGGGGCTCCGGCGGAGGCGGCGACGGCGTGGCCTCCGGCGCGAGGCGCTGCTTCGGCGCCGGCGCGGGTGCCGCCACCAGGTTGACCGCGTAGACCGGCGGGGAGGGCGGCGGCGCCTTCACCAGCGAGAACAGGAAGAAGCCCGCCGCGGCGTGCACCGCGAGCGTGCCCAGCACGCCGGCGGTCTTGCCGGGCGTGGGGCGGTCGGCGGGGCGCACCTTCATTACTTCTGCTCCTCTTCCTCCGCCACGAGGCCGACGTTCTGCACTCCCGCCGCGCGGATCACCGCGAGGGTGCGGACCACGTTGCCGTAGGGCACGCGGCTGTCGGCCCGCAGGTAGACGCCGGTCGGCTTCCGCGTCGCCACCAGGGAGCGGAAGGTCACGCGGAAATCGTTGTAGGTGACCGGCGTTTCGTCCACGAAGATCCGGCCGCTCCGGTCCACCGTCACCACCATCCCCTCCTTGGCGTTGAGCGGGCGGGCCTCGGCCCGCGGCAGCTCGACGTCCACCCCGCCCTGCATGATGGGCGCGGTGATCATGAAGATGATGAGCAGCACGAAGGCGACGTCCACCAGCGAGGTGACGTTGATCTCCGCGTTGAGCGGCAGGTCGCCGCCGCCCATGCCGAGGCCGCCCAGTCCGCCCGCCATGCTAGAGCAGCCCCTCGCGCGCCATGGTGCCGACCAGCTCGTTGGCGAACCCCTCGAGCTCGCCGGCGAAGAGCCGGACGCGATTGACGTAGATGTTGTAGGCGATCACTGCCGGGATCGCGGCCGCGAGCCCCGCGACGGTGGTCACCAGCGCCTCCGCCACGCCCGGCGCCACCGCGCCGATGTTGCCGGAGCCCTTCGACGCGATCCCGATGAAAGCGTCCATCACGCCGAGCACCGTCCCGAGGAGGCCCAGCAGCGGACCGACGGAGCCGATGCTGGCGAGCCAGGGGATGTAGTGGCCCAGCAGGTCCCGCTCCGCCGCGACTTCCTTCCCGAGCACCATCTTGAAGGCCTCGAGCTGGGTGGGCGAGAGCATCTCGTGGGTGCCCGCGCCGGCGTTCTGCAGCACGCCGGGCCGGAGCTCGTTGTAGAAGTTGATCGCCTCGCGGAAGAGCCGGTTGTAGGGCGAGGGCGGCTGCTTCATGACCGCCTGGTACGCCTGGTCGAGCCGCGTGCTGTCCTCCATGCGCTCGAAGAACCGGTTGGCCTGGCGGTTGAGGCGGCGGAACTGCCACCACTTGAGCGCGATGATGAACCACGAGACGACCGAGAACACGCCGATGACGACGAGCACCACCTTGGTCTCGGTGCTCGAAGTCAGGACCAGCTCCCACGCCGAGGTGGGGATCGCGCCACCGACCTGGAGCATCATGGGCACCCTCCCCGAAACCACTCCACCAGCTGCTCCAGCCCCTGGTCGAACGACCACGTGGGTGACCACCCGAGCAGGCGCCGCGCCTTCGACGTGTCGAGGGAGCTGCGGGAGAGCTCGCCGGCGCGCGGCTCGGCGAAGCGGAGCTCCGGCGGGCGGCCCATCACGCGTCCCACGGCGGCGGCCAGCTCCAGGACGCTCATCTCGCTCGACGTGGCGACGTTGAACGCGCGGGACTCGTGCGACGTGACCGGCGGCAGCGCCACCGTGCTCGCGAGCAGGTTCGCGCGGGCGACATCCTTCACGAAGACGTAGTCGCGGGTCTGCGTGCCGTCGCCGAAGACGGTGAGCGGCTCGCCGGCGAGCAGCCGCGACACGAAGATGGACACCACGCCCGCCTCGGACTTGGGATCCTGCCGCGGCCCGAACACGTTGGCGTAGCGCATGGCGACACCCTCCATGCCGCGCAGGTCGCCGAGCGCGCGGAGGTAGTGCTCCCCGGCGAGCTTGCTCACCCCGTAGGGAGAGACCGGCATGTTGGGCGCGGTCTCGGGCGTCGGGATCGTCTCGGCCTCGCCGTAGAGCACGCCGCCGCTGCTGGCGAAGACGACGCGGCGAACCCCGCCCTCCGCCGCTCCCTCCAGCATGTTGATCAGCCCGAGGATGTTGACCTGCGCGTCGAAGCCGGGGTCGTCCACCGAATGGCGGACGTCGATCTGGGCCGCCTGCTGGTTCAGCACGTCGAACCGCCCGCCGGCCACCGCGCGCCGCGCCTCCGGCGATCGCACGTCGGCCCGGATGAGCTCCACGCCGCGGGGGAGATTGGTCGCCTTGCCGCGGGAGAGGTCGTCCAGCGCGACCACGTCCCATCCGGCCTCGAGATACGCCTCGGCGATATGAGAGCCGATGAAGCCCGCTCCCCCCGCCACCAGTACCCGCCCGCTCATCCGCGCCGTCTCTGCATCGCACCATCCGTGAGTGAGGTGTCTCCTGGCCGCCCGCCGGGCGCGCCCGACGCAATATAGAAGAGGGGGTCCCGAATGCACGACGCCCCGGCCGAAGGCCGGGGCGCCGGTGCAGCGTGAAACCGCGAGCGTCAGGAGGGCAGGCGGGCGATCTGGCGCGCCTCCATGGTGCCGGCCTTCAGGTTGGGAGACGTCAGCGAGATGATCCGGGTGGTCGCGGTGGACTCGTTCACCCGGATGACCTGCAGCGTCGCGACGACCTCGTTCACCGCCTTCGCACCCGAGGGCATCTCGGTGCGCCGCACCTCGAAGATGTCGCCCGGCGCGATGCCGTCCTTCCGGCCCTTGTCGATGAAGACCACATCCTGCGGCTTCTTGAGCGGACGGTCGATCTGGCCGCCGAGCACCCGGGCCTCGACCCCGTCGGCAATCGCGACCGCGCGGGCGGAGCCGGCGTCGGCGAAGTGCTCGGCCGGCAGGATCAGCTGGCCGTTCCGGATGGGGCCATAGACCGAGACGATCGAGACCACGTACTGCCCATCCCGCACGTCGGTCACGCGGGCAAGGCCGGTCGGGATCACGACGCGACCGTGGTCCTCCACGTCGGCGCCGAGCGTCACGATGAGGAGCGAATCGCCCACCTGGTACGTCGCGCGCGACGGCGGGGCCACCGTCATCTCGGTGTAGAGGAGGCCGCTGGAGCGGTCGCTCAGCACGGCGATCTGCTCCGGGGTCACGCGGCCGGTCAGCCGGCCGAAGGGCAGGTCGTGTCCTTCGGTGAGGAAACCGGACGAGTAGAACTCGCTCCGGCGGAGGGGACGGTATGGCTGGTCGACGTAGGCCCGGAGCGTTTCGCGCATCACCTCGTTGCGCCGCCCCTGGGAGAACAGGGGGCTCATGTCGGTCGCGTCGGTGTCGGGACGCGCGGCCGGCCTGGCCGAGGGCGTCGCGACCGCCACGACCGTGTCCGGCTGCGCCGGCGGCGTGTCGATCGTCGGCACGGCGGTGACGGCATCGGACGACGCCAGCCGCAGGACCTCGCCGGGGTAGATCCAGTGAGGATCTTCCACGACGCGCGTGTTGAGCCGGTAGATGTCGGGCCAGAGGAACGGGTCACCAAGGTACTGGCGGGCCAGACCCCAGAGGGTGTCTCCCGCCTTCACCGTGACCGTCTCGGGCCTGGCCGCCTGGGCGCCCAGCGCCGCCGGCAGCACGAGCGAGGTGGCGAGCGCGAGGCAGAGCCCCGGCGCGGACGGCAGCCTGAACGTGGATCGGACCATGGATGTCTCCCGGAGGCACTGGCGACGTGAAGCGAACGGAGTGGTGGCCAGCAATTTCCTCGCCAGTGGAAGGACCCGCAGAGAGCGAGGCTAACCTGTTGGCAACGTGTCGCTTGCGGGCGCGGGG
>JAICVB010000042.1 GCA_025935545.1 Gemmatimonadales bacterium
GCGAGCCGCCGGGAGTGGAGCGTGCCCCGGCGCGCCAGCGTGATCAGCTTCTCCGCGAAGGGGCGCAGCTCCTTCGCCTTGGCCTCGGTGGTGACGACCCGCCCGTGGGCAAAGAGGCTCGTGGCCATGTTGTTGAGCATGGCCCGCCGGTGGGTCGAGGTGCGGGACAGCTGGCGGCCCTTGGCGCGGTGGCGCATTACGCGGTCTCTCCGTTCATCACGACCGGCACGGCGGGCGGCTGGCCGGGGCGCACGATCCGGAGATCGCCGTCGGCCTCCTCGAACGCCATCCCGAAGTTCAGGTCCTCACGCTTGAGCAGCTCGGCGATCTCCTGCAGCGCCTTCTCGCCCACGTTCTTGACCTTGAGCAGGTCCTCGGCGCTGAACTCCACCAGATCCTTGAGGGTCCGGATGTTGGAGTTCTTGAGCGAGTTGAGGGAGCGCACCGTGAGGGGCGGCTGCACGTCGTCGATCAGGCGGCCGAGCCGGGCGCGGAGGTTGCCGCCGCCGGCGTCGGCGCTGTCGGTCTGGTCGCGGAAGGTCGGCACCCGGCCGAAATCCACGAAGTGCTGGAAGTGCGTCTGGGCGAGCGCCGCCGCGTAGGCGATGGCGTCTTCCGGGCTGATGGTGCCGTTGGTCTCGACCGAGACGGTCAGCCGGTCGTAGTCGGTGCGCTGGCCGACGCGGGTCTCGGCGACGGTGAAGTTGGCGCGCCGGACCGGGTTGTAGATCGCGTCGATGCGCACGAGGTCGATGGGCAGCGAGCGATCGGCCGGGTGCAGCTCGGCCTCGACGTAGCCGCGGCCCTTGTTGACGTAGAGCTCCATGCTCACGTCGCGGTCGTCCTGCAGCGTGAAGAGCAGGTGGTCGGGGTTGATCACCCGCACCGAGCCATGCTCCTGGATGTCGCGGGCGTAGACCGGTCCGGCACCGTCGCGCTTGATGTGCAGCACGGCGTCGTCCACCTCGGGATCGAGCACCAGCGTGAGCGCCTTGAGCCGCTGCACGATCTGGTGGACGTCCTCGAGGACGCCCTGCACCGTCTGGTGCTCGTGCACCACGCCGTCGAGCCGGAAGCCCCAGACGGCGGTGCCGCGGAGCGACGACAGGAGGAGACGCCGGAGCGAGTTGCCCAGCGTGTAGCCGAAGCCGCGCTCGAGCGGCTGGAGGCGGAATTCGGCGACGTTCGGATTGTCGTCGCGCTTCAGCACCTCGACGAGGTGCGGGCGGACGAGGCCGGTGAGATCAATGCTCATGGTCACTTCGAGTACAGCTCGACGATGAGCTGCTCCTGGGCGTTGACGGGGATCGCCTCGCGGGTAGGACGCTCGACCAGACGGCCGGCGACCTTGTCGGCATCGACGTTGAGCCACGCGACGGGCGCGCCGCGGGAGGCCTGCTCCTGCGCGGCCTTGACCGAGACCATCTCGCGGCTGCCTTCGGCGACGCGGACCTCATGGCCCGGCACGACGTGGAACGACGGGACGTCCACCCGGCGGCCGTTGACTTCGACATGGCCGTGGCGAATGAGCTGGCGGCCGGCCTTGCGGCTGGGCGCGAAGCCCATGCGATAGACGATGTTGTCGAGACGGGTCTCGAGCGCCACCAGCAGGTTGGTGCCCTTGACGCCCGGCTCGAGCGAAGCGGTCTCGAAGGTGTTGCGGAACTGGCGTTCGGTGAGGCCGTACATCCGCTTCACCTTCTGCTTCTCACGCAGCTGCTTGGCGTACTCGGACGTCTTCCGCGGACGGCCGCCCCCGCTCTGGCCGTGCTGGCCGGCGGGATAGGGGCGGCGCTCCACCGGGCACTTCTCGGTCAGGCACTTGGTGCCCTTGAGGAAGAGCTTGGTGGACTCGCGGCGGCACTGGCGGCAGCTGGGACCGGTATAGCGTGACATGGCTCAGACCCGCCGCTTCTTGGGGGGACGGCACCCGTTGTGGGGAATCGGCGTGACGTCCCGGATGGACACGACGCGGAGCCCGACCGACGCCAGCGCCTGGATGGCCGACTCCCGGCCGCTGCCGGGGCCCTGCACCCGGACGTGCACCCGGCGGAGCCCCAGGTTCATCGCCTCGCGCCCGCAGTTCTCCGCGGCCACGGTGGCGGCGAACGGCGTGGACTTCTTGGATCCCTTGAAGCCCGCCTTGCCCGCGGTGCCCCACGCGAGCACGTTGCCGCGCAGGTCGGTGATGGTGATGAGCACGTTGTTGAAGGTCGCGCTGATGTGCGCGATCCCCTCGGACTCGACCACCTTCTTGGTGCGCTTGCCGGCGGGCTTCGGCGCCGCGGCGGCTGGTGTCGTCGGACTGGTCATTTACTTCTTGGTCACTTTCTTCTTCCCCGCGATGGCGCGGCGCGGCCCCTTCTTGGTGCGCGCGTTCGTGTGGGTACGCTGCCCGCGAACCGGCAGGCCCCGGCGGTGGCGAATCCCGCGGTAGCTGCCGATGTCCATCAGGCGCTTGATGTTCATGGCGACTTCGGTGCGCAGCGCACCTTCCACCTTCACCGACCGCTCGATGATCTGGCGCAGCCGTGCCACCTCGGCGTCCGACAGATCGCGGACCCGGGTGTCGACGCTGACGCCGGTTTCACTGAGGATGCGGGCGCTGGTGGGACGGCCGATGCCGTAGATGTACGTGAGCGCCACTTCGACGCGCTTCTCGCGCGGAAGGTCCACCCCTGCGATACGTGCCATGATCAGCCCTGCCGCTGCTTGTGCTTGGGGTTGCGCTTGCAGATGATCCGCGTGACACCCTGGCGCTTGACCACCTTGCAGTGCTCACAGATCGGCTTCACACTCGAACGGACCTTCACGCGTTGTCTCCCGGGCCAGATTAAGGGCTAGCATGCCAATATAGACCGCGCCCGGAAGTGACGCAAGGGAACCCGCTTGGCGCGTCGGGAGGCCGCTAGCGACCCCCGGCCCCCGCTTCCGCCACGAGCCGATCCAGCACCGCCCCCGGGTCGGCCGCCCCGGTGATCGGCCGGCCGACCACGAGGTGCGTCGCGCCCGCCGCCGCGGCCTCCCCCGCGGACGCCGTCCGCCGCTGGTCGTCGGCCGGGGCGCCGGCCGCCCGGATCCCCGGCACGACGAGGAGCGCCCCCTTCCCCAGCCGGCCGCGGAGCGCCCCGACCTCGGCCGGTGAGCAGACCAGCCCCGCGAGCCCCGCGGCCATTGCCTCGTCCGCCAGGCGCAGCGCCTCCGTGCCGATCTCGACAGCGTCCCGTCCCACCGCCTGGCCGAACGACGCGGCGTCATGCGACGTCAGCACCGTCACGCCGACCAGCCGGAGCGATCCGGCGGCCTCCCGGGCCGCCGCCATCATCTCGCGTCCCCCCAGCGTGTGCAGCGTCGCCATCGCCGCCCCCAGGGCAGCGGCCGAGCGGACGGCGCCGGCCACCGTGTTCGGGATGTCGTGCCACTTGAGGTCGAGGAAGACCTCGAGCCCCCTCACGCGCAATGTTTCCACCAGCGCGGGGCCCTCGCGGGTGAAGAGCACCGACCCCACCTTGACCCACCGCGCCCGGGGCAGGCGGTCGACCAGCGCCAGCGCCTCGTCCCCGGTGGGGTGGTCCAGTGCGACCACGATCTCAGCCACGTCCTGCCTCCAGGTCGGCGATGACCCGCTCCGGGAGCCGCGGATCGGCGAGGGCGGCCGTGCCGATGGCCACCAGCGACGCGCCGGCCGCGAGATATTGCCGCACGTCCGCCGCCGATCGCACGCCGCCGACGCCGATCACCGGAAGGCCGGTCCGCTCCACCACCCGGGCGGTGGCGAGCACGCCGACGGGCAGGAGCCCGGGGCCGCTCACGCCACCGCTCCCCTGCCCGAGCCGCGGCGCGCCGCGGCCCCCGTCCCCCCGAACGATGCCGGGCATCGTGTTCACCACGCTGATGCCGTCGGCGCCCGCGCGCGCGGCCACCTCGGCGGTTCCGGCCACGTCGGCGAGCGCGGGAGAGAGCTTGGCGACGAGCGCACGCCGGGTGACGGCGCGGCACGAGTGGATGACCGCGGTGACCGACTCCGCGTCTGCCCCGAATTCGCTGCCGCCGGCGCTCGTGTTGGGGCAGGACAGGTTGAGCTCGAAGGCCGTGATGATGTCGAAGCCGTCGAGGCCCTCGATCACGCGTGCGTACTCGTCGAGCGCGAAGCCGACGACGTTGACGATCAGGCGGGTGGTGCCGAGCCGGCGGCTCAGCCAGGGAAGCTCGTGCTCCCGCACGTGGGCGAGCCCGGGGTTGGCAAGGCCCACGGAGTTGAGCATGCCCCCGGCGAACTCCGCCACTCTGGGCGGCGGGTTTCCTGACCGCGGCTCGAGCGATACGGCCTTGCTCACCAGCCCGCCCAGCCGGTCGAGGTTCACCACGCCTTCGAGCTCGCGCCCGAACCCGGCGGTCCCGGCCGCGAGGAGGACCGGGTTCCGGAACTCCGCGCCGAACACCGTCCGCGCGAGACTGGCCGCCACTATTGCGGTTCGACCGGTCGGCGCGTCCCCGGGGACTGCGGCTGGCCCCGGCCCCCCACCCCGGGCCGCGGGGCGCTGGCGGGCGTCACGCCGAAGCTCGCGGCGAAGGCGCCGAGCGAATCCTCCAGCGTCCGGAACGCGGGCAACGCCTCTCCGCGCAGCGCGGCGACGTAGGGGCTGCCGGCGTAGCGCGCAGTGAGCAGCGAGTCGAAGGCCGGCACGGCGGATGGATCGAGTTGGTGCAGCGCGAGGAGGGCCTTCGGCGCGTAGGGCGAGTCACCGCGCTCGGCGAGGACGCGCCGGAACAGCAGCCGGGCCAGCTCCGGGCTCTCGAGCACGTCTCGCGCCGTTTCCGCGGCAAGGAAGAGAGCGAGATCGGCTCGCGGAGCTCCGGCCGCCGCCGAGTCGGTGGCGGCACGGACGCGGGTGACGGCGTCGGCCAGTCCGGGCGCCTCGTCTCTCGCGCCCGCCACGGTGCGGAGTGCCTCCAGCGTATCCACCACCAGGCCGAGCGCGGCGGAGCTCGTCGCACGGGCCAGGGCGACGCGGGCCCGCGCCAGTCGCGCCCGGCCGGCGAACTCGGATGGGCCGCCGGCGACGGCGGCCGCCGCGAGCCGCGCATCGGCGCGGGCCGTATCGATCGCGAGCAGCTGGCGCCCGTCGCCCAGGAGCCACCGCCCCTTCATCGCCGGCGTGGCCTGCGGCATGGCGACGAGCCGGTCCACCAGGGGCGAGACGGCCCCGGGATCCCGGCGACCGGCCGCGCTGAGGAGCGAGTCCCAGGGCGCCGTCGTATCGCCGCGGGCGATCGCGCTGTCGGCGAAGACCAGCGCGTCGGCCAGCTTGCCGGTGCCGCCGAGCGCGACCATGCGCTCGTAGGGAAGGCGCGGGTCGGCCAGGCCCTCCGCGGCGGCCAGCGCCGCGTCGAACCGGCCGGCGAGGCGCAGCGCGTGCACGTACTGGTACTGGACCTCCGCGCGCACCGCCGGGTCCCGGGCCCCGATCACTCGCGCATACACGTCCGCCGCCGCGGCCGCGTTGCCCAGCTGCGCCAGGCATCGGGCGAGCTCGAAGGTGCCGGCCTCGACGGCGGCGGAGTCGGTGACGGCGGGGAGCGCCCGCTGGAGTGCCGGCGCGGCCTCGGGACAGTGATCGCCTCGCGCCATGGCGCGGGCCCGCAGCAGCTCGACCTGTGGGATGGACCCGCTCGCCGGGTGCCGGGCGATGACCGAGTCGGCCTTGACCACGACCTGCGCCCAGAGCCCCTGCGCGTCGATGGTGCGGCCTTCGCGCTCGGCGCGTTCCGCTTCGCGCGAGAGCCGCTTCGCGTTGTACACGCCATTGTAGTACACGCAGCCCGTGCACACGAGCGCGGCGCAGAGGCCGAGCGCGCGCCTCACCGCGCCCCCGTCGAGTCGGGTGATCCGGTCCGCCGCTCGTACTCGTGCAGGTACGCCACGACCGCGTCGGCCAGCGCGACCGCGAGGCGGCGCTGGCCCGCGGCGCTCGTGAGGAAGCGGCCGTCCTCCGGGTTGGTGCTGTACCCCAGCTCGGCCAGGATCGCGGGGCGGCGCGCCGTGGTGAGCACCATGAACCCGGCCTGCTTCACGCCGCGATTGGTCCCGGTGTGCACCCGGTCCAGGTTGTCCTGCACGCGCGCCGCGAGCAGCGCCGACTCCCGCAGGTGTTCGTTGAGCTGGAGGTCCTTGAGGATGAAATCGAGTCCGCCGGCGGGGTGTGCGGCGACCGTCTCGGTCTCGAATCGAACCGCGTCGTTCTCCATCCGCGCGACCCGGCGGGCGTCCTCGGTCTTGGCTTCGGCCAGGAAATACGTCTCGAAGCCGCGGGCGGCGGTGTAGCCCGGCCGCTTCGGCAGCGAGTTGATGTGGATGCTGAGGAAGAGATCGCAGCCCTCGCTGCAGTATCCGCCCCGATCGCCAAGGGCGATCAGCGTATCGGTCGTGCGGGTCATGCGCACGGCGACGCCGCGGCGCTGCAGCTCCTCGCGCACCAGGAGCCCGACCTGCAACGTCACATCCTTCTCGCGGACGCCGCGCGGGAAGAAGAGGCCCGGATTTCCCGGGTCCACTCCGCCGTGCCCGGGGTCGATCGTGACCATGTGCCCGGGAAGAATGCCGGAGGGGAGGCGCGGCCGGTCGTCCCGGCGATCCGCCACCACGGTGACGCGTTCCGCGGGCGGGGGCGGCGGCGGAGCGCCGGCTTCGCTCAGTCGCGCAGCCGCCGGATCGTAGCGGTAGCGGTCCGCGAAGAGGCGGGGCAGCACCTCGGTCGCGAACTGGAGGGGCAGGTAGACGGTGTCGTCGAGGATCGCCGCGGGTGCGGCCAGCGGCTGGAGCCGGTTGTTGTAGCGGTAGAACGGGCCGCCGAGCAGGAAGCGGAACGGCTGCCGCGCGATGTCCACCTCGGCCCACGAGCCCGACACGCGAACCGTGCCGCCGAGGGCGCCGACCAGGGCCGACGCGGGAAGGAGCGGCGCGCCGGCCGGCCCGGTCCGGACCTCGATGGTCGTCTCTCCCCGCGCGGTGGCGACGCTGATGGCCGTCGGGGCCCGGCCGAGCGCGATGGCGGCGGCCGCGATGAGGGCGATCATCCGCGCCTCCGGGCCGCCACGGCGCGCGCCGCCTCGCGGTCGGCAATGCGGCGCTTGAGGTCCTCGCGCTTGTCGTGCTGTTTCTTGCCGCGGCCGAGGGCGAGGGCCACCTTCGCGCGGCCATTGCGGAAGTAGAGCTCCAGCGGCACCAGCGTCAGGCCCTGCTGTTCCACCGCGCCGATCATCCGTTCAATCTCCTTGCGGTGCAGCAGCAGCTTGCGGGTCCGCACGGGATCGTGGTTGTAGCGGTTGCCCTGCTCATACGGTGTGATGTTCATCCCTTCGAGGAAGACCTCGCCATTCCGGAGACGCGCGTAGGCCTCCTTGATGGACGCCTTGCCGTTCCGGAGCGACTTCACCTCGGTGCCGGTGAGCACGATCCCCGTCTCCCACGTCTCGAGGACGTGGTAGTCGTGCGTGGCCCGGGGGTTCCGGGCGACGGAGATCTTCCGCTCAGCGGCTGGGGGCGAGTTCTGGGGCACGGCGGCATTCCAGGCAGGGATGATAGGTCACGACCATGGCGGAATCAACGTTCCGCTTGACGCCGGCGGCCCGCCTCTGATAGAATTGCCGGCTCGCCGAAGTGGTGGAACTGGTAGACGCGCTGCGTTCAGGGCGCAGTGGGCGCAAGCCCGTGCGGGTTCGAGTCCCGCCTTCGGCACTACTCCTCCCAGCGCTCGATCCCCCCAGTCAGGCTCCGGACGTCGGCGAACCCCGCCGCACGCAGCACCTCGGCAGCGCGGCGCGACCGGCTGCCGCGCTGGCAGTAGGCGACGATCGGCCGGCGCGGATCGAGCTCGCCCAGCCGCGCCGGCAGGTCGCCCAGCGGGACGAGTGTGGCCCCGTCGATCCGGCGGACGGCCCATTCGTGCGGCTCGCGGACGTCGAGCAGGGTCAGCTCCCTCCCTCCCCCGAGCTCGCGCCGGAGCGCCGCGGCATCCACGTCCATCGCATCGCTTCCGCCCAGCCCGCAGAAGGCGTCGTAATCAATGAGCTCGTGGATCGTCGGCGCGTCGCCGCAGACGGGGCAGTCCGGGTCGCGCCGGAGCCGGAGCTCGCGGAAGCGGAGCCGGAGCGCGTCGAACAGGAGGAGCCGGCCCGCCAGCGTTTCGCCCGCGCCGAGGACCAGCTTGATCGCCTCGAGCGCCTGGATGCTGCCGATCACTCCGGGCAGCACGCCGAGCACTCCCCCTTCCGCGCAGGTGGGAACGAGGCCCGGCGGCGGGGGCTCCGGGTAGAGGCACCGGTAGCAGGGACCATCCACCAGCGCGAAGACGGACGCCTGGCCCTCGAAGCGAAAGATGCTTCCGTACACGTACGGGCGCCGAAGGATCACGCAGGCGTCGTTCACGAGGTAGCGGGTGGGAAAGTTGTCGGACCCGTCCACCACGACGTCGTATCCCTCGATGAGCCGCAGTGCGTTGTGCCGGTCGAGCCGCAGCTGGTGCTGCTCGACCCGCACCCCGGGGTTGAGCCCGCCGATCCGCTCCGCCGCCGACTCCAGCTTGAGCCGGCCGACGGCGCCGGTATCGTGGAGGATCTGGCGCTGGAGGTTGGTGAGGTCCACGCGGTCGAAGTCCACCAGCCCGATGGTGCCGACCCCCGCCGCCGCGAGATAGAGCGCCGCCGGGGAGCCCAGCCCGCCGGCGCCGATGAGCAGGACCCGCGCCGCCCGCAGCTTCAGCTGCCCTTCCATGCCGACCTCAGGCAGGAGCAGATGGCGGGAGTAGCGCAGCAGCTCCTCGTGGCTCAGCTCCGGCCGCTCAGCACGCTGGTCCATCGTGCCTCCCAAACAAAAACCCGACCGGCTGGTCGGGTCGGTCTCGAGATCCGCTCCGCTCAGCCCGCGGAGGAGATCGTGACGAGCTCCTGGACCCGCGGTTCCTGGTGCATCAGGTCCGCGACGCTGATCCCCGCGAGCAGATCATCCACCCGCCGCTGCAGCGCCTGCCACACCGGCCGGATGCTGCAGTAGCTGCCGGGATCGCAGCGCTCGGCATCCACCTGGTGCCGGTCGCAGTTGACCTCGAAGGTCTGGTGCTCGGAGGCGGTCATGACGTCCCGCACCGAGATCGCGGCCGGATTTCGTGCCAGCAGGTACCCGCCCCGGGCGCCGCGAACGCTTTCCACGAGCCCGGCGCGCCGGAGCCGGAGCAGGATCTGCTCGATGTATTCCCCCGGCAGCCGCTCGGCCTCGGCCAGCTCGCGCGCGGCGGCGGGGCCGGCCCCGGCCTTCGCGCGCCGCGCCAGGTTGATCACGATGATGAGGCTGTATTCGGTCCAGGTGGTGACGCGCATGCCGGCAATATGGGCGCGAGCGCGGATCGCTTCAAGCGGCGGAGGCTCGGGCGGTCGCGCTCAGCCCTTGTCCGCCGCCGTCCAGCGCGCCACTTCCTGCGCCGTCATGCGGCCGTGCGGGCGGATCCGCCCGTCACGGAACTCACCCCCCAGCACGTCGCCCAGGTACTGGGCCCAGGAGAGGAGCGTGCCGTTGCAGACGGGCTCGGCAGCATCGGGGGACGCCGCTTCGGCGCGGAGCCGTTCGCCCAGCTCCTCGAGCACCCAGGCGGGAATACGCGAGCGCGCCGACGGATAGATGAAGCCGAACAGGACCAGGTGAGAGAAAAGGACCCGCCAGTGGGGCCCGAACCGGTCGATGAGGCGCCGCCAGTCGAGGCTTTCGGCGTGGCCCAGGAGGATGTGGGCGACGTCGGCGCCGTCGAACCGCTCGCGCTCCATGACATAGGCCTTCGACCAGAGCGTCTCCTCCACCGGCGCGATCTGCACCGCGACGCCGAGCAGCTCCGCCGGCCGGCCGTGGGCGAACCAGCCGTCGTCCACTGGTGCCGCGCCGTTGCCGGAGCCGAAGATCACGTCGATGAATCCCGAGGGCGAGTAGATCTTGGCGAGCCAGTGGGAGAAGACGAGGTCCGCCTCGTACCCGGCCTGCCGGCAGGCAGCGATGACCCGCTGCACGTCCACCGCGCGGACGAAGATGTCGAGGTCCTTGGTGGACTTGTCGATCCCGGTCTGGTGCACGAAGGCGAAGGCACCGCCGATCAAGAACGGCACGCCCGAGCGGGTGAGCAGCTCGAGCACATCGCGATAGAACGCATGGGACGGTGTCTCGACCGGAGCGTGCGTGGGCGCGAGCGCCATGGGGCCTCCACTGGTGGAAGCTCACGATAGCCGGGTGACCCGATCCGTGTTGTGCGGGCCGTCACCGCCGGTGCGGCCATGGCCGGTTCAATTGCGGAGGACCCTTCGAGGAGCGGGCATGACACCCAGGGACACCGTGCGGCTGGCCGCCGTGAGCGATATCCACTTCGGGCGAACCCCGATGGGGGTGCTCCACACGCTGTTTGCCCAGATCGTGGAGGCCGCCGACGTGCTGCTCCTCTGCGGCGATCTCACCGACACCGGCAATCCGGAGGAGGGCCGCGGGCTCGCGCACGAGCTGGCGGCGGTCAGGATCCCGATGGTCGGGGTGCTGGGCAACCACGACTACGAGTGCGACCGCCTCGACGAGCTCAAGCAGGCGCTCCACGAGGGCGGCATCCGCATCCTCGACGGCGATGCCGACGAGATCCTGGGCATCGGGTTCGCGGGCGTAAAGGGGTTTGCCGGGGGGTTCGGCCGGGGTGCGCTGGGACCGTGGGGCGAGCCGGCGATCAAGGCGTTCGTGCAGGAGGCGCTGACCGAGGCGCTCAAGTTCGAGAAGGCGCTCGCCAAGCTGCGGACGCCCAGCAAGGTCGCGCTCCTGCACTACGCGCCGATCAGCGCGACCGTCGAGGGGGAGCCGCTGGAGATCTATCCCTACCTGGGGTCGGGCCGGCTGGAGGAGCCGCTCTCGCGGTATCCCGTGGACATGGTCTTCCACGGACACGCGCACCATGGCGCGCCGGAAGGGAGGACCCGGGACGGCATCCCGGTGTACAACGTGTCGATGGCGCTGCTCCAGCGGGCGTGGCCCGCGCGGCCGCCCTTCCGGGTGGTCGAGCTCCCGGCTCCCGCCTCCGCGCCGCCGCCGGCGACGGCGGCCGCCTGATCAGCCGCCGGCGGGAATCCCCTTCCCGCCGGGGACACCGAGCTCGGTCATCGCCCGGAGGTCGAGCACCTCCTCCAACTCCTTCCCCTCGAGGAGCTTCTTCTTCATCACGAGCTCCTTCACCGTGAGGCCCGTCGCCAGCGCCTCCTTGGCGAGCCGCGCGGCCTCGGCGTAGCCGATCTTCGGGGCCAGCGCGGTGACGAGGGCCGGGCTTCGCTCGAGCCAGTGCGCGCACTGCGCCGCATCCGCTTCGATGCCCTCAATGCACTTCTCGGCGAACACCCGCACCGCGCTTGCGACGATGATGAGGCCGAAGACGATGTTGTGCGTGATGACCGGCATCATGACGTTGAGCTCGAGCTGGCCCGCCTCCGCCGCCATCGCCACCGTGGTGTCCAGGCCGATCGCCTGGAAGCAGACCTGGTTCACCATCTCCGCGATGGACGGGTTCACCTTCCCCGGCATGATGCTCGAGCCCGGCTGCACCGCTGGCAGCACGATCTCGGCGAGGCCGGTACGCGGGCCGGACGCCAGCAGGCGGATGTCGTTCGCGATCTTGTTGAGGTCGAGGACGAATGCGCGGAAGGCGCCGCTGAAGCTCGCGATGTCGCCCATGGACTGCATGAGCTGGATGCGGTCGTCGGCCTCCCGGAGGTCGAGGCCGCTCACTTCGGCCAGCGCTTCGACCATGAGGCCCGGGTATTCCGGCTCCGCGTTGATTCCCGTCCCCACGGCGGTGCCGCCGATGTTCATCTCGCGAAGCCACTCGGCGCTCTCCGCCAGCTTCTGCCGGTGGCGCGCCACCGTGTGTCCGTAGGCCGCGAACTCCTGGCCCAGGCGAATGGGCGTGGCGTCCTGGAGGTGGGTGCGGCCGCTCTTGATGATGCCGTCGAAGGCGCGGCCCCGGTCGAGGAGCGCCGCCGCGAGCCGATCCATGGCGTCGAGCAGCGCCGGAAGCGTGGCGAGGGTGGCGAGGCGCATCGCGGTGGGGATCACGTCGTTGGTGCTCTGCGCCATGTTGACGTGATCGTTCGGGTGCACCGGCGAGTACACGCCTCGCGCCGCGCCGAGCAGCTCGTTGGCCCGGTTGGCGAGCACCTCGTTCACGTTCATGTTGTGGCTCGTCCCCGCGCCGGCCTGGTACACGTCCACGATGAACTGGTCGCGATGGCGGCCGGCGAGCACCTCGTCGGCCGCCTGCACGATCGCGTCGGCCAGCCGTCCCTCGAGCCGGCCCGTGCGCTTGTGAGTCAGCGCGGCCGCGCGCTTGATCCAGACGACGGCGTCGACGAAGGCCGGGAGCGGGCGCAGGCCGGAGATCGGAAAGTTCTCGGCGGCGCGGAGGGTCTGGATACCGTAGAGCGCGCCGGCCGGTACGGCCTTCTCGCCCAGGGGATCCTTCTCGATGCGGGTGGGATTCGGCATGGAGGAGATTCTAGCCCGTCACGCCGGGAAACGGGAGCGGCGCGGCCTCAGCGCCCGGTGCTGCGGCGGAGCGCCCGGCGGAGCGCCGGCCACCCCAGCTCGCGCAGCGCGAGCCACGCGCCGAGCGCCAGGCCCAGCAGGTTCGTGTGGATGCGCCACGCGACGAGGAGCGCCGTCTCATGGCCGCCCAGGCTGCCGGCCGCGCCACCCATGAAGCCAAGCTCGACGGCGCCCGCGCCGGAGGGCGTCGGGAGCACCAGCTGGGCATAGAGGAGGGCAAAGGAGCCGAGCCAGACCGCGCCGGCCGGCGGAGGCACCGGCAGTGATGACGCGAGCACCGGCAGGATGGCGACGCGGGTGAGCAGGTCCACCAGCGTGCACGGCGCGCTCGCGATGAGGGGCCAGACCGGCATCCGGCGCCAGTAGACCCTCGCGCGTCGCACCGGCCGCCGCAGCAGGCGGACGAGTCCGGTTCGAAGATGCCCGGCGGTGCGCCACGCCGCCGCGCTCGCGAGGGCCACGAGAGCGAGCCATGGCCAGGCGCGCGCCGCACCCGCCGCGAGACGCGGCCCGGCCACGTCCCACCACTCGGGAGCGGCCGCCCAGATGAGCCAGCCCGCCGAGACGATGATCACGGGCCACGCCGCGAGGACTTCGACGCTGATCGCGACGAACGCCGCCGGCGCGCTCACGCCGGCGCGGAGCATTCCGCCAAGGCGGGCGGGCTCGCCGCCGATCCGGAGCGGCGTGAGCGCGCAGGCGGCGTCGCCGAAGGCGTTCAGGGTGACCGCCTGGCGGAGCGTCACGGCGCTCCGAAGGCCGCGGAGAATCAGCTGGATCCGCACCGCGCGCGCCAGGAAGTCGGCGGCCATGAGCGCGAGGCAGACGAGATTCGCCTCGAAGAACGTCACCGGGCGAGGGAGTGGTAGATGGCAAAGAGGTCGGCAAAGACGCCGTCCCAGTCATGCTCACGCTCGGCGTAGGCCCGTGCGAGGCGGCCCAGTGCGGCGAGATCTCCCTGCAGGAGCCTCACCGCCGCCGCGGCGAGCGCCGGCGCGTCCCCGACGGGGTACACGGCACCGGCTCCGGAGCGCGTTACCAGCTCGGGTACCCCGCCCGACGCGACCGAGAGCACCGGCGTGCCGCTCGCGAGCGCCTCGAGCGCGGCCAGGCCGAACGTCTCCGACGGCCCCGGCGCGATATACAGGTCGGCCGCGGCAAGGAGGTCGGCCAGCGCGTCGCGGTCCCGCTCGAAGGGAAGCCAGTGCACGCGTTCGGCACCGGGCCGGCGGCGGAGCCACTCGCGCGACGGTCCGTCTCCCACGATGGCGAGCGCGGCCCCCGTCTCCCGCTCCACCGGTTCCCAGCCGCGGAGCACGACGTCGAGATGCTTCTCGCGGGCGAGCCGCCCGGCGAAGATCGCGAGCGCGCCGCGCGGGAGACCGCGCGCGGCGCGCACGGCCTCGCGCGATCCGCGGCGGGCCGGAGTGAAGCGATCGAGATCGACGCCGAGCCGCACCCGTCGCACGTTGGCCACACCTTCGCGCTCGAGCTCGGCCGCCACGAAGTCGGATGCGGCGAAGGTGGCGCGCACCAGCCGGCTCACCGCCCGCACATAGGTCCACCCCGCGCGGTGCCGCACGCCGCGAACGCGGCCCTCCCCATCGGGCCGGCGCGAGATGAGGCGCGGCACGTTGCCGTGATAGAACCAGGTGAGCGGGAGGTCGAGACCGCGGATCGCCTCTCGAACCACCCACGGCACGAGGAACGGGCTCCCGATCTCGATCAGGTCGGGCGCTTCCCGCAGCACGATCCGCCGGAGCGCCGCGGCGGAAAGCAGAAACCGGTAGGGAGGCTGTGTCGGGATGCGCGGCCCCGCGAGCTCATGGCGCCGGACCGCCCCGCTCTCGTGCACCGCCGAACGCTCCGCCGGCACGGCGAGAACGTGCCGGTGGGGCGGATGACGCGAGATCCAGGCGGATTTCTGGTCGAGGTAGGTGCGGACGCCGCCGGTGGTGTCGCCGTAGTACTTGGTGACGTCGAGGATGCAGAGCGGCGCGTCCGGCCCGTTCAATCCAGCTCGTAGGCCCCGGTGAGGAACGGATTGGTGAGGCGCTCCACCCCGATCGTCGTCTCCGGCCCGTGGCCGCTCCGGAGGACGGTCGAATCCGGCAGCGACAGGAAATGGCGCTGGATGCTCTGGCGGAGGGTCGGCGCGTCGCCACCGGGCAGGTCGGTCCGGCCGACGGAGCCGTTGAAGAGCACATCACCGCCGAACACCATGCCGTGCCCGATGAAGCTCACGCTTCCGGGCGAGTGGCCCGGCGTGTGGCGCACGTCGAAGTGAAAGCCCCCGACCCGCACGGTGGACGCATCCGCCAGCTCGATGTCGGGCTGGGGGAGCGCCTCGATCCGGAGCCCGAACCATTCGGCCTGCCTGGCGGCATTGTCGTAGAGCGGCCGGTCGGCCGGGTGCAGATGGATCGGCGCCCCGGTCGCGCGCTTCACCGCGCCGACGCCGAGGACGTGATCGATGTGGGCGTGGGTGAGCCAGATCCCCCGCAGCGTCCAGGCCCGGGTGTCGAGCTCCGCCATGAACATGGCGGGCTCCTCGCCGGGATCGATGATGACGGCCTCCCGGGCCGCGCGGTCGGCGACGAGGTAGCAGTTCTCGACGAACTGCCCGTTGGGGAGGGTCACGACCTCGAGGTCAGTCACGGGCGGCACGGCGGTCGGCCAGATACTTCTCCACCGCGATCGCGGCGGTCGTGGCATCGCCCACGGCGGTGGTGACCTGGCGGGTGAGCTGCACGCGGAGGTCGCCGGCCGCGAAGAGGCCGGGAATGGAGGTCATCATCCGGTCATCCGTGATGACGTAGCCGCTCGCGTCGTGGCGAAAGTGCCCGCGGATGAGCCCCGAGTTCGGCTGGAAGCCGATGAAGACGAAGCAGCCGGTGACCGCGAGCGACGACCGCTCGCCGCTCACCGTATCCTCCAGCTCGACCGCCGTGAGCCCGGTGGGACCGCCCACCAGCTCGAGGACGCGGCGATTCCAGATCACCTCGATCTTCGGGTTCGCGAACAGCCGCTCCTGCAGGATCTTCGACGCACGCAGCTCGTGCCGGCGGTGGATGAGGTACACCTTGGCCGCGTACCGGGTGAGGTAGTCCGCCTCCTCGACGGCGGCATCGCCGCCGCCCACCACCGCGATGGTCTCGCCCTTGAAGAAGGCACCGTCACAGACGGCACAATACGACACGCCCCGGCCCGCGTACTCCGCTTCGCCGGGCACGCCGAGCTTCGTGGGCGTACCGCCCGCGGTGAGGATGACCGTCGGGGCCCGGTAACGGCTCCCGAGCGAGGTGATGACGTCGAAGACGCCGTCCTCGCCCCGCTCGATCGACTCGACGTTCTCCTGGCGGATATCGGCGCCGAACTTGACGGCGTGCTCGGTCATCCGCTGGGCCAGCTCAGGACCGAGGATGCTCGAGAAGCCCGGGTAGTCCTCGATGAGCTCGGTATTGAGCAGCTCGCCGCCGGTGATCCCGCGCTCGAGGAGGACGGCGCGGAGCATGCCCCGCCCCGCATACATGGCGGCGCAGAGGCCGGCGGGGCCACCGCCGATGATGATGACGTCGAACTCGAGACTGCCGCTCATCGATACCCCGTGAGGGTGGGCGAAGGATGGGATCGGGACTGCCCGAATATAGAACGCCGCCGGGTTCCTTCACGCGGCGGCCGGCAGAGCATCGAGGTGGAGCAGGCTGGCGGCGCCGTGGCAGGCCGAGATGGTGCCCACCAGCACGTCCACCGCGGAGCCGGGCGCGCCGGCCCCGGCGACGACGGCGTCACCGGCCTGCACGGCCGCCGCGTCGAACATCCCCACGCCGAAGGCGCGGTGACGGCAGGTGAAGAGCACCGGGCCCGCGACCGGGCTGGTGCGCGCGAGGCGCGCGGCCATCGCCTCCAGCGCCTCGGACATCTCCCAGGTACGCGGCGCGCGGATGGCCGGGCAGAGCGCCGGCTCGATGCAGTGCGTCGGGCAGAGCCAGTCGGCGTACGAGAGGTAGCGCGTGCCGTCCGGCGCCGCCATGTCGTAGGGCGTGCCGGCCGGGTCCGTCAGCGCGCGCGGAGCCACCTCGCGGCCGGGCCAGCGCGCGCGCGCGCGGCGGAGCAGCCACTCGAACATGAGGTGCGGCATGAGCGGCGACGGGACGATCGCCCCGTCCCGGGGCGCGGCCAGCCAGTCGTCGAGGAAGTCCCCCCAGTCGGAGACGACCAGCCGGCGATCGGGGCGTTCCCCGAGCTCGCGGGCCGCCTGGCACGCGGCATCGCGATCCACCACGAGCAGGCGGCCATAGCGCACGGCGCCGCGCTCGCGGGCCCGCTCGAGCTGCCGCGCGTAGAACGTCCCGTAGCAGCCGCCGCCGATGATCGCGATCTCGGCGGGGTCAGCGGAGGAGTCGGCCACCATCCACCACGAGAGTGTCGCCGGTGACGAAGTCGCCGCGCTCGAGGAGGTAGAGGATCGCCTCGATGGCATCCTCGGGGCGGCCCAGGCGCCGGAGCGGTGTCGCCGCGGCGAGGCGCTCGCGCTGAGCGTCGTCGTACGAGTCGGGGACGAGCACGGTGCCCGGCGCGACGGCGTTGACGGTGACGTCCGGGGCGAGAGAGCGGGCGAGCACTTTCGTGAGCATGACGACGCCGGCCTTGCTCACCGAATGCGCGGCGTAGCCTGGCCACGGCTCGAGCCCGCCCAGGTCGGCAAGGTTGACGACCTTCCCGCGGGCGGCGCGAAGGGCGGCCGCGGCGCCCTGGGTGCAGAAGAAGACGGCCCGGAGATTGAGGTTGACGACCTGGTCCCAGTCGGCCGGCGTCGTCTCCTCGAAGGAGAGGTGCCGCATGATGGCGGCCGAATTGATCAGGACATCCAGCGCCCCGAACCGCTCGACGACCTGGGCCGGCAGCGCGCGGGCCTGGGCGGCGTCGGTGAGGTCGGCGGCGAAGCAGGCCGACTCGCCGCCGGCGGCGGCGATCTCGCGCTCGAGGGCCCGGGCGCCGGCGTCGGAGGCGTGATAGTGGATGGCGAGGCGCATGCCGCGGCCCGCCAGCGCCGCCGCGATCGCGCGACCGAGCCGCTGCCCGGCGCCGGTCACGAGGGCGACGCGTCCGGCGAGCTCCATCGTCAGCGCGGGCCGGCGATCGGCACGATCTGGCCGGTGATCCCGTCCGACTCGGGGCCCGCGAGGCGGAGGACGCCGGCCGTGATCTGATCCAGCTCGACGTAGCCGGCGCCGGGGCCCGCGCTCGCGACATTTTCCGCCGTCCGCACCA
>JAICVB010000062.1 GCA_025935545.1 Gemmatimonadales bacterium
CGGCGCGCTCGAGGGCATCGAGCAGGGCGTCCGCGGCGGGGACGCCCAGGTGGGAGGCGAGCACCGCCACCACGCGATGGTCGGGAGCGGCGGGCTCGAGCGCGTCGCGGAGCCGCTCCTCCGTCGCGATCGCGGGCCAGAGCTCGCGCGCCGGCACGCCGTCGGGCGCCGCGTCGAGGATCTCGCCCAGGAGCACGATGTTGCCGCTCGCCACGAGCGCGTCCGCGGCCACCACCACGGCGGGGCCGACCCCGTCCACCTGCACGGCGGTGCGGAGGACGACCTCCGGGTCGCAGCCGGCGTTGCCCTGGTGCGTGCCGACGACGGGCATCTCCCGCACCATTCCCTGCAGGGCGGCCGTGTACTCACCGGGGTTCGGGTCGTCGAGCTCCCACCCGCTGATGAGCCGCGCCACGTTCTTCCGGAGCGCGCCGTCGGGCTCGATGCGCGCGACGCCGGTCGCGGGTACCTGCAGCGCCAGCTTGTGGAGGAGGCCGAGCAGGTTGTGCGAGATGGTGCGGTGCGGGCTCTTCGCGGCGGCCTCGAGCACTTCGGCCACCGCGTCCACGGCGGCCATCTGGGACGCCGCGAGGAGCGGCTGCTCCCGCTGCAGCAGCTCCGCGCCGGTCTCCAGCAGTCGTCGGGCGGTCTCGGGATCGAGCCCGCGCAGGAGCCGCGACACCCGGCGGCGAAGCTTCGCCTCGCCGACACCCGCCCGCCCGGACCGCTCCTCCGCCACCTGCGAGAGGTAGCCCAGCACCACCGAGTCGTACGCGGCGTCGCGGGCCTCGCGGTCCGTCGCGGTGACGATCAGCTCCTCGTCGTCCGCGGGCGGCGGGCCCGCGGCCGCGTCGGCCTCGTCCGCCAGCGCCGCCTGGGCAAAGGCGAGCCAGAAGTCGCGAGCCGGGCCGTCTCCACCACGACCTCCGGGCTCGTCGCCCGGCTCGTGGAGCGTCAGGCGGTCGTATCCGGCTGCGCGCAGCTGCACGTGGGGCCACTCCCGTGCGGCGTCGAGCCGGCGGCCCAGCGGGCCACGCTCGCGCTCGGGGTCGTCGCCCAGTGCCGCGAGCAGAGATTCGATCTCGACCAGCTCGATCCCGCTGGTGAAGCCAATCGAGGCGAGCTGGTGCCGGTGCAGGCGATGCGAGAGGTCGCGAAGGAGGGCGTTGGCCGGATCGGTGGTCGCCGATTCGATCACCAGCCGGTCGCGCGCCACGCCGATGCTGATGGCCTCGCGCGACTCGAGCAGCGTCGTCACGCGGTCGGCGAAGCGGTCGGCGGACGAGCGGAGGTACGGGTGCCCGACCGGGTAGATGGAGCGCTTGTGCAGGGCGATCGAGAACTCCACGAGGAAGTCCGCGAGCTTCCGGGACAGCGTCGTGTCGGGGGCGGTTCTCTCTCGGGCTGCACGGGGTGCTTCCATGACCGGTCCTTCCGGAGGAGGCGACCCCGTTTGACGGGCAATATCGGGGCCGGGCGATGCCAGCCCTCAAGCCCTTGCGGGGCAATAACTTGATTCACCTGCCCCTCGCTTCACGCGTCCCCCCTCCCCCCAACTCGCATGGGAGTCGCTCAGGATGCGCCCGGGGGCACGATTACCGGCGCGCGCGCCGGACGCTACGTTAGGCCGGTTGACCGCGGCAGGTCGCGGGGCCGATCGGGCGAGGCGCCCAGGGGACGGCTGGGCCACGCAGTCGTCGGATCGTGCGAGCGAACCGAGGTCCTCCCACCCACCATCCGGAGGTATGACATGCCGGCCTCATCCGCGCTCGCGACCGCTGCCCTCGTCCTGTCCGCCATCGCGCTCATGCCCCAGGGCGCGCGAGCCCAGTCATCCGCGCCCCCCATCGCGGCCGGCGATCGCGTGCGTGTCCGCGCCGATTGTCCGGCGGGATCCAGGATGACGGCGACGCCCGGCTGCGCGGCCGTCGTCGGCCAGGTCAGCGCCTTCCACGGTGACACCATCTTCGTGGCGCGCCGCGCGGGCGAAGCGGCTCGCGCGATCCCGGTGGGTCCGAGCTCCTCGATCGAGGTGAGGGCCGGGCGGCGACACTTCACGGCGGTGGGCCTCCTGGGCGGGGCCCTGGCCGGCTTCGTCGCCGGCGCCATGCTCGACACGGGTCCCTGCGATTCGAGCGATGGCGACCCGTGCGGCATCCAGTACGTCGCGACCGTCCCGCTGGGGATGCTGCTCGGTGGCGTCCTGATCTCACGGGAGGTCTGGCGCACCGCGCCGCTGCATGCCGCCTCCTTCGGCGTGATGCCGCGGAAGGGCGGCGTGACGGTCGCGCTCTCGCTCCGCCTCTAGGTGAACCGCTCCCTCGGCCCCGCGTCCCGCATCGTCGCCGGCGTCCTCGCCCTCATCTGGATCGGCGCCGGCGTCACCGCGATCGGCCTCGGCAGCCTCCGCCGGGACTGGCCGGCGGTCGGCCTCGGCGTGCTGGCCGCGGGATTCGGGCTCGTCTGGGCCCATGTCGCACGCACGGGGCGCTACGTGGGCCGGCCGTCCGCTAGATTGCGCCGATGAGGATCGTCACCCACCTCACCGGACTCGCGCTCGCGCTGGGCCCCTGTGCACTCTCCGGCTGCGCCCGGTCACCTGCCGCGGCCTCCGGCGTCGAGGCGGAAACCGTCGCCCGGAAGCTCGAGTCGGTCTGGTCGCTCGCCTTTGCGCCCGATGGGCGGATCTTCCTCACGGAACGTCCCGGGCGCATCCGCGTGATCCGCCACGACTCGCTGCTGCCGGCGCCGTGGGCCACGCTTCCCGTCTACGAGTCCGCCGCGCGGAACATCGAGAGCGGACTCATGGGGCTCGCGCTCGATCCCGCGTTCGCGACGACGCATCGCGTCTACGTCTGCTACACCGAGCCCGGCGCGTCCGGGCCGGCCGAGAACCGCATCGCCGTCCTCACCGAGCAGGGGGGCCAGGCGGGCCCGCCGCGCGTGCTCCTCCCGGGGATTCCCGCCGGGATTTATCACGACGGGTGCCGCCTCAGGTTCGGGCCCGACGGCAAGCTCTACGCGACTACGGGCGATGCGACCGGCACGCCGGCGGACGCCGGCGCCGCGCAGGACACGGCCTCACTCGCGGGCAAGGTCCTGCGCCTCAATCCCGACGGCTCGGTGCCGGCCGACAACCCCTTCCCCAGGTCCTACATCTGGTCGTACGGCCATCGCAATCCGCAGGGCCTCGCCTTCGAGCCCGGCGGCGGCCGCCTCGTGGCCACCGAGCACGGCACCGGCGGCACCGGCAACAACGAGCTCAACATCATCGAGCGGGGCCGGAACTACGGCTGGCCCACGGTGATCGGGGCCGCGCGCGATCCGCGATTCGTGGATCCGGTCTACGTCGGCGACGACGCACCGGCGGGCGCCAGCTTCGTGACCGGAGATCGCTACCCCGAGCTGCGGGGCATGCTCCTCGTCGCCGCGATCAACCCGCCCCGCCTCCTCGCGTTCCGCATCGGGAGCGGCGCGCAGCCGTCCGTCCAGCGGCGCGTGCTCGTGGACGGCGCCTGGGGGCGCCTTCGCGACGTGGTCCAGGGGCCCGACGGCTTCGTCTACATCGTCACGAGCAACCGCGACGGCCGGGGCAAGCCCGCGCCGGACGACGACCGGGTCATCCGGATCCGGGCACTGCCGCGCTCGCCATGACGACCCGCCGCGAATTCGTGGAGAGCGCGGCCGTCTCGGCGCTCGCCGTGGCACTGCCGGCGCGGACGCGGGACGGCGACCGGGAGCCACCCGGTTTCGTGAACGTCACCCGTCCGCCCGACCGGGTGGTCGTGCGGACCGACGCCCGCGACGTGACGCTCTCGCGCGGGCCCGCTGAGCGCTGGAGCGGGGAGGGCGGCATCACGGCCGACATCGAGCCCGGCGCCGGCGCACTCCACGTGCGCCTTGCATCGCCCACCGTGCCGCTCCGGCGGATCGAGCTGCGCTGGCGCGCACGCATCGGCGGCGCTCCGGCCATCGTGGGTGACGCCTGGGAGCGCGGGTACGGCGACCTCGAGTGGCGTCGCTGGGTGCCCGACCGCGTGATGCCCTGGTACTTCGCGACCCATGACGGCCTTCGCACGCACGGGTACGGGGTCCGCACCGGATGCGCGGCGTTCTGCTTCTGGCTGGCCGATCCCGATGGCGTCACGCTCGTGGCCGACGTCCGGAGCGGCGGGAGCCCGCTCTCCCTCGGCCAGCGCACGCTGGGCGTGTGCGACGTGGTCGGCCGCGCCGGCCACGCGGGGGAGGCACCCTTCGCGGCCCTTCGCGCGCTCTGCCGCCTGATGTGCCCCGCCCCGCGCATGCCGGCCGCGCCGGTGTACGGCAGCAACGACTGGTACTCCGTCTATGGCGACAACAGCGCCGGGACGGTGCGCGCCGATGCCGGCCGCATCGTCGAGCTGTCGCCCGCGGGGGTTAACCGGCCCTTCGCGGTGATCGATGACGGCTGGCAGCCGGGCGGCGGTCGCGACAAGCCGGGCGCCGGCATCTGGGACCGCGGCAACGAGAAGTTCCCCGACCTGCCCGGCCTCGCGGCGGACGTGACGCGGGCGGGCGCTCGGCCCGGAATCTGGATCCGGCCGCTGCAGGCCGCGGCCGACACCCCCGCGGCCTGGCGGCTGAGCCGCGAGCGCGAGACCCTCGATCCCACGGTGCCGGAGGTGCGCGCAAAGGTCGCCGCCGACATCGCGCGGCTCCACGCGTGGGGCTTCGAGCTGATCAAGCACGATTACTCGACCTTCGACCTCTTCGGTCGCTGGGGCTTCCAGATGGGCGCGGCCCTCACGCGCGACGGCTGGCGCTTCGCCGAGGGAACGTCGCGCACCACGGCCGAGGTCATCGACCAGCTGTACGCGACGATCCGCGAGGCGGCGGGAGGGAGCCTCCTCATCGGCTGCAACACCGTGAGCCACCTCTCCGCCGGACGCTTCGAGATCTGCCGGATCGGCGACGACACCAGCGGGACCGAATGGGGACGCACGCGGCGGATGGGCGTCAATTCCCTGGCGTTCCGCGGCGTCCAGCATGGCGCCTTCTACGTGGCCGACCCCGAGTGCGTCGGGGTGACGCGAGCGGTACCGTGGTCGCTCAACCGCCAGTGGCTCGACCTCGTGGCCCGGAGCGGCACGATGCTCTCCGTGTCGCTGGCCGCCGACGCGCTCGGTGCCGCCGAGCGCCGCGACCTCAAGGCCGCGCTTGCCCTCGCGGCCGAGCCGGCGCCGCTCGGCGAGCCGCTCGACTGGGAGACGGCGCTCTACCCCACGCGCTGGCGCCTCCGCCGTGCGGAGCGCCGGTACGACTGGACGGGCGCCGATGGCGCCGGTGCCCCGGGCTGACCGTGATGGAGCGGCGCCGCAAGGTTCGACTCCTCATCGCGCTCATCGTCGGGTGGTACGCCCTGGGTGCCCTCCTCATCGGCGCCGGCCTCCACCTGAGCGGCGACCTCGCGCGCGCCTGCTTCTGGGCCGGGCTCATCCTCGGGAACGGCGGGGCCTTCTACAGCTGGTTCTTCATGTTCGCGTGGCAGCGGGACTAGCCGGGCGGAGGCGTTCATGGTGGACATCGAGGTGAAGGACGGGCAGGTGAGCTTCCGCCCGCGCGGCCTGAGCAAGCTCTGGACGATGCGCAACCAGATAACCGTTCCGCGCTCGGCCATCCGGAGCGTGCGTCGCGCGCCGCCCGGTGTCGGCACCGGCTGGTGGAAGGGATGGCGACTCCCGGGCACGCATCTGCCGGGCGTCATCACGGCGGGTTCCTACCTGCACGACGGCGAGTGGGAGTTCTGGGATGTGCGGGGCGCGGGCGCATCCGCCATCCAGGTCGAGCTGGGCGGCACCCGCTATCGCCGGCTGATCATTGACGTCGAGGACCCGGCCGGCGCGGTGGCGCGGCTCGCGCAATGACGCAGGCCTCCGCCGGCGCGCTCCTGCTGATCGATGTGCAGCTGGGGCTCGACGATCCTGCCTGGGGCCGGCGCAACAACCCGGGCGCCGAGCGCAACATGGCCGCGCTGCTCGCCGCCTGGCGCGCGAGCGGCCGGCCGGTCATTCACGTGCAGCACATGTCGCGCCGCCCCGACTCGCCGCTTCGTCCGGGCCTCCCCGGCAACGCGCTCAAGCCTGAAGTCGCGCCGGCCGACGGCGAGCCGCTCTTCCGGAAGGACGTGAACAGCGCCTTCATCGGAACGGGGCTCGAGGAGCACCTGCGCGCCCGCGGGATCGCGAGCCTCGTGATCGTCGGCCTCACCACCGATCACTGCGTCTCGTCCACCGCGCGGATGGCCGCGAACCTCGGCTTCGAAGCCGTCGTCGTGTCCGACGCCACCGCAACCTTCGAGCGGGTGGGCCCCGAGGGCGAGCGCTTAAGTGCCGACGAGATGCACCGCGCCGCGCTCGCCAGCCTGCACGGTGAGTTCGCCACCGTGCGCCGCACCCGCGAGGTGCTGGCCGGCCTCGCGCCGGCCTGACGGCGCGCTACTCGGACGCGATCGCCTCCGCCGGCCGGATCCGCGCCGCGCGAGCCCCCGGCAGCAGGCACGCCGCCGCCGCCGACGCGAGCAGCACTGCGGTGACGGCCGCGATCGTCGGCGGATCGCGCGGTGCGACGCCATAGAGGAGCGACTCGGTCCACCGCGCCGCCACCAGCATCAGCAGCACGCCCCCGGCGAGGCCGGGCGCCACGCAGCGCATGCCCCTCCGCACGATCATCCGCGCCACCGCCCCGGGCTCCGCGCCCAGCGCCATGCGCACGCCGATCTCCCGGCGCTGGCGCCGGACCAGGTATGACATCAGGCCGAAGATCCCGAGCGCGGCGAGGCCGAGGGCCACGGCGGCGAAGGCACCCAGCAGGATGGTCCAGCGGCCGGGGGAGCTGAGCTCGGAGCGGAGCCGGTCATCCATCGTGCGCCCCGCGAGCGGGAGGCCGGGATCCACCGACCGGAGCGTGGCGATCACCGGGCCCATCGCGCTCGCCGGTGGCCCCGCCGTCCGGATCACGAGCTGGGCTCCGCGCGCCGGCTCCTGCGCAATCGGCGCGTACATCCCTTCCCCGCTGCCGGCGAGGCCCAGGTACTTCACGTCGCCCACGACGCCGACGATCACCGTCGGCGGGCAGGTGGTGCACCCGCCCGAGATGAACTGCTGCCCCAGCACGCTGCGCCCGGGGAAGTGCCGGGCGGCCCACGCGCGGCTCACGATCGCGACCGGGGGGCCGTTGGCGGTGTCGGAGGCGCTGAAGAGGCGGCCGTCCAGCAGGGGAATGCCGAGCGCCGCGAAGTAGTCGGTCGATACGCCGGACCACGGCGCCACCGGCTCCTCACTGCCCGGCGGGACCGGGTGGTCGAGGAGGTTGAAGTTGTTGACGTCGCCGCCGTTGTTGGGCGGGAGCGAGGTGGTCACCGCGGCCGCCACGACGCCCGGCGCCTCCCGCGCGCGCTGCACCGCCCGCTGCCAGAACTCCGCGGTCGTGGGAAGGACGCCGTTCGTCGAGTCGGCGTAGCGCGCCTCGGGCAGCGAGACCGGAATGGTGAACGCGTGCGACGGATCGAAGCCCAGGCGCACGTGCTGCAGATTGAGGAAGCTGCGGCCGAGCAGCGCCGCCGTGGCGAGGAGCGGGAGCGCCAGCATGAACTCCGCCGCCACGAGGGCGCTCCGCACCGCGTTGGCCCGGCGGCCGGCGCTCATCCGGCGCCCGTCCGCGCGCGAGTCGAGGAGCCGCCCGCGGATGACTGCCCCGGCCGGCGCCACGCTCACGAGGAGCGCCGCCGCAAGCGTGGCGAGGGCGGCGAACGCCACCGCGCGCCCGTCGAGCGACACTTCCCCCACCCGCGGGAGCCCGGGCAGGAACGCGCTCGCGAGACGGAGGGCCGCAGCGGCGAGCGCCACTCCGGCGAGCCCCGCGAGCAGCACCGCCAGCAGGTTCTCGGTCACCACGAGGCGGACGAGCCGGAGGCGGGAGGCACCGAGCCGCGCGCGGGTGGCGAGCTCGTGCTCGCGCGCCGAGATGCGGACCAGCGCGAGCGTCGCGATGTTGGCGATGGCGACGAGCAGCACCAGCAGCACCGCGGCGGCGAGAAGCCGGAGCGGGCGCGCCGTTCCGCCCACCATGCTCTCGCGGAGGCCCAGCGCGATGAATCGCGCCGAGCCGTTGGAGAAGCTCGACTGCCAGAGCGGGAAGATCCGCGCGCTGATCGCCGTCAGGTTCCGCTGCGCCATCTCAGGCGTCACGCCCTCCCGCATCCGCGCGATCCCCACGAGCCCGAACGGCCCCCGCCGCGGCGGGGTGGACACCTGCATCGCGGGCCACACTCCCGCCTCGAAGCCCGCCAGGTCGTGCACCCCCGGCGGGAGCACGCCGACGACCGTGTAGCTGATGCCGTCGAGCGTGACCGCCTGGCTCACCGCCGCCGCCGCACTGCCGAACCGCGCCACGGCGACATCGTGCGCCAGCACCACCACGGGCGCCGCGCCGGGCCGCTCGTCTTCCCCAGCGAGGAGCCGGCCCGCCGACGGCCGGACGCCGAGCGCGGCCAGGAACCCCGGCGTCACGCGTCCGGCCTGAACCTGCTCGGGCTCGCCGCCAGGTGTGGTGAGCGCCATGCTGCTGCGGCGCAGCAGGCCCACCGCGTCGAAGACCCGCTGCTGCTCGCGGATGCCGAGGTAGTCCGCAATCGAGAGTCCCCAGCGGTTCTGCGGGGAGCTCTCGTTCAGGATCCGGACCAGCCGGTCGGCGTGCGGGTAGGGAAGCTGCGAGAGGAGCACGCCGTTCACCACGGCGAAAACGGCTGTCGCGGCGCCGATCGCGAGGCCGAGGACGACCACGATGGTGGCAGTGAGGCCGGGATTCCGCCGCAGGGCGCGCGCGCCGAAGCGGAGATCGGCGGTGAGGTCGGTGAGGGAGCGGACCCCGCTGGCGTCGTCCACCAGCTCCTTCACCTGATCGAGCCCGCCCAGGGAGAGGGCTGCCTCGCGGCGTGCCTGGTCCTCGGGGATGCCGCGGCGCACCCGCGCCTCGACATCACGCTCCAGGTGGAACCGCAGCTCCTCGTCCAGCTCGCTCCGCCGCCGGCCCCGGAACACGATGGCCCGCAGCCGCTCCACCAGGTCGGCGATCACAGGTCCACCAGCCGCACGCGGAGGATCCCGTTCACCGCGGCCGACGTGCGCTCCCAGTTGACCGTCTCCGCCTCGAGCCGGCGGCGGCCGGCCGGCGTGATCAGGTAGTAGCGCGCCCGGCGGTTGTGCTCGGTGACGCGCCACTCGGAGCGCACCCACCCGCGGCGGAGCATCCGCTGCAGCGCGGGATAGAGCGAGCCCTGCTGCACCCGGAACACCTCGCCCGAGAGCTGGTCGATCCGCTGGGCAATCCCCCAGCCGTGCATCGGGGTGAGGGAAAGCGCCTTGAGCACGAGCAGCTCGAGCGTGCCCGGCAGGAGATCGGCGGCGGCATCCGACATGGCTCGTCCTTTTGATTGTCTGAAGAAGAAGGTACCACTCTCCTTCAGGCCGTCAAGAGGAGGGGCTTCCGGCCCGGGCTATCTTGCGACCCATGACCCCGGTCGTCGCCCGGCTCGTCGGGGCCGGTCTCCTGCTCTCCACGCTCCCCGGCCTGGCCGGCTGCGCGGCACGCCGGCCGGCGCCGGCGCCGGCCGGCATCGCCGCCCTCTCGCTGGCCGACACCACCTTCCACTGGATCGAGCGGAGCGCGCCCGGCTTTCGCGTCCACTTCCAGGCGGGAAGCTACGCCGCGGCGCACCAGGACAGCCTGGTGGGCCGGCTTCCCTCGGCGGCGGCGCACGCGCGGGAGCTGATCGGCGCACCGGCCCTCCAGGGCCCGATCGACCTCTTCTTCATCGAGTCGCGCACCGAGATGAACCGGCTGATCGGCACGCGCCGGGCGACGGGCTTCGCCGACCCGCCGAGCCGCACGGTGCTCGTCATGACCAACGCGGGCTGGCGCGCCTTCGAGCGCCACGAGATCATGCATGTCGTAGCCGGCCAGGCCTGGGGGCCCGCGGCGCCCGGCACCGACTGGCTGGTAGAGGGGCTCGCACAGGCGGCCGATGGCTTCTGCGCGGGACATCCGAACGAGGAGGTGGCGTGGGCCCTGGCGCGACGGCATGGCTGGATTCCGCTCCGCGACGTGCTCACCCGCTTCCGGGCCCAGCCCGACCTGCGGGCCTATCTCCAGGCAGCGTCATTCACCGCCTTCCTCCTCCGGGAGGCCGGCGCCGACGCCCTGCGCGGCCTCTGGCATGGCGGGGCCACGCTCGATACGCGCCTCGCGGGACACACCCTGGCGGAGCTGGACACGCGCTGGCGCGCCGACCTGAGCGCGCAGTGGATTCCGGAACCAGGCCAGCTCGAGCGGATCGAGGCGGTCGGATGCGGCGAGGCCTGAATGAGTGACGGGCGGCTCGAGGCCATCTGGATCAAGCGCGCGCACCGGGGTCCGATGGACCCGGCCACCGATGCCGAGCTGCGGGCGGGCCGTGGCCTGGCCGGCAACGCCGACCAGGGGCGGAAGCGGCAGGTGACCATCATCGAACGGGAGACCTGGGAGCGCCTCATGGACGGACTCGGCGCGTCCGCACCGCCCTCGGCGCGTCGCGCGAACCTGATGGTGAGCGGCCTGTCCCTCGCCGAATCGCGGGGGCGGGTGCTCCGGGTCGGCGCGTGCCGCCTTCGCGTGGCCGGGGAGACGCGGCCATGCGAGCGGATGGATGAGGCCGTGCCGGGCCTGCGCGCGGCGATGCGCCCCGCCTGGGGCGGCGGCGCCTTTGCCGAGGTGCTGGACGACGGCGTGATCCGGGTGGGAGACGCCGCCGCGTGGGAATGAACGTCGTCATCTTCGGCGCGACGGGAATGGTCGGCGCGGGCGCGCTGCTCGAGTGCCTGGACGACCCCCGCGTCACCTCCGTGCTGGCCGTGGTCCGGACGCCGACCGGGCGCGCCCACCCGAAGCTCCGCGAAGTCGTCCACGCCGACTTCTTCGACTTCTCCCCCCTCGCCGACGACTTTGCCGTCTCCCACGCCTGTCTCTACTGCCTGGGCGTCTCGTCGGCGGGGATGTCCGAGGCGCACTATACGAGCATCACGCGGAACATCGCCCTCGCAGCCGGCCGCGCGCTCGCGGCGGCGAACCCGAGTGCCGTCTTCTGCTTCGTGTCCGGCGCCGGCGCCGACAGCAGCGCGCGCGGGCGGTCCATGTGGGCCCGGGTCAAGGGTCAGACGGAAAACGACCTCCTCGCCCTGCCCCTCCGCGCCATCTACGTCTTCCGCCCCGCTTTCATCCAGCCGGTGCGCGGGGTGCGCTCGCGTACCGACGCGTACCGCGCCTTCTACACGGTGATGGCGCCGGTGTCGCCGGTGCTCCGCTTCCTGCTGCCCTGGTACTGGACCAGCACGGCGCGCCTCGGCCGGGCGATGATCACGGCGGCCATCGACGGAGCACCCCGTCGCATCCTCCGCTCCCGGGACATCAATCGCCTCGCGCGGCGTGCCCGCTGAGACCCGGATCCGTCCGCTCGCCGGCGTCCCGGAGGCGGAGGCGTGTGCGCGGATGATGGCGGAATCGGAGCCATGGCGCACCCTGGGCCGGGACGCGGACGCCTCGCTTCGCATCCTCACCGATCCGACGCGCGAGGTGTACGTGGCCGGGGATGACGCCGGACCGGCCGGCTTCGTTATTCTCTGCCTGGTGGGGCCGTTCGTCGGCTACATTCAGACCGTGTGCGTGGCGCCCGATCGCCGGGGCCGGGGCCTCGGCACCCGGCTCGTCGCCTTTGCCGAGGACCGGATCGGCCAGGTCTCGCCCAATGCCTTTCTCTGCGTTTCGTCCTTCAATCCCGACGCGCGGCGACTCTACGAGCGGCTGGGCTACGAGTTCGTCGGCGAGCTCCGCGACTACCTGATTCCCGGCGCCTCCGAGCTGCTCTTCCGGAAGAGCGGCGGCCCGTGGAGCACCTTCCAACCCCGGGAATCCCGGTGACTACTCCAGAGCGACCCCCGCGCTCGCGCCTCGACTCGGTGGACTTCGTGCGCGGCGTCATCATGATCCTGATGGCGCTGGACCACACGCGCGACTTCTTCGGGATTCCCGGGCAGAATCCGGTGAACCTCGCCAGCGCGTCCGCCGGCCTCTTCCTCACGCGGTGGGTGACCCACATCTGCGCCCCCGTCTTCTTCCTGCTCACGGGCACCGGCGCCTTCCTGGCGCTTCGCCGCCGGAGCCCGGCCGAGCTGTCGCGCTACCTCGCGACGCGCGGCCTCTGGCTCATCTTCCTCGAGGTCGTGGTGATCCGGTGCCTGGCCTACCAGTTCAACTTCGATTACCAGCTCACCATGCTGGTGGTGATCTGGGCGCTCGGCTGGGCGATGATCGTGCTCGCGGCGCTGGTGCGCTTCCCGGCGTGGGTGGCGGGTGCGTTCGGCGTGGTCCTCATCGCGGGGCACAACCTGCTGGACGGTGTCGCGTCCACCCATCCGCTCTGGATCATCCTCCACCGGCCGGGCGTGGTGCTCGACGCGCCGGGGCACATGGTCTTCGCGGCCTATCCTCTGATCCCCTGGATCGGCGTGACCGCGGCGGGCTACGCGCTGGGTCAGGTCTACCGCTGGGATCCGGCGCGCCGGCGCCGGCTCCTCGGGCGGCTGGGCGTCGCCCTGATCGTCGGATTCCTCGTCGTCCGCGGCCTCGATCACTACGGCGATCCGGCACCCTGGTCCGAGGGCCGGTCGCCGCTGTTCACGGTGCTTTCGTTCCTCAACGTCACCAAGTATCCGCCGTCGCTCTCGTTCCTGCTCATGACGCTGGGCCCCGCGATGCTCCTGCTCCGCGCCGTGGACGGCGGGGTGCCCTCGCCGCTCCGGCCGGCCATCGTATACGGCCGCGTGCCGATGTTCTACTACATCCTGCACTTCATGCTGATCCACCTGCTGGCCGCGGCGGTCGCCTTTGCGCGGTACGGCTCGGCCCACTGGCTCACCGAGTCGCCCAACCTCGGGAATTACCCCTTCACCCCGCCCCCGGGGTGGGGGTGGCAGCTGCCGACCGTCTATCTGGTGTGGGGGCTGGTGGTGCTGGCGACCTACCCGCTCTGCCGGTGGTTTGCCGGCGTGAAGCGGCGGCGGACCGACGAGTGGCTCAGCTACATCTGACGGCCGGCGGGACCGGTCACTTGCGGTACCGGGCCAGCGCGGAGCCCACGATCTTCCCGATGAGGTCCACGTAGCCTATGCCGGCCGCGCTCGCCGCCATGGCGAACTCGCTCGACTTCTCGAGGTAGCAGCTGGCGTTCACCTCGAGGACGTAGATGTCGCCGGTGTTGGTGAGGCGGAGGTCCACGCGGCCGTAGTCGCGCACCCGGAGCGCACGATAGGCCGCGAGCGACACCTTCTGCAGGCGGGCCTTGAGCTCGTCGGGGAGGTCGGCGAGCACCGACTTCGTCCCCTTGTACTCCGCGCTCCGCTTGACCCACTTGGCCCGGCTCCCGAGCACCTTGGGGGCGTTCTCGGGAAAGCCGGTGAAGTCCACCTCGATCGGCGGCAGCGCCAGCGGCATCCCGTTCCCCAGCACCCCCACATAGAACTCGCGCCCCTCGATGTACTCCTCGGCCAGCGCCGCGTCGTCGAGGTCGCGGTGGATGGCGGCTACGCGCTTCATGAGGGTGCCGGCGTCGTGCACCAGCGAGTCGCCGCCGATGCCGATCGACGAGTCGGCGCGGAGCGGCTTCACGAAGAGCGGCATCCGGAGGTTGCCGCCCGTCTCGAAGTCGGAGGCGGTCTTGGAGAAGACGGCGAACCGCGGGTACATGACGTCCTCGTAACCCA
>JAICVB010000140.1 GCA_025935545.1 Gemmatimonadales bacterium
CGCGAGCTCGACGCTCGTGCTCACCGCGGCGTGCGCCGGCACCCGGTCGAGCGCGGTGAGCTGATAGGCCCCGATCCGGAGCACGTCCTGGAGCACGGGGGCGACGCCGGCCCATCCGCGCGCGGCGAGCGGCGCCAGCCGCGCATCGAGCGACTGCCGCGATCGGAGAATCCCAGCGGTGATCTCGTAGGCCAGCCGGCGGTCCCCGTCGGAGAGCGCAGCGGACGCCTGGTCGAGGGCGCGGTCGAGCGGCTCACCGCCGCGCACGCGCTCGAGCGCGTGCAGCGCCGCCCGGCGCGACGCGAGTCCGGCCGCGGCGCGGGCTACGCCAGCATCCCCCGGACGGGGCTCGACGGCATCGCCACCTCGCGGCGCGGCATGCGGCCCGCGAGCCACGCGACCCGGCCGGCTTCGACGGCGAGCCCCATCGCATGCGCCATCGCCACCGGGTCGGCGGCCTCGGCCAGCGCCGTGTTCATGAGGATGCCGTCCACGCCCTGCTCCATCGTGAGGCACGCATCGGACGCGGTGCCGACGCCCGCGTCCACGATCACCGGGACCTTGAGCCGCCGCTTGATGGTCCGGATGCTGTAGGGATTGAGGAGGCCCAGGCCGCTCCCGATGGGAGAGGCGAGGGGCATCACCGCCGCAGCCCCGGCCTCCTCCAGCCGGAGCGCCGTGATGAGGTCGTCGTTGGTGTAGGCGAGGACGGTGAACCCCTCGCCCGCGAGAGTGCGCGTCGCCGCGAGCAGACCCTCGGTGTCGGGGAGCAGTGTTTCCTGGTCGCCGATCACCTCGAGCTTCACGAACTCGTTGAACCCGGCCTCGCGCCCCAGCCGGGCGTAGCGGACCGCGTCGTCGGCGGTGTAGCAGCCGGCGGTGTTGGCGAGGAGGAAGAAGCGCTTCGGATCGAGGTGGTGGAGCACGCCTTCGCTGTTGGCGCGGTTGAGGTCCACCCGCCGCACCGCCACCGTGACGATCTCCGCGCCCGACGCCTCGATGGCGCGCACCATGTCATCGTTGGTCCGGTACTTCCCGGTCCCCACCATGAGGCGGGAGCGGAAGCGTCGGCCTGCGATCTCGAACGGCGTGTCCTGCTGCATCCCTCAGCCTCCTCCTACGAAGTGCACGAGCTCCACGCTGTCGCCGTCGGCGAGCGTGGTATCGTCCAGCCGGGGCCGGCGCACGATCTCGCGATTGAGCTCCACCACCACGAGGCGCGGATCGAGCCCCAGATGCCCGAGCAGCCCCGCGAGCGAGCCGGGCCCCGGCACCTCGCGCCGCTCGCCGTTCAGCGTGATGACGATGGTGCTCACGCGGCCAGCCACGGCTCGAGCATCGCGAGCGCCGCGGCCGCCGGATCCTCCGCATCCCAGAGCGCCGAGACCGCCGCCACCCCCCAGGCGCCGGCGTCGCGCAGCTCGGCCGCCCGCCCGGGCGTGACACCGCCGACGGCGATCACCGGAATCCCCGCCCGCGCCGCGCCCTCGATGAGCGCCGGGCCGAGGGGGGCGCGGCCCGGATGCGTCCCGGTCTCGTACACGTTGCCTGCGATCACGAAGTCGGCTCCCTCGTCGGCCGCCGCCCGCGCCTCGTCGGGGGAGTGCACGGAGCGCCCGATGAGACCGCCGGCGATCCGGCGCGCGTCGGCCGGCGCGAGGTCGGTGGCGGAGAGCTGCACGCCGTTGGCACCGACCGCCGCCGCGACATCGGGCCGGCCGGACACGAAGAGCAGGGCCTCGGGCGGCCGCGCGAGCGCGCCGAGCCGGGCGGCCACGGCCGCGAGGGCGGCGCCGCCGGCGCTCCGATTCCGCGCGTGCAGCGCAACGGCTGGGCCCGCCGACGCGATCGCCGCCGCGCGGATGCCGAGATCGGCCATCGAGAGAACCCGCGCGTCGGTGACGGCGTGCACCCGCGGCAGGGGCCTCACTCGAACCGCGCCCCGGTCGCGACGCCCCGGCCGTGGGCCCACTCGCGGACACCAATTCGCCGGCGGCCCGCCGGCTGCACCTCGCCGATCTCCACGGCGCCGCGTCCCGCGGCCACGCGGAGGCCGCCGTCGGCCAGGAGCACGGTGCCGGCGGGCCCGCCGTCGTCATCCACGGCGCGCGCGCCGAAGAGCTTCACCTCCCGGCCACCGAGCATGCTCCAGGCGCCGGGGACCGGGTCGAAGGCGCGGATCTGGCGCGCCACGGTGCCGGCGTCGTTCTCCCAGTCGAGCCGCGCCGTGCCGCGGTCGATCTTCGGGGCAAAGGTGGCGGCCCCGTGCTCCTGCGGCTCGGGCCGGATCGCGCCGGCGGCGAGGCAGGGCAAAGTCTCGATCAGCGCGGCCGCGCCGAGATCGGCCAGGCGCTCGGTGAGGGTCCCCGCCGTGTCGTCGATGCCGATGGGTGTGCGCATCCGGTGCAGCACCGGGCCGCTGTCGAGGCCCGCCTCCATCTGCATGATGCTGACGCCGGTCTCGGAGTCGCCGTTTGCGATGGCCCACGGGATCGGCGCCGCGCCCCGGAGCCGCGGCAGGAGCGATGCGTGCACGTTGATCATCCCCGCCGGTGGAATCGTGAGCACCTCCGGCTTCAGGATGTGGCCGTACGCGACCACGACGCCGAGTGCGGGCTCGAGGCGGCGGAGGCTCGCCAGGAAGACGTCGCCCGAGGGACGCTCCGGCTGGAGGACGGGGAGGCCGGCGCTTTCGGCCAGCAGCTTGACGGGAGGCGGCACCAGGGTGGACCGGGAGCGGCCGTGCGGGCGGTCGGGCTGGGTGACCACACCGGCGACGTCGTGGCCTTCACGCAGCAGGGCCGAGAGGGAGCGCGCTGCGAAGCCGGGGGTGCCGAAGAATACGATCCGCATCTACTCGGTCTGCGCGGCTTCCGGCGTCACCTGTTTGAGGTAGCTCGGGTCGTCGCGGTGCTCCTTCTTCCACCGCGCGAGCAGCATCTTCCGCTTGATCGGACCGAGGTGGTCGAGAAAGAGGATGCCGTCGAGGTGGTCGAGCTCATGCTGGATGGCGCGCGCCGTGAGCCCCTCGGCCTCCAGGCGGAACGGCTGGCCGTCCGCGCCCAGCGCCTCGAGGACCACGCGGTCCGGCCGCGTCACGTCGGCGAAGATGTCGGGAATCGAGAGGCACCCCTCCTCGGCGGTGTCGCGGCCCGAGGATTCGACGATCACCGGGTTGATCATCGCGAAGCGGTTGCCGTCCGCGCTCACCACCGCCACCCGACGCGCCACCCCCACCTGGTTCGCCGCGAGACCGACGCCGCGCGCCGCGTCCATGGTTTCGAAGAGGTCGGCGATGAACGCCCGAAGCTCGTCGTCCACGGCCGCGATCTCGGGGCTCCGCTGCCGGAGCACCGGCGACCCGAGCAGATGGAGGGTGCGGAGCGTCATCCCGCGCCGCTCCCGGGCGCGGCGGCCGACCCGACGCGGATGATGCGGCCCCGCTCGACGACGACGGTGCCCGTCCCCGATTCCACGGTGACCCGCGTTTCCTTGCTGCTGCCGAACTCGACTTCCTTCATGTCCTTCACCCGTCCGATGATCCCGCCGGCGGTCATGACTTCGTCGCCCTTCTTGAGCTGGGCCAGCAGCTCCTGGTGCGCGCGCTTCGCCTTGTTCTGCGGCCGGAGGATCAGGAAGTAGAAGACCGCGCCGAAGCCCAGCAGCTGGATGATGATCAGCGGGAGGCCCAGCACCGACGGCGCAGCGGACGGGGCGGCCTGCAGCAGGAATAGCGTGGTCACGTCGCTCCTCGGGCTTGGTGGCGCCGGAGCCACTCGCGGCTCCAGTCGTCGAACGTTCCGTCCAGGATCCGCCGCCGCGCCTCCTCGGCCAGCCGGATGAGGAAGCGGATGTTGTGGATCGAGACGAGCCGGAGCCCGAGCATGTCCTCCGCGACGAACAGGTGGCGGAGATAGGCCCGGGAGAAGGTCGTGCACGTCTCGCAGTCGCACTCGGGATCGAGCGGCCCGCTGTCCGAGCGGAGGGCGGCACCCTTCACGTTCACGCGGCCGTCGGTCACCCAGGCGGTCCCGTGGCGCCCGTTCCGCGTGGCGGCCACGCAGTCGAAGAGGTCCACGCCGCGCGCGATCCCCTCGAGCAGGTCCGCGGGGAAGCCGACACCCATAAGATAACGGGGCGCGTCCCGCGGCAGGACCGGCTCGAGCTCCTCGAGGACGCGGTGCATCACCGGCTTGGGCTCGCCCACGCTGAGGCCGCCGATCGCCGTGCCCTTCCACCGGCCACGCGCGAGGATCCCCTCGATCGAGCGGCGCCGGAGGTCGGCGTGCGTGCCGCCCTGGACGATCGGCCACAGGGCCTGCGTGTCGGGCGCGTCCACGGCCAGCTCGTGGTGCCGCGCCAGGCAGCGCTCGAGCCAGCGGAGCGAGCGCTCCATGCCTTCCTCCGCGAGCTCATGCGGCGCCTGGCCGGGCACCACGTGGTCGAACTGCATCGCGACATCGGCGCCCAGCGCCCACTGGATCTCCATCGAGATCTCGGGCGTGATCGTGCGGTACGTGCCGTCGATGTGGCTCTGGAAGGCGACACCGTGCTCGGAGATCGTCCGGAGTCCCTCCAGCGAGAAGACCTGGAACCCGCCGGAGTCGGTGAGCATCGGGCGATCCCAGGTCGTGAAGCGGTTGAGGCCCCCCAGGGCGCGGACCTCCATCTCTCCCGGCCGCAGGTGCAGGTGGTAGGTATTGGCGAGGATGATCTGCGCCCCCGCGCGGCGGACATCGTCGGGATGGAGCCCGCGCACCACGGCGTGCGTCCCGACCGGCATGAAGGCCGGCGTCTGCACGAGGCCGTGCGGCAGCGTGAGGGTGCCGGCGCGCGCGGCGCCCGCGGTCGCCTCGAGGGTGTACTCGAACATCTAGCGCGGCCCGAGGATGCGGTCGATCTGCCGCCGGTGCACCAGGTCGTGGCCCGCGAGGAGCCGGATCCACGTCGCGATCGATTCCGGCCCCCGCTCGGCGTGCACGCCGGTGCGGGAGAGCTGCGCGTGGTCCAGCGAGCGGTAGAGCCGGAGGTTGGCCTCGCGAAGGGCGCGCAACTGGTCGAGTGCGCCCGCGAGTGGGACCTCCCGGTACCGGAGCTCGCGGGCCCAGCCGTCCCGATCGAAGGCCTCGACCGGCCACGCGGCGTGCGTGAGCACCATGCGGACCCGGTACCCGTACGCGAGCTCGGTGTCGGCGAGGTGCTGCACCACCTCGATCACCGACCACCTACCCGGCGCCTCCGGGCGGCGGAGCGCGGCCTCGTCCAGCCCGGCGGTGCGCCCGGCGACCCAGGGCGCGAGCTCGGCCAGCACCTCGAAGGGATCGCGATCGCCAAGCGTCGCGAGGAGGGAGTCGCTGTAGCTCATCGGTCGTAGCTCACAGGATGAGCATCGCGTCGCCGTAGGAATAGAAGCGGTACCGCGACGCCACCGCGTGGCGGTACGCCG
>JAICVB010000174.1 GCA_025935545.1 Gemmatimonadales bacterium
CGGCGTTCGGATCGCGTGGGAAGGGGTTTTGTACGCTTCTACTAATAATGCGTGGTGAGGTCGGTCGGCAATGGCGTTCGTGCGGTTGACTTGCCCCGATCCGGGGGTCAAGATTGGGCGTTCACCTGACCTCCCGCCTCATCAGATCGCGGCCGCCCTTGTTGCAAGCCAATCCGCTCAGGATCCTGCTCCTGGAGGACGTCCCGATGGACGCCGAGCTGCTCGAGTTCGAGCTCCGGCGCGCCTCCATCGGCTTCGTCACGCGGCGGGTGGACTGCCGGGAGGAATTCCGGCACGCGATCGCCGACTTCGCGCCCGACGTGATCCTGGCGGACTACAGCCTGCCCGGCTTCGACGGGATGGCGGCGCTGCGCCTCGCCAAGCAGGCCGCGCCGGTGACGCCGTTCATCGTCGTCACCGGCTCGATCAACGAGGAAACCGCCGTCGGCTGCATGCGCGCCGGGGCCTCCGACTACCTCCTCAAGAACAACCTGGCCCGCATCGGTCCCGCCATCGAGGCCGCGCTCGAGCGCGAGCGGGCGCGCGCCGAGCGGCGGGCGGCGGAAGCGGCACTCCGGCGGTCCGAGGCCAACCTCCGCGCCATCTTCCACAACGCGCTCCAGGACTTCGTCCTCCTCGACCGGCGCGGCGTGGTGCTCACGCTCAACAAGGCGGCCAGCAACTGGGCCAACTGGGTCACCGGGCGGGACGTGCAGGAAGGGGACGTGCTGGTGGGCCTCCTGCCGCCGGGGATCGCCGAGGAGTGGTCGGGGTTCTTCGACCGGGCGCTCGCCGGCGAGACGATCACGATCGAGCGGCGGGTGACGAGCGCCGCCGGCGCCGACCGCTGGTTCGAGGCCCATCTCATCCCCGTGGTGGCGGAGGACGGCGGCATCATCGGCGTCTGCCTGAGCGTCGTCAACATCGACGAGCGGAAGCGCACCGAGGAGAACCTGCGGCGGGTCGAGCGGCTGCAGGCCATCGGCCGCCTCGCCGGGGGCGTGGCCCACGAGGTCAACAACATGATGACCGTGGTGCTCGGCCTCAGCGAATTCCTGCTGCACGACCTTTCGCCGGACGATCGCCGTCACGAGGACGTGGCCGAGATCGCGCGCGCGGCCGACCGCGCGGCCAACATCACGCGCCAGCTCCTCGCCTTCAGCCGCCAGCAGGTGATGCAGCCGCGCCTCCTCGACCTGAACGCGGTGGTGCAGGGCACCCAGGGGATGCTGGGGCGCCTGCTGGGGCCCGGATACGCCCTCCGGCTCAACCTCGTCCCCATGCTGTCCTCGGTCCGCGCGGATCCGAGCCAGCTGGAGCAGGTGCTCCTCAACCTGGTCCTCAATGCCCGGGACGCGATGCCCGGCGGAGGGACGATCACCGTCGAGACGTCGTCGGTGATGCTGGACGACGACTACATGCGCCGCCACGCGGGCGTGGACATCCCCCACGGCGCCTACAACGCCGTGATCGTGACCGACACCGGCTGCGGGATGGAGCGCGAGGTCGCCCTCAGGGTCTTCGAGCCCTTCTTCACCACCAAGCCGCCCGGCGAGGGCACCGGGCTCGGCCTCTCGACCGCATACGGGATCGTGAAGCAGACCGGCGGCTACATCTGGGTGTACAGCGAGCCCGGGCTTGGCACCACCTTCAAGGTGTACCTGCCGGCCTTTGCCGATCTGGCGGCTCCGCCGCGCGACCTGGTGCGGGAGACGCCGTCGGGAGGGCACGAGACGCTGCTCGTGGTGGAGGACGAGGAGATGGTGCGGCTCCTGGCGTGCCGGGTGCTCCGCGAGCGCGGCTACACCGTGCACGAAGCGGCCCACGGCGCCGAGGCGCTCGAGCTGCTTGCGCGCACGCCGGCCCTGCCCGACCTCGTGGTGTCCGACGTGGTGATGCCGACGATGGGCGGGCGGGAGCTCGGCACCCGGCTCCGGGAGCGGGCGCCCGACCTGCCGGTCCTCTACATGTCCGGCTTCACCGGCGAGGACGTGGTGCGCCGCGGCCTGCTCGATCCCGGCGTCCCGTTCCAGCAGAAGCCCTTCCATCCGGACGCGCTGGCCAAGCAGGTGCGCGACCTGCTCGATGCGCGGAAGGTCCCGCGCGGCGTCTAGCGCGCGTCCTGCTGGCGCACCACGCTGCCGGGCGAGCGGATCCGGGACCACATCGTGAGGAAGAAGAGGCCGATCCCCGCGGCCTGCGCCACGCCGCCGGCCAAGACCAGCACCCGGAGCGCGGTGCCGCCTCCGGCGGAGCGTCCCACCTCGCCCGCGAGCCGGGCCGCCGTCCCCCCCGTCACCAGCCAGTAGGCCGCCTCCGCGAGCGCGGGGCGGAAGCGGGTGTCGTCGCGCGCGGGCCGCGGGAACATCCAGAGCGCGACCCCCAGGATCATCATCATCACGAAGCCGACGAGGATCGCGTGGGTGTGCGCGCTCGCGAGGTACGGCGTGGGCCAGATGCCCCACGCCTCCCGGCGCACCAGCATCCACACGCCGAG
>JAICVB010000014.1 GCA_025935545.1 Gemmatimonadales bacterium
TCCTCCGGAGGAAGGGTCGGGCGGGGCACCCCGCCCGAGTACCGCGCTTCGGTGCGGGCGTGCAGCTCGTCGATCCCGATGAGCGCCCGCGCCGAGGCGATGATGCCCGCCACCACATCGTCGGCCCAGTACGGATCGGGCCGCTCGCCCGCCGGCAGCTTGCGCGCGCACCCCTCGAGATAGCTGATGGCGGTCGTGATCCACTCGCTCTGGGCCGACGCGATCACGGCCCAGGAGCCGGTGGACCGGAGCTCCAGCTCCTCGAGCGCCTTCAGGTGCTCGCCCAGTCCCTCGGTGACGGGCGCCGAGCGGAGCTTGTCGGCCACGAGGGCGAGCACGGTGCGGCGCTCGGATTCCTGCGGCTCGGGGAGCGGGGCGAGATAGTGACGCTGGTCGGCGACCATTTCGGCGAGGCGGATGCAGACGGCGCGGATGGCGGGCTCGAGCGCGCCGGGTGCCTCGCTGGACCAGCTCTGCGCGGCGCGAAGGATCTCGGTGATGCGCCGGTCGGCCTGCGCTTCGGGGGTGGGCTTGTGCGTTGCGTCCGGCATGTACGGAGGATGGCGGAGGCGGACCTCAAAGGCAACCGGTTCGGAGGCGCCGAAGCCGCCGGGCGAGGAGCGCGAGCCCGGCCAGGCAGACCGCCGCGAGCACCGCCAGCCCGGCGCGGCCGAAGAAGGCGTGCACCGGCGTGGTCACCAGCATCACGACAACCGTCGCGAAGGCGCTGACCGTGGCGAACATGGCGCGGCGGTAGGGATTCCGGAGCGGCGCGAGCGCGAGCCACGTGACGAGCGCTGCCGCCAGGACGCCCAGGGCGGTGCCTCCGAGGAGGGCCCAGGCGGCGGGTGACGCGGCCGGATCGGCGGCGAGCTGGGCCGGCGCCTGCTCGCGCAAGTAGGTCACGACGATCACGGCCAGGGTGACCGCGAAGGTTCCCGCGAGCACCCCCGCCGGCACCGCCGCCGCGATCAGTCCGAGCGGATCGGCCAGCCCGGGGGCGTCCGACGTTGCGGGCTCGCTCACCTAGATGTGCATCACCCGGCCCATCGAGTCGAGGCAGGCCTCCGCGATGGCCTCCGAGAGCGTCGGGTGGGCGTGGATCGCGAGGTCCACCTCCTCGACGGTGAACTCGTTCTCCCGCGCCACGTCGAGCTCGTGGATCATCTCGGAGGCGTGGCTCGCCACGATGTGGGCGCCGAGGATCTCGCCGTACTGCTTGCCGCGGATCACCTTCACGAACCCCTCGGTCTCGTTGGACGCCCGGGCCCGGCCGTTGGCGCTGAAGGGGAAGCGGCCCACCTGGTACTCGAGCTTCTGCTCCTTGCACTGGTCCTCGGTCAGCCCGATGCTCGCCACCTCGGGGTGGCAGTAGGTGACGCTGGGGACGTTGTCGTAGCGGATCGGCGGGGGATGATGTCCCGCGATGATCTCCGCCACGTGCACCCCCTCGCGGCTCCCCTTGTGCGCCAGCATGGGGGGCCCGGCCACGTCGCCGATGCAGTACACGCCCTTCGCCGTCGTCTCGAGGGTGTCGCGGTTCACCTTCACGAAGCCGCGATCGGTGAGCTCGACGCCGGCCTCCTTCAAGCCCATGTTCTCGGTGTTCACGGCGCGGCCGGCGGCCATCAGCACCTTCTCCGCCTCGACCTTCTCGGCCTTGCCGCCGCTCTCGACCTCGAGGGTCACCTTGTCAGGGCCGACCGTGGCCTTCTTCACGCTCGCGCCCGGGAGCACGGTGATGCCGCGCTTCCGGAAGCTCTTGGTGATCACGTCCGAGCTCTCGGCGTCCTCGAGGGGCAGGATCCGCGGCAGCGCCTCGATCAGCGTGACCTTGGTGCCGAAGGCATTGAAGATGTCGGCGAACTCCGAGCCGACCGCCCCCGCGCCGACGATGGCCATCGTGGCCGGCGCCTTCTCGAGGAAGAGTGCCTCGTCCGAGCTGATGACGGTGGTGCGGTTGATCTCGAGGCCGATCTGCGGGATCCCCTTCACCCGCGAGCCGGTGGCGATGACCACCGCCTTCTTCGCCTCGTAGACGTCGTTGCCGACCTTCACCTTGCGGCCGGGCTGCAGGACGCCCGTCCCCTTGAGCACGGTGATCTTGTTCTTCTTCATGAGGAACTCGGCGCCCTTCGAGTTCTGGTCGGCCACCTTCCGTGACCGCTTCATGGCGACGCCATAGTCGGTCTTGACCGGCCCCGTCTCGATCCCCAGCTCCTTCACGTCATGGGTCAGCAGGCTCACCACGTAGGCGCTGTGCAGCAGGGCCTTGGTCGGGATGCATCCGATGTTCACGCAGACGCCGCCGAGCTTGTCGCGCTCGACCACCGCCGTGCTCATGCCCAGCTGCGCCGAGCGGATGGCGCACACGTAGCCCGCCGGCCCGCCGCCGATGATGATGACGTCAAAGCTGTTTGCCACGGATTCCTCGGTGTGGGTGGATGCCTACCAGACCAGGGCCAGCGGGTTCTCCAGCATTCCCTTGAGGGTCTGGAGGAACTGCGCGCCGGTGGCGCCGTCGATCACGCGGTGGTCGCACGACATCGTGAGCCGCATCCGCTTCCGCGGCACGATCGTCCCCTCGTGCACCACCGGCTTCTCGGCGATGCGGCCGATGGCGATGATCCCCGCCTCGGGCGGGTTGATGATCGCGGTGAACTCCTCGATGTCCAGCATGCCCAGGTTCGAGACCGAGAAGGTACCGCCGGTGTACTCCTCCGGCGCGAGCTTCCGTTCCCGCGCGCGGCCGGCGAGGTCCTTCGATTCCGCCGCGATCTGCCGGAGGCCCTTCTGGTCGGCGTGGCGGATGACGGGGGTGATGAGCCCATCCTCGATCGCCACCGCCATGCTCACGTGCACCTCGTTCCAGTAGCGGATGTGGTCATCCTGCCACCACGCGTTGCAGGCGGGATGCTGGCGCAGCGCGAGCGCGACCGCCTTGATCGTGATGTCGTTGAACGAGATCTTGCCCTGGCCCGCCGCATTGAGCGCCTCGCGCGCCTCGGCGACCCGCTCCATGTCCACCTCGATCGTGAGGTAGAAGGTCGGCACCGGCCCGAGCGATTGCGCGAGTCGCCGGGCGATCGTCTTCCGGATCTGCGTGAGGGGCACGTCGGCAAACGGCTCGCCCGCGGGGATCGGCCGGAACGCGGGCACCTGCGGCGCCGCGGCGGCGGAGGCCGGGCGCGCCGAGAGCGCGGCCAGGTCGCGCTGCACGATGCGTCCCTGCGGCCCCGATCCCGCCACGCCCTGCAGGTCGAGCCCCCGCTCGGCCGCGATCTTCCGCGCGAGCGGTGACGCCTTGACCCGTCCGCCTTCGGTGGCGGCTGCGGCAGGGGGCGCCGGCGGCATCGACGTGGGCCGATTCTCCCGGTCCGCCGTGGGCTGGGTGCCCGGCGCCGGCGCGCCCGGCGTCGGCGCTTCAGTCTTCGCCGAGTCGGGCTTCGCCGGCGCGGGCTTCGCCGGCTCGGCCGCGGCCGGCGCGTCCGGCTTGCCGTCCTTCCGTCCTTCCGCCTTCTTCCCGTTCCCGCCTGCCTCCACCGCCTCGCCCGGCTCCCCGATCACCGCCACCAGCTCCGAGACCGGCACCGTGGCTCCTGCCGCGACGACGTGCTTGAGCATCGTGCCGGCGGCGCGGGCTACCAGCTCCATCACCGCCTTGTCGGTCTCGACTTCCGCCAGCACGTCGCCGACGGCAACCGCCTCGCCCTCCTGCTTCTTCCACTCGACGACGCGCCCCTCCTCCATCGTCGGGGAGAGCGCCTCCATCACGACCTTAGTCGACATACAGCACCTGCCGCACGGCGGCGATGACCTTGGCCGGGTCGGCCTTGGCGAGCTTCTCGAGCTGCTTGTTGTAGGGCATCGGCACCTCGGCGCCCGTCACCCGGAGCACCGGCGCGTCGAGCGCGTCGAAGATCTCCCGCTGGATCGTGTCCACCACCTGCGCGCCGACCCCGGCGAAGTGCCATCCCTCCTCGACCACGACGCACCGGTGCGTACGCGCCACCGACTCGAGCACCGTGCGGGTGTCGAGGGGCCGGATGGTGCGGAGATCGATCACCTCGGCGCTGATTCCGTCGGCCGCGAGCTGCTCGGCCGCCTTGAGCGCCACGGCGACCGTCTTGGAATGGCAGACGATGGTGACGTCGGTCCCCTCGCGCTTGATGTCGGCCACGCCGAGCGGGATGGTGTACTCGCCCTCGGGCACCTCGCCCTTGGTGTTGTACAGCATCTCGCCCTCGATGAAGATCACCGGGTTGTCGTCGCGGATGGCGCTCTTGAGGAGGCCCTTCGCGTCCGCCGGCGTGGCCGGCATGACCACCTTGAGACCGGGGATGTGGGCGTACCAGCTCTCGAACGCCTGCGAGTGCTGGGCGCCGAGCTGGAGCGCCGCGCCGCCGGGGCCGCGCACCACCATGGGCACGCCCACCTGTCCGTTGGACATGTAGCGCATCTTGGCGGCGGAGTTCACGATCTGGTCCACCGCGAGGAGCGCGAAGTTGAAGGTCATCATCTCGATGACGGGCCGGAGCCCCACCATCGCGGCGCCCACCCCCACGCCCGCGAACCCCAGCTCGGTGATCGGCGTGTCCACCACCCGGCGGGCGCCGAACTCCTCGAGCAGCCCGCGGCTCACCTTGTAGGCGCCCTGGTACACGCCCACTTCCTCGCCCATGAGGAACACGCGGTCGTCGCGCTGCATCTCCTCGCGCAGCGCCTGGTTCAGGGCGTCACGGTACGTCAGGGTCGGCATCAGTTCTCCTCCGGCGCGTAGACGTCGCGGAAGAGCTCCTCGGGCGCGGGGTCGGCCGCCTCCTCGGCGAAGCGGTAGGCGTCCTCCACCTCCTCCACCACCTGCTGGTCCATCGCCTTCACCTCGTCCTCGGTCATCACGCCGTCGGCGATCAGCCGGCCCGACCAGACGGCGATCGGGTCGCGCTTGCGCTGTTCCTCGACCTCTTCCTTGGTACGGTAGTGGCCGTGGATCGGGTCGCTCATCGAGTGGCCCATGAAGCGATAGGTCCGGACCTCGAGGAGCGTCGGCAGCTTCTCCTCCCGCGCGCGCTCGACGGCGCGGTCCATCGCCGCCTTCACCGCGAGGACGTCCTGGCCGTCCACGACCTCGTTCGCCATGTCATAGGAGCAGGCGCGCTCCGAGATGTCGTAGATGGCGCTTGCGCGCTCCAGGGCGGTGCCCATGCCGTAGCGGTTGTTCTCGCAGATGTAGATGGCGGGCAGCTTCCAGAGCGCCGCCATGTTGAGCGCCTCGTGGAAGGCGCCGTTGTTCACGGCGGCCTCGCCGAAGTAGCAGATCGCCACCTGGTCGGTGCCGCGGTACTTGATGGCGAAGGCCATCCCCGTGGTGAGCGGGATGTGCCCGCCCACGATGCCGTGTCCGCCGAGAAAGCCGAGCGAGGCGTCGAAGAGGTGCATCGAGCCGCCCTTGCCGCCCGAGCAGCCCTCGGCCTTGCCGAACAGCTCGGCCATCACGGCGCGCGGCGTGATCCCGCGTACCAGCGCCTGGCCGTGCTCCCGGTAGGACGCGGTGATGTAGTCGTCCGGCCGGAGCGACGCGATCGTGCCGACCGCCACCGCCTCCTGCCCGATGTAGAGATGGCAGAAGCCGCCGATCTTGCCGAGGCTGTAGGCCTCGCCCGCCTTCTCCTCGAAGCGGCGGATGAGGAGCATCTGCCGCAGCCAGGCGCGCCAGGTCTCCGCCGTCGCGGGATCGATCGTCTTCCTGCCGGGTTTCGTCGCGGTGCCTGCCATCACGCCGTCCTGTCTGTCGGAGCTCGAGGGGAATCGCCGCCGGGGGGGCGCGCGCTGGCCGACCGCGCCTGGTCCCACGCGTGGTACGAGGAGCGGGTCAGCGGGCTGGCCTGGACGTGCGTGAAGCCCATCGCCATGCCCGCGTCGCGCAGCTCGTCGAACTCGGCGGGGGTGTAGAAGCGGGCCACCGGGAGGTGGCCATCGCCGGGCCGGAGGTACTGGCCCAGCGTGAGGATGTTGACGTCGCTCCGGCGGAGGTCACGCATGCACACGAGGATCTCGTCCCACTCCTCGCCGAGGCCCAGGATGAGGCCGCTCTTCGTGAGCGCCGTGGGTCCGCCGAGTCGCCGTGCCGTGGCGAGGAGCTCGAGCGCGCGGTCGTAGCGCCCACCGGGGCGCGCCAGGCGGTAGAACCGCTCCGCCGTCTCGAGATTGTGATTGAGGATGGCGGGGCCCGCGTCCATCACCATCCCGAGCGCGCGCGCCGACCCCTTGAAGTCGGGGATGAGAACCTCGACCGTCGCGGAGGGGAGGCGGCGGCGGATCTCCACGATGCAGGCGGCGAAGGCCTCAGCCCCGCCGTTCGGGAGGTCGTCCCGGTCCACCGACGTGATCACGACGTGCTGCAGCCCCATCCGCTCCACCGCCTCGGCCAGACGGACCGGCTCGAGTGGATCGAACGCCTTCGGCGTGCCGTGCGAGACCGCGCAGTAGGTGCAGTTTCGCGTGCACACGTCGCCCAGGATCATGAAGGTCGCGGCGCGGTGGTCCCAGCATTCGCCCAGGTTGGGGCAGCGCGCTTCCTCGCACACCGTGTGGAGGTCGAGCTCGCGCATGAGCCGCTTGAGGTGGGCGTAGGTGGGGCCGCCGGCGGTCTTCACCTTGAGCCAGGACGGCTTCGGAGCCGCGCGGCCGGGGAGGGGGGCGCGGGTCAACTGGACCAGCGGGACAGCCACGCCGTTGCTCCTTCGGACAGTGTGCGAAAGTCGGGCGCCGGGAGCCCAATAATAGTCCCGGCCGGGGGCCGATGGTACCCGGCCCGATGCCGTTCAGAAGAAGAGAAGGAGGCCGGCGGAGACCTGATCGGAGCGGTTCTTGGCACCCGAGAACGCCTGCGCGACGGCACGCGTGTACTCGCCCACGACGCGAAGCGACCGGGTGGCGCGCCAGGTCGCCATCGCGATGAGCGCGGTGTTCCGGCGGACCAGGTCGTCGTGGCCCACCGCCACGTCGTAGTCGGTCTGGCGCACGCGGCTCTCACCGATGCTCGCACCCACCGTCCATGGCGCGGCGGCGCCGCCCGCGGTGAGCTGGGCCATGTAACCCCACGTGGTGCGCACGGCGCCGCTCGCATCCACGCCGAGGTTGGTGCTGAGGGCGTAGGTGGACCCGACGCCGGCCGCGACGTATCCCGACGCCACCAGCGTGACCATCCCCCGCTCGGCGCGCACGCCGCCGCTCACGCCCCGCGCCGTGATTCCCTCGTCAGCGCCCTGGTGCATCCCTCCGGCCCAGAGGCGGAGCTTCGTACCGCCCGCAGCGCCATGCCACGTGGCCTCCGCCTCCACGCGGGGCATCGCGGTGGGCGCGGCGCCCACGGAGGAGAAGTCGCCGTGCACCCGGTCCGGGTCGAACACGCCCACCGACAGCTGCCACGCGCGCGCCGCCGGCGACGAGTAGGTGACCTGCGCGTTGAACCCGGGGTAGATGTAGCCAAAGCCGCTCCGGCCCAGCGTGGGCCCCGGCGCGCCGAGGCCGCCGCCACTCGCGCCGGTCCCGAAGAGGGTCATGTCGTTGAGGATGTTCTCGCGCTGGTAGAGACTGAGCTCGCGCCCGGCGAGCACCTGGCCCCACACGCCCCCGATGGTGAGGTAGGCCTGACGCATGTCGATGCGCGCCCCGGCTTGCGTGCCGTTGTCGAGGTTGTCGTGCTCGCTCGCGTTGTTGATCTGCACCCCCACCCCGAAGTGCGCGCCCAGGTCCACCGTCCCCTCGTGCGTCTTGACGTCCACCACCGCGATCGAAGGCAGGAGCCCGGTTCGCACCCGCGTGATCAGCTCGGCCGGCACGCGGCCGCCGTCGATCGGCCCCGGCACGATCTCGCGCCCGTTGGTGAAGACCGTGAAGACATTGACGTTTCCCGCGAAGCTGATGGTCCAGCCCTCGGCCACCTGCACGGTGGACTGCGCGGCGGCGCCGGACACCCCGGCCGTGCCGATCGCGCCGGCAATGCCGAGTGCGGCCAGCACCGCCCGCCTCACCGCGGCGGCTCGGCCAGCAGTCGTTCGATCGTGGCGCGGAACTCGGCGACCTGCCGGTCGTGCTGCGCCCCGGTCGCGGCGCCGAGGAAGCCGGCGTACACCAGGCGCACGCGCCCGTCGCGGCCCAGGAAGATGGAGGTGGGAAAGGAGGTGAAGCCCTGGAGCTGCGGAAGCGTCGCCGCGGCGGACGCGACATCGCTCGTTCCGGCGAGGAGGAGGGGGTAGGGAACGCGGTGCGTCACCAGGAATCGCCGTACGAGCGGCGCGTCCACCGCGGTGTCGCCGGTGACCTCGTACGCCAGCCCGACGATCTCGAGCCCGCGGCCGTGGTAGCGGCGGTAGAGGTCCACCAGCATCGGCGAGGCCTCGTGACAGGTCGGGCACCAGGTGCCGAAGACGTCGAGCAGCACGACCTTGCCGCGGAACCGGAGGTCGGTGTTCGCCACGGTGCGGCCATCGAGGCCGGGAAAGGCGAAGCGGAACGGCGCCGACGTGTCGGCCGACGTCATCTCAGTCGGCGAGCGGAGGTGCGGGCGGCCCGTCGTCCGAACCGCGGTGAACGCCGTCTGGGTGCGGAGCCCCGCGTGGAAGATGCCGCGGAGGGTGTCGCCGTCCAGTCGGCCGGTCAGCATGTAGACGAAGGACCCGTCGAAGTGCGCGAGCCGGAAGCTGTCCGCCTCGGCGCGGCCCCAGAAGCGGCCGTAGTCGCCCGTATTCGACATCATGGCGCCGATGAACCCGCTCGAATCGTTGGAGAAGAGCAGGACCCGCGGGCTCGATCGGCCGTCGGTCACGAAGGTCGCGTCCCAGCTGCCGAGGAGGTCGGCCGACGCGGGCTCGATGCGCCAGCGTCCGCGCGAGGCGCGGAAGGGAATGGTGCGCGGCCCGCGGTTGCCCACGTTGTGATAGATGCCGGTGAGCGAATCGCCGCGCAGCACGCTCGTGATCGTGGCCGCATAGTCCGCCATCTCGAGCACGACCGTGTCTCCCGCGACGCGGATTCCCGACAGCGGGGTGCAGGAGCGGCCGTTGCAGATGCTGCCGCGGAGCACGCGGCCGGCCGGTCGCACGTTCAGCGAGAACCGGAGCTCGCCGCCCGCGAGATCGAGGACCGCGCGCCAGTTCCCCGCCGGAGACGCCGGCGGCGAGACGAGCGCGAGCAGCAGGGCCGGGAGGATCATGGATGGCTCTCGTAGCGTTCGCCCGCCGCCACCGGGACGGCGATGGTGTTTCCACGCCACGGGGCCGGACAGGGGTACGCGGCGTTGTAGGCGCAGAATGGGTTGCGGGACCGGTTGAAGTCCAGACGGTACCGCCCGCCGGCAATCGGCGCCAGAGTGACGAACCGGCCCGCGGGATAGCTGCCGGTGCCACTCGTGCCGTCGCGGAAGTAGATCTCGAGCGACGACTCTTCCGAGCCGGGGTCCGGCAACCGCAGCACCCGGAGCGTCGTTCCCCCGCCGAGCGGTACGGTAACGGTACCGGCCACCGTGGCTTCGACCTCGACCCCGTCAGGGGTGAGCACGCGCTCCGAGCCTGGTGCCGTCGGCGCCACGAGGGTGCCCGAAAAGACCAGCGCCGGGTCATAGGGGTAGTACGCCGGTGCGACGGCGCGCCGCCCGGCCCCGAACAGCATGACCCGGGACCTCGGGGGCTCGCCGGTCACGAGCACCGTCGTGGTCCCGACCAGCGCCGGCCGGTTCCGCGGCAGCACTCGCGGCGCTCCCGCGCCCTCGAGCCATGCCGCCCCGTTGCGTTCCACGATCCGCGCGGTTCTGTCACCCAGCTCGAGGCCGACGCCGGCCGGATCGAGGGGGGCCGCGCTCACGGCGGCATAGGGTGAGACGGGGGAGTGGACCAGCCAGTCGGTGAAGGCGGCGCGCTCCGCGGCGAGATCGGCGGGGGCCTGCGCCGCGAGACGCGGAGCAGGGAGGAAGGCCAGGGCTGTGAGCAGCGGGACGAGGGTTTGGCGGATCATCGCTACCAGCGCCAGTAGCGCTCCGGCGAGAGAAGGCTCACGTCCTCGTGGGTGGGCTCCCGGGCCACGAGCTGGCTGATGATGAGCCCCGTGATGGCGGCGAGCAGGATTCCGTTCCGTCCGTGCCCGGTCGCGTACCAGAGCCCGTCGAGCCCCGGGGCGGGCCCTACGATCGGGAGGCCGTCGGGTGTCACCGGCCGGAGCCCCGCCCAGGTCCGGAGCGGGCGGACGCCGGACAGCGGCGGGCACAGCGTGGCGAGACATGCGAGGATCCGCTCGACCCCCTGCGATGTGACCGCCGTGTCGAATCCGGCGAACTCCATGGTGGAACCGGCGAGGGCCTCGCTGCCGCGCGCCAGCAGGTAGCAGTCGCGGTTGTAGAGGACAGCGCGGGGGATTTCTGCGGGCCACGGCAGTGCGACCATCTGGCCCCGCACCGGCTCGACCGAGAGCGGCCGGGGCAGCCCCTCGATGCGGCCCGACCATGCGCCGGCCGCGATGACGACGTGCTGGGTGGGATAGCGGTCGGCGCCGACGACGGCGGTCACCCGGCCGTCCTGATGCTCGATCCGGGTTGCCCCATCGGCCACCAGGCGGGCGCCCCGGCGCTCCGCGTCTGCCCGGAGCGCGCGGACCAGTGACGTGGGATCCAGCGCACCGTCGTGCGGGGCCCAGAGGGCGCCGAAGGCCGGGCCGGTCCACGGCCAGCGGTCCCGCGCCTCGGCGGCATCCAGCCAGTCGCACAGGTAGCCCTGCTGGCGCTGCCAGGCGACCTTCGACTTGAGCTCCGGAATCTGCTGCTCGTCGGTGGCGAGCTGGGCGATGCCCTCGTTCCACAGCCCGATGTCGATGCCGGTGTCCTCCAGCAGCTCGGCGGCCAAGTCGCGGTAGCGGTCCCGCCCGGCCAGGCCAAGCTCGAACAGGGGATCGGCGCCGTCGGCTTCGATCTGCGGCGCCAGCATGCCGCCCGCCGCCTCCCAGGCAGAGCCCGGTGCGCCAGGGTCCAGCACCAGCGGGCGCCGGCCGCGCACCGCGAGCTCGCGGGCACAGGCGGCGCCTACAGCGCCTCCACCGATGACGACAACGTCATGCGCAGCTGGCACTTGGCTTCCTATGAAACTTTTTGAAACGTCGGGGCGTACAGTCGGCTGTCCGGCCACCTCGGGAGGAAAATAGCATGGTTCGCGGCATCGTTGGCTTCTCGCTCTTCGCAGTGTTCTCGATGGTCCTGTTGAAGGTGATCTTCGTGCTGCTGTTCGGGGTGCTCGGCTTCGTCGGCGTCGTGCTCAAGCTGGCGCTCTGGGGCTTCATCATCTATCTGGTGCTCAAGATCTTCGCGCCCGGTACGGCGGCGCGGGTTCGCGAGACGATCACCGGAAAGCCCGCCTGACCCCGTCGGAGGATGGAAAACGAAACGCCCGGCAAGGATTGCCGGGCGTTTCGTTTTCTGGCGCGCGGTGCGAAGCGTCAGCCCGCGGCGCCGGCTTCCGCTCCGGCGGGCTCGGCCGCGCTGCCGGCTCCCGCGCGTGCAGGCAACGCGTCCGGGAGCCGGAGCCGCCCCGCCTCGCGCCAGAGCTCGCGGGCCCCCACCCAGGCGTCCACGCGGCTGGCCCGCGGGCGGAGGTCGTGTCGCTCCACCACCGGCACGGCCTCGATGCGGCGGGCATGTCGCGCGGCGCGCCCCAGCAGCTCTGCGTTCGCGGCCCAGCCCTCGGCCGAGAGCAGCGACGGCTTCCCGTCACGAAAGGCATTCCTGAGCGTGACCAGCCGGAAGGCCGCGAAGCCCGAGACGACATCGCTCACGCCCGGCACCCGTACCCGCCCGCGCAGCAGCATGGGCGCGAAGCGCCGGAGCATCCGGCGCCCGCGGGAAGGCTCGCCGCTCAGCGATCCCTCCGCAACGACCATGTCCGCGCCGCTCTCGATCCGTCGTACGAGGTCCGGCAGGTAATGGGGCCCGTGCGCGAAGTCGGCGTGCATGAGGATGGCACAGTCCCGCTTCGGCCGGTCGGTCCGGTCGGCGGCGAAGCGGAGGAGCTCCTCGACGGTGCGGCGGTACCCTTCCCGGCGGTCGTGGCGCAGGATGGTGAGCGGAAGGACGCGGGCATAGGGCGCCAGCACTTCCGCCGTCGCGTCGGTGGACCCGTCGTCGGCCACGACCAGCTGGTACTCGCGGGGGAAGGCGGCAAAGACCTGCCGGATCTTCCAGAGGAGGAGGCCCACCGTGGGCGCCTCGTTATGGCTCGGAATGCAGACGTAGATCATGGGCCGTCGGTGCGGGTGTGACTGAACGATACACTGGCCGCCTCCGCCCCGCGCCGGGAGGCCACGGTGGCAAGGAGGCTCCGGAGCTCGGCCAGGCTGAACGGCTTGTGGAGGTAGGGGCGCTCGAGGTTTTCGAGGAACTCGAGCGTGTCGCCCCGGACGGTGTCGCCCGTGCTGAAGACGACGCGCGGCGCGGCCACGGGGTCCACGCGACGCAGCTCCTCGAAGAACTCCCGCCCGCCGAGGCGCGGCATCCGCAGGTCCGATATGATCAGGTCGAATCGGCCGGCCGTGGCCAGGCGCAGGCCTTCGGCGCCGTCGCCGGCCACCGCCACGTCATGGCCCCACGCCTCGAGGGTCGCGCGCATGTAGTGGAGGATGTGGGGCTCGTCGTCCACCACCAGCACCCGGAGTCGCGCCGCGGGGTCGCGGACCGCCGCGCGCGCCGGCTCCTCCCGCTCCGACGTATCGCCGCAGGGAAGCTGGATCGTGAAGGTTGCCCCCTCGCCCTCGCGGGTGGTCAGGGTGATCCGCCCGCCGTGCTCCTTCACGATGCCCTGGCTGATCGACAGGCCAAGGCCGGTCCCCTCGCCCTCGCCCTTGGTGGTGAAGAAGGGCTCGAAGACCTGTTCCGCGAGCTCGCGACCCATGCCGGGGCCGTCATCCGCCACATCGATCGCGACGCCGTCGAGCAGCCGGCGGACCCGGATGGTCACGGTCCCGGGCCGCCCGGTCGAGGCGATGGCCTGTGCGGCGTTGTTGATCAGGTTGACGAGCACCTGCTGCATCTGGTTCGGCTCCAGCGACACCATCGGCAGGTCGGGCTCCAGCGACACGGCCGCATCCACGTGATATGCGAGCAGCTGGTTCCGGAGCAGCGAGATCGTGGACTCGATGAGGGGGGCCAGCATCACGGGACGGCGCTGGCGATCCTGCTTCCGCGCGAAGCCCAGGAGGTTCTTCACGATGTTCGAGGCGCGCTCGGCTTCCTCGCGGATCACGGCGAGGGGTTCGCGGAGCCCGGGCGGCACGTCCCGCGCCTCGCTCAGGAAATCGGCGAATCCTACCACCGAGGCGAGCGGGTTGTTCAGGTCGTGCGCAATGCCGGCGATGAGTTGCCCGATGGCCGACAGCTTCTCCGACTGGATCAGCTGGTCCTGCAGCCGGCGGCGCTCGGTCTGGTCGTCGAACAGGAGCACGGTGAGCGACGGATCGCCCTGGCTCATGGGGACGGTGCTGAGGGTGTAGCAGCGCTCCCCCGTCTCCAGCTCGGCCCCGGCGGGGGTGCGTTCCGCAAGGGTCCGGCGGATCTCGGGGACCCACGCCGGAGGCACGAAGGCCTGCCAGGGCCGTCCGATGAGGGAAGCCGGCGGGGCGTCCACCAGCTCGGCGAAGGCCCGGTTGGCACGGCGAATGCTGCCACTGCGGTCCACGATGCAGAGGGCCAGGGCGATGGCGTCCACCACCTCCTGCCATGACCGCCGGCCGTCGTCGTGCAGGTCCACCAGCCGGACGCTCTCCAGCGCGATGCTGGCCTGGGCCACGAGCCCCTGCAGCAGCGGGAGCACCGTGGGATCGAACCCGCCGCCAGGTGATCGTATCGCTATGGCGCCGGTGACGTGCTCCCGCGCGAGCAGCGGCGCCAGGGCCCATGTTCCAGAGACATCCTCGGGGACAGGAAGACCCTCCGCCACCAGGTGCGCGGCGAGGGAATCGGCCAGCAGGGTGGGCCCGCGGCGGCTCGCGAGCTCGAGGATGGGACGGCGCTCGCGGGCGGCGGCAGGCCAGATGTGCAGGACATCGGGGTCGTCGGTGTCCTTGTTGAAGAGGATCACCGCGATTTCGACGGGGGAGAGGCCCTCGCGGACGTGCTCGATGAGCAGGTCCACGATGGAAGTGCGGCGGAGGGTGCCGGCAAGCTCATGCGCAAACGCGGTCAGCCGCCCGACCAGCTGCTCGGCGCTGCCCGGAACCTCAGGAGGAGGAGCCATGATTCGCGCCGATGTCCGTGGACGGCTCACCGCAGCCGACGTGGAGCTGATGGTCCTGCTCCTGAGCCGAGGCTCCGCCACGGGGCGAGCGGCGCTCGAGCGCCGGCTTGCGGTGGAAGGGCCGGATGCCCTGCTGGATGCCCCGGAGCTGCTGGAGCGGCTGCTGCAGGTACGCACGATCCTGGTGCCGTCGGAGCCGCTCTTCTTCTACGTGCTGATTCGCCACACCCTGCGTCATGCCGGGCTCGACGACCGCGACCTGGCCGACTACCTCGCGGCCCTGGTGGTCGACTTTGGCCGGCGTGACCGCGCCTTTCGCGTCGACTGGAACGACGACGAGCAGCACCGGTATCTCGTGGATATCCTGGCGGACCTGGAGGCGTGCGAGGGGGAACGCCGCTTCCGGGTGATGGCGCACCTGGGCAACTACGCGCTCTGGCTGGCCGGACTCTTTCCCGACTACATCGCGGCCCGGCGCCTCCGGAAGGGCGGTCCCGACCTGACCTACTACGACGCGATGGGACGCCGTGGCTTCGAGCTCGCGTCCGACCACGTGCTGGCCGGCCAGTACGGCCTGGCCGACGTCTTCCGCTCCGCGGCCGAGCGGTTTCCGCTGGTGCGAACCGCGCTGAACGGGATGAGCGACCGGGTTTTCTTTGCGGGGCACTTCTCAGCCGACCGCGTGCTCCGGGACCTCGGAGCGCACTGAGCGCGCGCAGCGATCCGCTTCCGCCACGAACGCGCGGAAGAGTCCGCCGTCGGGGGCGGTGGCCTCCGCGCTCATCTCCTCCGGATGCCACTGCACCGCCACCAGCCAGCCGCCGTCCTCCGGCTCGACCGCTTCGATGAGCCCATCAGCCGCCCACGCCACGGCCCGGAGGCCGCTCCCCAGCTCACGGACCGCCTGATGGTGGAAGGAGTTCGCGTCGAACTCCAGCCGCCCGAGCGCGGCCGCCGTACGGGTTCCCTCGAGCACACGGATGCCGTGCGCCCTGGCATCGCGCGGCGTCCGCGGGTTGTGGTTGAGGAGGCCGCGGCGCTCGGAGGGGAGATCCTGCCAGAGGGAGCCGCCGAAGGCCACGTTCACGAGCTGGATGCCGCGACAGATCCCGAGGACGGGGAGCCGGCGGTCCCGCGCCGCGGCGAGCAGGGCGAGCTCGAAGTGGTCGCGCTCGGAGGAGACCGTGCCCAGGTGACGCGATGGCGGCGCGCCGTAGAGCGCGGGGTCCACGTCCTCGCCGCCCGTGAGGAGGAGCCCGTCGAGCCCCTCGATCGCGCCGGCCGCGCCGTCGGCCCCGATGATGGGCGAGAGCAGCAGCGGGATGCCGCCGGCGTTCACGATGCTCGTGAGGTAGGCCGAGTTGGCCCCGGTCCGCGAGGCACCGTCCCACGCACGGACCACGCCGCTCACGCCGATGCGCGGGTTCACCGGGCGAGCACCGAATCGGGGAAGAAGGGACATGCGGGATCCTCGAAGCGCTTCGGGTCGGTCTGCACGCCGATGAGCGGCACGGTGACCGACCCCATGGTGACCGAGCCGATGCGCGGCGCGCGCTCCACCGGGAGTCCTTCATAGAGCATGATGCCCCGGGCCTTCTCGCCGGTGTCGAGCACCAGGACGCCGTACCCGAGCTTCACGTTGGCGGGAAGGCTGCCGTCCACGCCGATGACCCACAGCGAATCGTTGGGCGGCCGGCCGGTCACCGCGCGGTAGGCGGGACCGGTGGCGAGGCGCGCCACCAGCTGCTCCGGGAGGGTGGCCGGGGGCGAGCCGAGCGTCTGGTTCCTGACGCCGAATTCGCCGATCAGCTGCGCCGGTCCCGCCAGCGCGGCAATGCCGCAGGCGGTGCGGGACGAGGTGCCGCTCCGACCGCACGCGGCGACCGCGGCGAGGAGCAGAAGGGGCGCGTGGCGGATCATGAGGGCCTCCGGGACGCGGGGGACGGTGGTCGAGACGCTGAAAGCTAATGAGTTGGCTCGCTTGACGCTCCGCCTCGGGACGCCGTAACATTCGAGGACTTCCCGATGCCATCTCCCCCAGGAAAGGACGCCGTCGCGTGTTCGAGGGGTTCCGCGCGCGATTCGACCGGATCTTCGACGAGCAGGGCGGCCGGCCGGATGCCCGGGCGTACATCTCCGGGCTCCGGGACGCGGTCGTGGAGGCCCGCGCAGCGGTGAGCGCCATGCGGGACGGTGTGGCGGTCACGGAGCGCGAGCTCGCGGCCGAGCGCCGCCAGCTGGACGACGCGGAGCGCCGGGGCCGGCTGGCGGCGGAGGTGCCGGATCCGGAAACGGTCGCGGTGGCCGAGCGGTTTGCCGCGCGCCATCGGGAGCGGGTCGGGGTGCTGGAGCGCAAGCTGGCGGTCCAGCGCGACGAGGTCGCGATGGCGGAGCGCGAGGTGGAGGAGATGACGGCGCAGCTCCGGCAGGCGCAGCAGGGTATGGGTCCCGCCCAGGCGGCACGGCCGGCGCCCGATCCCGCGGCGGATCTCGAGAGCGACCTGATGGCGGCGCGCGCCGAGCGGGCGCGGCACGAGGCGGCGGTGGAAGCGCAGCTGGCTCACCTCAAGAAGAAGCTCGGAAAGGATCCATGACCAACGACAGCTCCGACCGCCCGGGCGGTCCGCTCGCCGATCCGCTGGCCGACCACCCGCGGCCGGCGCCCGGGGCGATCGGCGCGCTGGAGCGCGGCTTCTTCGGCCATCCGCGGGGCCTGTCCACCCTCTTCTTCACCGAAATGTGGGAGCGGTTCAGCTACTACGGGATGCGGGCGTTCCTCATCCTGTACATGGTGAACGCCCTCAACTTCGACGACAAGCACGCGGGCTCGATCTACGGCACCTACACCGCGAGCGCCTGGGCGGCCGCCATCTTCGGCGGCATCATCGCCGATCGCTGGCTGGGCCAGTACAAGAGCGTCCTCATCGGCGGCATCATCATCACCCTCGGGCACTTCACCCTCGTCTTCCACCCGCTGCCGTTCTTCTACGCGGGCCTCGCGCTGATCGTGATCGGCACCGGGCTCCTCAAGCCCAACGTCAGCGGCATCGTGGGCTCGCTGTACGACAAGACCGACGCCCGGCGCGACGCCGGCTTCTCGATCTTCTACATGGGGATCAACCTGGGCGCGGCGCTCGGGCCGTTCGTCGCCGGGTATTTCGCGCAGCGGGTGGACTGGCACCTGGGCTTTGCCTGCGCCGGCATCGGGATGACGCTGGGCCTCATCCAGTACGTCGCAGGGCGGAAGCACCTCCAGCCGGCCATCGAGCGGCTCGCGGCCCAGCGCCGCGCCGCGCCGGTGGCGCAGGCCGCATCCGCGCCCACGTCGCGCGGCTTCACCCGCGAGGAGTGGAAGCGGCTCGCGGCGATGGCGGTCTTCTTCGTCTTCGCCGCCATCTTCTGGGGCGCGTACGAGCAGGCCGGCTCGACCCTCAACCTCTTCGGCGACCGGTTCAGCCGGACGTCCATCCTGGGGTTCAACTTCCCCTCGAGCTGGTTCCAGACGGTGCAGGCGATCTTCGTGATCCTCCTCGCCCCCATCTTCGCCTGGCTGTGGACGCGGCTTGGCCGGCACGAGCCGTCCACGCCGGCCAAGTTCGCCTTCGGCCTCTTCTTCACGGGCCTCTCGTTCCTGTTCCTGCTGCCCGCCGCCGGCTACATCCAGAACTCGACCCTGCCGGTGCGCGTGAGCCCGTTCTGGCTGATCGGCTGCTACTTCCTCCAGGAGCTGGGCGAGCTCTGCCTCTCGCCGGTCGGGCTGTCGGTGTTCACCAAGCTCTCGCCGGTCAAGATCGTCGGCATGATGCTCGGTGTCTGGTTCATGGCGGACGCGGTCGGGAGCAAGGTCGCGGGTTCGGCGGCGGGGTTCATGTCCACGGCGCCGCTCACCTCGATCTTCGGCTGGGTCGCCGGCGTCTGCCTCGGTGCGTCGGTCGTGGCGTTCCTGCTCATCCGCCCGGTGCGCGGGCTGATGGGAGGCATCCACTAGCGCTCAGGCGCTCGCCTTGAAGATGCGGAAGAGATAGACCAGCGAGGGGAGCAGCACCGCGGCGCCCGCCACGAGACCCAGCGCGATGAAGCGCAGGGTGGTGGCGGGCGCCGCTGCGTTCAGCACCGAGAGATCGGGCGGCACGATGAGCGGGAACTGCGCGACCGCCCATCCCCAGATGACCAGCGACACGAATCCCGCGGCGCCGATCCGCGCCAGCCGGAAGCGGCGGAGCGCGAGCGCGCCGAGGGTACCGACGGCGGCGAGGGTGGCACCGGCATGCAACGGGAGCGCCCAGCGCGAGCTGGTAAGCCCGGCGTGCATCATCGGCGCGCCGCGCCGCGCGACGAGGAGCGTGCCGCCCGCGACGATCATGGCGGCGATCGCGGCGCCGATCGCGCGCCGGCGGAAATCGTCCGCCAGCTCGCGGTCGTCGCCCGCCTCCACAGTGAGGTAGACGGCCGCCAGGAAGGCGAAGAGGGCCAGCGCGAGGACGCCGGTGGCGATCGTGAAGGGCGCGAGCCACGGCCGGATGAAGCCGGCAGCGAAGCTTCCGGCCGGCGCACGGACGCGCCCGGTGGCCAGCGCCCCGACCGCCGTGCCCAGGAGGAGCGGCGTGATGATGCTCGCGCCCGAGAAGACGGCGCCCCAGCGCCGCTGCACGGCGTCGCGACGGCTGTCGTACGACCGGAAGGTGAACGCCGAGCCGCGGAGCACGATGCCGACGAGCACCAGCGAGAGGGGGATGTGCAGCACGATCGCGATGCGCGCGAAGGCCGCGGGGAAGCAGGTGAAGAGGAGCACCACGGCGAGGATGAGCCAGACGTGGTTCGCCTCCCAGATCGGCGCGATCGCGTGCGCGATGAGGTCGCGCTGCCGCTGGCGCCGCGGTCCCGAGGCCAGGAGGTCCCACACGCCGCCGCCGAAGTCGGCACCGCCCAGGAGGGCGTAGGCGTTGAGCGCCACCATGATCACGCCGGCCAGGACCACGGCGAGGGTCGGGTCAGCCATGGGGTGCCGCCGCCGGCATCCGGACGATCTGGCGATAGAGGAGCCATACGACGGCGGCGGCGAGCCCGATGTACAACAGGGTGAACAGCGCGAACGGCACGGCGATCCCCGGCATGGGCGTGACCGCATCGCGTGTCCGGAGGATGCCGGTGATGATCCACGGCTGCCGCCCGACCTCGGTGACGGTCCAGCCCGCCTCGATGGCGAGGAACCCGCAGGGCCCCGCGATCGCGATGGCGCGGAGCAGCCCTCGGCTCCCCGCGATCGGCCGACGGCGCCACGTCCGCCATGCGATCACGAGCGAGAGGAGCGCGAGGAAGGTCCCGAGTCCCACCATGGCCTGAAAGGCGAGGTGCACGATCGCGACGGGTGGCCAGTCCGCCCGCGGCACTTGGTCGAGTCCCGCGACGCGGGCGGCCGGATCGTGGAAGGCGAGGAGGGACAGGCCGTAGGGAATCCGGAGGCCGAACCGCATCGTGCCGTCGGCGGCGTCCGGCAGGCCGCCGATGGTGAGCGGCGCGCCGGTGGTGGTGGTGAAGAGTGCCTCCAGCGCCGCGAGCTTGGCGGGCTGCTGCCGGGCCACCGCGCGCGCGCTGATGTCGCCCGAGAGGGGCTGCAGGATCGCCGCGGGGACCCCGACCAGGAGCGCGAGGCCGAGCGCCGCCCGGTGGAACGGTGTCGCCGGGCCCCGGAGCAGGAGCGCGGCGTGAATCCCCGCCACCGCGAACCCGGTCGCCACGAAGGCGGCGAGGGTCATGTGCAGCGTCTGCTGGAAGGCGGCGGGATTGAAGAGCGCGGCGAGTGGATCGACCGACACCACCCGACCCGCCGCCATCCGGAATCCGGCGGGGGTGTTCATCCACGCGTTGGCCATGACGACGAAGATGCCGGACGCGACGCCGCTCACCGCGACCGCGACGCCGGCGAGCAGGTGGGCCCGCCGCGATACCCGCTCCCACCCGTAGAGGTAGATGCCGAGAAAGATCGCCTCGGTGAAGAAGGCGAAGCCCTCGAGCGAGAACGGCATGCCGATGACGGGCCCGGCAAAGGCCATGAAGCGCGGCCAGAGGAGCCCGAGCTCGAACGAGAGGACGGTACCGGACACCGCGCCGACGGCGAAGAGGATGGCGGTCCCGCGGGCCCAGCGGCGCGCGAGCTCCAGGTACACCGATTCGCCGGTGCGCCGCCAGCGCCACTCGGCCAGCACCATCAGCACCGGCATGCCGATGCCGACGACGGCGAAGATGATGTGGAAGCCGAGCGACATGGCCATCTGGCCGCGCGCGGCGAGGAGATCATGCATCGCACCCCCGGGTCGCCGGGAAGGTAGGCGCGTCGCGGCGCTTGCCGCCAGCGCCGTCGGGTCATAAGATCTGCCCGTGACCCGCCGACTCCTCCGCGCCGTCCGTGCATCCGTTCATCTCCTCGTGCCGCTGGCCCTCGCGGGGCTCGCGGGCTGCACGTCTCCCGTGCCCGCGCGCGGCGCGGGAGACACCGTCGCCTTCGCGCCGCCGTCCGACTCGCTCATCCCGTCCGACGCCGCCGGCCGCTCGATCCGACGCGGGCGCGCGCTCCTCGCGCATACGCGCGACAGCCTGCCGACGCACGTGGGTGCGGCGCTCCAGTGCGTGAGCTGTCATCCGCAGGATGGGCGCCAGGCGGGTGCCATGCCGTGGGTCGGCGTGTATGCGCGCTATCCGCAGTACCGGAGCCGGAGCGCCTCGATGTCGCTGATCGAGGATCGGGTGAACGACTGCTTCCAGCGCAGCATGAACGGCACGGCGCTCGACCCGGCGAGCGGGGAGATGCGGGACATCGTGGCGTACCTGGCCTTCCTGTCGCGCGGTGTGCCGGTGGGCGCCCGGGTGGCGGGGCAGGGGCTGGTGCCGCTCCGCGTGGGCCGGGGCGACAGCGCCGCGGGTGCCGCGCTGTTCCAGGCCAACTGCGCCCGATGTCACGGCCCCGGTGGCGCCGGGACGGTGGCGGCCCCGCCGCTCTGGGGCGACTCCTCCTTCAACATCGGCGCGGGGATGGCGCGGGCCCGGACCGCCGCGGCCTTCATCCGCCGCAACATGCCGCTCGATCGGCCGGGGACGCTCACCGATCAGCAGGCGGCCGACGTGGCGGCCTACATCACGTCGCAGCCGCGGCCGGACTTCCCCGGCAAGGAGCACGACTGGCCCGCCGGCGGCGCCCCGCCTGACGTCCCCTACCGATTGCTGAGCCGGCCTACCGCCCCGCCAGGGAACTGACCGCGATCACGGCGTCGTCGGCGATCACGTAGACCCGGTCGTCCGGCCGGGCGGAGATCGCGAGCGTACCGGTGAAGCTGCCGAACGCCGGAAGGATCGCGCCCCGCGCGCCGATCACGAAGCAGGCCAGCCGCTCCCGCTGCCGCGCGGGTCCCGCCATGACGAACCCCGGATGCAGGTGACCCGCCAGCGCATACGATGCCGTCGCGACCGGTGCGGGCTCGTGCTGCAGCGCGAACGGCGCAACGTGGTGCGGCGCGTTCACGATCGTCATCCCGAGATCGTCGGGCGGGTCGCCGGCGTGACGGTCATGGTTCCCGCGCACGAGCAGCACGTCGAGCGCGGGATGGCCGGCGCGCCAGGCGGCGACGGCGGACAGGGTCGCGCCGGAGCGACGACCCTCGCGGGCGTGGAACAGGTCGCCCAGGAGGAAGAGGCGGCGCGCGCCGGTGCGGCGGAGGGCACGATCGAGCCGCGTGAGGTCCCCGGCGGTGGTGCCCGGCGGCAGCGGGACGCCGGCGGCGCGGAAGGTGGCGGCCTTGCCCCAGTGGAGATCGGCCACCACCAGCGCGCGCTCGCGCTCCCAGTAGATCGCGCGCTCGGGCAGGAGCCGGACCGCCTCGCCGGCGAGGGAGATCTCGTGATCGCTCATCGCGGCCGGGCGGATCGCAGGTTGGCGAACCGGGGAATGGCCGGCACGTCGGGGCCCGCGGCGCGCTCGAGCGGGTCCGCCATGCGGCGCACCCGGTCGGAGAGCTTCTCGCTGCTCAGCTGCTCCCGCAGGCGATCGACCAGGAGTGGGAAGGCGAAGGGGGTGGGCCGCTCGGTTTCGACGATCGTGACGGTCCCGCTGCCGAGCCTCGCGAGCGTGCGGCCGAGCCGGCTCTGCTCCAGCTGCCGTTCAAGCACCTCGCGCTGTGCCTGCCGGAGCAGGAGGTTCTCCGGATCGTATTTCGCGAAAACCTCGTAGATGAGCCCGCTCGATGCCTGCAGCTGCTTCACCGACTTGGCCTGGCCGGGGAATCCCTGGAAGATGAGCCCGGCGACCCGCGCCACCTCGCGGAACTGCCGCCGCGCCATCTCCGCCGCATTGAGGCTCGCGGGAATGTCGTTGAAGAGGTACTCCGTCGAGAGGAGCCCGGCTTCCAGCGCCTCCTCGAGCGGGGCTCGCTCCGGCGAGAGGAGCTCGAGCCCGTAGTCGTTGGCGGCGAGGGTGAAGGTGATGGGCCCGAGCTGGGAGATACGATACGCGAAGAGCGCGGCGAGCCCCTCGTGCACCAGCCGGCCCTCGACGGGATAGAAGAAGAGGTGATGGCCCTCGCGCGTCTCGGTGCGCTCGATCAGGAGCTCGTCGGGCCGGGGCAGGAGGGACCACGCCGCCTGCAGCTCGAGCACCGGCCGCACCTGCTGCATTTCGGGCGCGTCGAAGATGCCGCGACGCGCCTCGTCCAGCTTGGCCCTGACGGCGTGCGCGAGCTCCGGCGACAGCGCGAGCCGCAGTCCCGACCACTTGGGTACCGCGCCCTCGGCGCTCGGCGCCTTCCGCACCCAGGCGGTCATGTCGCGCACGCGCACGAACTCAAGGGGCTGGCCGCCGAAGGTGAAGCGGTCACCGGGACGGAGCCGGGCGATGAAGTTCTCCTCCACGGTGCCCAGCGTGCGGCCGCGCACGTAGCGCACCTTGAGGGAGGACTCGCTGACGATGGTGCCGATGGACATCCGGTGCCGCATCGCGATCATCCGGCTCGTCACGCGATAGGTTCCATCCACCAGCACCGCCTTGGCGTACTCCGGGTACGCGCGGAGCGCCTCGCCACCGCGGGTGATGAAGTCGAGGACCCACTCCCACTCGTCGCGCGGGAGGTCGCGATAGGCGTGGGTCGTCCGGACTTCATCGTAGAGCTCCGCCGCGCGGAATCCGCCGCCCAGCGCCACCGTCACCGCATGCTGCGCCAGGAGGTCGAGTGGGCGCTCGACCGGCGGGCGGGCCTCGATCCGGCCGGCCTCCAGGGCCGTCCGCGCGCCGGCGATGTCCACCAGCTCGAGCGCGCTGGTGGGGACGCATGTCACGCGGCTCATCGCGCCCGGCCGGTGCCCGCTGCGGCCGGCGCGCTGCACCAGGCGGCCCACCGCCTTGGGACTCCCGACCTGCAGGACCCGGTCCACGGGCGAGAAGTCCACGCCGAGGTCGAGGCTCGAGGTGCAGACGACGCAGCGCAGCTCGCCGCTCCGGAGCCCGTCCTCCACCCGTTCCCGCTCGGCGCGATCCAGCGAGCCGTGGTGCAGCCCGATGCGGTCCGCCCAGGCGACCCCGCTCAGCGCGAGGGCCTGGTACCAGATCTCCGCGGTGGCGCGCGTGTTGGTGAAGATGAGCGTGGTGCCCCCCTCCTCGACGGCGGCGATGACCTGCGGGAGGAGCGTGAGCCCGATCTGTCCCGACCAGGGGAACCGCTCGATCGTCTCCGGGAAGAGCGAGTCCACGCCGATCGCCTTGGGGACGAGTCCGCGGACCAGGCGGCCGGGCCGCGGCCGGCCCGCCGCGTCCACGCCGAGCAGCGTGTCGCGCGCCGCCTCGAGGTTCCCGAGCGTCGCGCTCAATCCCCAGGTCCGGAGCTCCGGGCGGAAGCGGCGGAGGCGGGCGAGGTCGAGCTCCGTCTGCACGCCGCGCTTGCTCGCCATGAGCTCGTGCCACTCGTCCACCACCACGCACTCGAGGTGCGCGAAGAGCTCCGCGGCGTTTTCGCGCGTGAGAAGGAGCGAGAGACTCTCCGGCGTCGTCACCAGGGCGGACGGAAGGCGAACGCGCTGCCGCGCCCGGGCGGCGGGTGCCGTGTCGCCGGTGCGGGTCTCGAGCGACCAGGGGATCCCCAGGTCGATGAGCGGGGCGCGGAGCGCGGCCTCGGTGTCGGCGGCGAGGGCGCGAAGGGGCGTGACCCAGAGGACGCGGAGCGGAGGCGCGCCGGCGCGGCGCGTCGCCGCCGGGTAGTCGCGGAGCCACTCGAGCAGGGGGCCCATCCAGGCCGCGTAGGTCTTGCCGGTGCCGGTGGCGGCGTGGATGAGCCCGCTCTCGCCACGCCGATATGCGCCCCACACCTCTTCCTGGAATGCGAACGGCGCCCAGCCGTGCTCGGCGAACCACGCGCGCACGGCCGCGTCCGGATCGAGCGCCGCGAACCTGCGGCGCGCCCGGCGGGCGCGTGGATCCTCCTCCAGGGGGGCGGTGGCGGTGCGCCGGCGCGGATCCACCGTGCCCGCCGCCTTCTTGCGCGCGGCACGGGCGCGCCGGAGCTCGCGCGCGAGCGACGACTGTCCGGTCGAAGGCTCGCCCGCCTCCTTGGGCGGGACGAGATCCACGAACGGCGTGCCCGGCTCGATGGGCCGGCCGAGGGAGTACCGGAGGCGGCGCGGCTCGTCGCTCATCGTACGCTCGCGGCGTCGATCAGGCCGCGCACCGTGTCGAGCGTGTCGGCGTCGGCCGGGGCCTTGTCGGTCCGCCACCGGGCCATGCGGGGAAAGCGGACGGCGACACCACTCTTGTGCCGGCTCGACCGCTGAATGCCCTCGAACGCGAGCTCGAACACGAGTTCCGGCTTCACCACGCGCACGGGGCCGAACTTGTCGATGGTGTTGCGGCGGACGAAGCTGTCCACCTGGCGGATCTCCTCGTCGGTGAGCCCGGAGTATGCCTTCGCAAAGGCGACGAGCCGGTCGCCGTCCCAGACGCCGAAGGTGTAGTCGGTGTAGAGGCCGGCCCGGCGGCCGCTGCCGGGCTGGGCGTAGATCAGGACGGCGTCCACACTCAGGGGGTCCACCTTCCACTTCCACCAGTCGCCCCGCCGCCGGCCGACGCCGTAGGCGGAGCCCGCGTGCTTCAGCATGAGCCCCTCGGCGCCGCGGTCGCGGGCCGCGAGGCGCGCGTCGGCCAGCGTCTCCCAGTCGAGTCCCTCGACGATGGGGGACAGGTGAATGCTCGCGCCGGTGGGGAGGGCGGCGACCAGGGCCTCGAGCCGGCGGCGGCGCTCCCGCATCGGCAGCGCCCGCAGATCCACCCCGCCCTCCTCCAGGAGGTCATAGGCGATGAGTGCCACGGGCACCTCCGCGAGGATGCGCCGGTCCAGCTTCTTCCGGCCGATCCGGCGCTGCATCTGCGCGAACGGGAGGGGCCCGCCGTCGCGCCAGGGGAGGAGCTCGCCGTCGATCACCGTGCCGGGGGGCAGGAACGCCGCGAGCTCCTCGACTTCGGGAAAGCGGCCGTTCAGGAGGTCCTCGCCGCGCGACCAGAGGAAGGTCTGGCCGGCGCGGCGGATGAGCTGCGCCCGGATCCCGTCCCACTTCCACTCCGCCTGCCAGTCGGCGCGGTCGCCCAGCGCCGAGGGCGGCTGCTCGAGCGCGTGCGCGAGGAAGAAGGGATACGGGCGGCTCCAGTCCGCGTCGCGCGTGTCGTGCGCCGTCAGGCGGAGGTAGAACTCCGGGCCCGGCTCCCACGCCCCCATCAGCCGATGGGCGATCACTTCATCCGACAGGCCGCTCACCTCGGCGAGGGCGCGCACCACGAGCCGCTGCGATGCACCGACGCGGAAGGCCCCGGTGATGAGCTTGTTCCAGACGTAGCGCTCCCGGCCGCTCAGCTCTCGCCAGGTCGCGACGAGCGACGCTTCCTGCTCGGGCGGCTCCATCTGCCCAAGGGGCAGGAGGCGCTCCTCGACCCACCAGGCGAGCGGCCGCTCCTCGGTGCCGCCGCCTTCCGGGAGGAGGAGGGCGATCGTCTCCGCCAGGTCCCCCACGGCATGATACGATTCCTCGAAGAGCCACTCGGGAATCGCTGCGGCCTGGGCGGCCCAGCGCCGGAGATCCCCCGCGCGGACCAGGCGCCGCGGCCGCCATCCGCTCAGGAAGTGCACCGCCCACGCCGCGTCCCCGGGAGTCGCGAGGCGGAAGTACGCCACCATCGCCGCCACCTTCTGGCTGGTGGCGGTGGTCTCATCGAGGGCGGTGTAGAGCGCGGCGAAGTCCCTCATTCGGGCTCGACGTCGTCGTCCCGCTCGCCCTCGAAGCGGGTTGCGAGGGCCCGAGCCTCGAGCCCCCGCTCCGTGAGCCAGCGGGTGACCGGGCCGGTGAAGCCGTGCGTCACCCAGATGCGGCTGGCGCCCGTGGCATCGATGGCCGCGAGCAGGGCGGGCCAGTCCACGTGGTCGGAGAGGGTGAAGCCGCGGTCCAGTGCGCGGCGCCTCCGCGCGCCCCGGACGCGCATCCACCCCGAGGCGAAGGCGGCGGAGAAGGGCGCGA
>JAICVB010000163.1 GCA_025935545.1 Gemmatimonadales bacterium
CGCTACCTCGGCAAGTACCGGAAGATGCACATCCCGGACGATCCGCAGTATTACGAGAAGTTCTACTTCACGCCGGGTGACCTCGGATTCCGCAGCTGGGACACGCGCTTCGGCCGGATCGGCGTCCTCGTCTGCTGGGACCAGTGGTACCCCGAGGCGGCCCGCCTCACGGCCATGAGCGGCGCGCAGATCCTCTTCTATCCCACCGCGATCGGCTGGCTCCCCGCGGAGAAGGCGGAGCACGGAGCGCAGCAGCAGGCGGCCTGGGAGACGATCCAGCGGAGCCACGCCATCGCGAACGGCGTCTATGTCTGCGCGGTGAACCGCGTCGGGCACGAGGGACCGGCCGACGGGGGCATCGAGTTCTGGGGCGGGAGCTTCGTCGCCGATCCCGGCGGACGGCTCGTGGTGAAGGGGGGCGAGGACGAGGAGGTCCTCATCGCCGAGTGCGACCTGGCCAAGGTGGACGCGAGCCGGACCCACTGGCCGTTCCTGCGCGATCGGCGGATCGACGCCTACCAGGACCTCACCCGCCGCTACCTCGACTGACCCGCCGACGGATGCGTCCCGCCGACGAGGGCGCGGTGCCCGCCGCGCTCGGCTACCGGATGCCGGCGGAATGGGCGCCGCATCGCGGCACCTGGCTCAGCTGGCCGCACAAGGAAGCGTCGTGGCCCGGCAAGTTCGCGCCGATCCCGGCGATCTTCGCCCGGATGGTCGCCGAGCTCGCCCCGTACGAGGAAGTCCACATCAACGTCGCGGGCCGCGACATGGAATCAGACGCGCGCGACGCGATCGCCGCCGCCGGTGCCCCCCTCGCCGCCGTCCGCTTTCACCATATCCCCACCAACGACGCGTGGTGCCGCGACCACGGCCCCATCTTCATCCAGCGCCAGCACGACGGCCGGCGCGACCAGGCGATCGTGGACTGGGGATTCAATGCGTGGGGCGGCAAGTACCCGCCGTTCGATCTCGACGACGTCGTGCCGTCGCGCATCGCGGCGGAGCTGGGCCTGCCGGTGTATCACCCGGGGATCGTGATGGAGGGCGGATCGCTCGACGTGAATGGCCTCGGCACCCTGCTCACCACCGAGTCGTGCCTGCTCAACCCGAACCGCAATCCCGGCCTCGACCGCGCCGGCATCGAGCGCCGCCTCGCCGATTACCTCGGCGTCCACCACATCCTGTGGCTGGGCGACGGCATCGAGGGGGACGACACCGACGGCCACGTGGACGACCTCTCGCGCTTCACCGACCCGCGGACCATCGTCACCGTGATGGAGGAGGACCCCGCCGATCCGAACCACGAGCCCCTGCGCGAGAACCTGGCGCGGCTTCGGGCCATGCGCGACCAGGACGGCGAGCGGTTCCGGATCGTCACCCTCCCCATGCCGGGCCGCCTCGAGCACGAAGGGCAGCGCCTCCCGGCCAGCTACGCGAACTTCTACATCGCCAATGGGGTCGTGCTCCTCCCCACGTACGATCCCCGCACCGATGACACCGCGCGCCACACCCTGCAGGAGCTCTTCCCCGATCGCCGCGTCATCGGCATCGACTGTACCGACCTCGTCTGGGGCCTCGGCGCCTTCCACTGCGTGAGCCAGCAGTGGCCGGCGTTGTGATCAGCGGGTCCAGCGACCCGCCAGCGTCCGGCGCCGCACCGCGCACCCGTCCGTGCCGATCGGCGTGATGACGAGCGCGCTGTCGCTCACCTCGAGCCGGTAGCGCGCCTCCCCGCGCTCGCAGGCGGCGCCGCGGAAGATCGCCGTGTCACCGTGGAAGGTGGCGGGGCCCTTGAGGACCCCGCCGGCGCTGTCCGCCATGTGCAGCTCGAAGACGCCCGTCGGGCGGATGGTCAGCGCGACGCCGGCCGCGCTGTCGCCGCTCGGGCGCCAGCTTCCGACGTATGGACGGGCGGCCGGCTGGGCGCAGCCGGCGGTCATGAGACCCAGCATCGTCATCAGCATCGGGGATGGGCGCACGCAGGCACTCCGGGTTGGGCCGCCGGGGCGGCGTTCAGCGGCGCCGCGAGGCGCGTCGGGTGGCGAGCCCGCGCAGGATTTCCCACACGGTGAGCGCCGCGAGACGGACGGTCTGGCCCTGTTGGTCGTGCGGCGGCGACAGCTCGACGACGTCGGCCGAGGTGACGGCCCGCGTCGCGCCGGCGAGAAACGCGGCCTGCAGCCACCGCTCGACCGGCAGCCCGTTGGTGGCGGGGGCGCTCACGCCGGGGGCGAAGGCGGCGTCCACCGCGTCCAGGTCGAACGACACGAGGAGCGCGTCGCTCGCGTGGTCATAGAGGCGCGCCACCGACGCCGCGGTGCCGAGCTGGTTCCGGAAGACCGCCCGCCCGCGCCCGCTCACGAAGGCGAGATGGTCCGACGCCACGGAGTGCGGCTGCAGCCCCGCGGCGACGTAGCCCGCGCATCGCCCCGACGGATGCTCCAGCGCCTGGCGGAAGGGTGATCCCGAGTGGCCCAGCCCGTCGCGCAGCTCGCGCACGTCGGCGTGCGCGTCCCAGTTGAGGATGCGGACCGGCCGCTCGTAGCCCAGGAAGTGCCCGAACGAGGTCTCATGGCCACCGCCAAGGACGATTGCGAATCGCCCCAGCTCCAGGTGGGGGCGGAGCGTCTCGGCGAGCAGGAGCTGGTCGCGCTCGACATCCCCGGTGACCGCGACGTCGCCCAGGTCGCGGGTGCGCTCGACGAGCGCGATGAACGGCCCCGGATCGCAGGCGTCCGGCGTGAGGTGGCCGAGCGCCTCGCGGATCGCCGCCGGAGCGGCCGCGGCGCCCACCCGGCCGCCGTTCCGCGCGATGCCGGCGTCGGACGGGAAGCCGAGGATCACCACATCGGGCTCGCCGCCGTGGCGGCCGAGCAGGTCGCGAAGCCGCGGATCGCCGGCAGTCACGCGGCCCACAGCGTCGCGCCGCCGATCACGGTGCGGACGCACGCGTTCGGCTGGAAGTGATAGAGCCACTGCTCGACGTCCGGTGCGTCAATCACGGCGAAGTCGGCGCGCTTGCCGGGCTCGAGCGAGCCGTGCGTGCTCTCGATGCCGAGCGCGCGCGCGGCCACCCATGTCGCGCCCTTGAGGGATTCGGCGGGGGTCATCCCCTGCATGATGCAGGCGAGGGTCAGGGCGAGCGGCAGGTGGTAGCTCGGGGCAGAGCCCGGGTTGAAGTCGGTGGCCACCGCCACGCTCACGCCGGCATCGAGCAGGCGGCGGGCCGGCATCGGCGCCTGGCGGAGATAGAGCGACGCCAGCGGGAGGCTCACCGCCACGACGCCTGCCTTCGCGAGCGCCGCGATCCCATCGTCCGAGACGTGCTCCAGGTGGTCGGCCGAGCGCGCCGCCACCTCCGCGGCGAGCGCCGCGCCTCCGCCGTCGGTCAGCTGGTCGGCATGCATCCGCGGCGCGAGCCCCGCCGC
>JAICVB010000170.1 GCA_025935545.1 Gemmatimonadales bacterium
CCCGGACGATCCAGGTGCCGCAGCGGTAGCGGGTGCGGAGGAAGCCGGCGCGGTAGCGGGCCGCCTGCGCCAGGCGCGACGGATCCGACCAGAGCGAGCCCGCGAACCGGTACACGCGGAACGCCGGGGCCTGCTCCGCCACCAGTCGCACGCGCGCACCCGCCGCCGCGAGCGACGACGCCACGGGCAGGAGGAGCGGGCCCGAGCCCGCGACGATCACGCGCCTGCCGCTCACGTCGGCGCCGGCCTTGAGGAGGGCCTGGAGCCCGCCCACGCCGTACACCCCGGGCAACGTCCAGCCGGGGAACGGGAGGAAGCGCTCCGTCGCGCCGGTTGCGATGACGAGCGAGCGGCAGCGGATCGCCCGCGACTCGCCGCCACGCTCGGCAATGACGGTGTCGGGCGCGGGCAGGTCGATCGCGCTGGTGGACGGAAGCCACTCGGTGCCGGAACCCTGCAGCCGCTCGAGCCAGTCGCGGGCGGCGGACGGGAGCTCCGCCGGATCACGGTGGCGCCAGATCTGTCCGCCGGGGCGCGGCGCGGAATCGAGGAGCACCGTACGAGCACCCTGGCTCCGCGCCGAGACGGCGGCGGCGATCCCCGCCGGTCCCGCGCCGACGATCGCGACGTCGGTCTCGATCACCCGTGCCTCACTCACCGGTCCGTACCGCCATGCCCGGGCGAACCAGTTCCAGGCAGGCTCGCCGGTGCGCCACGCCATCGATCGTCACGCGGCACTCGAAGCAGATGCCCATCCCGCAGACCGGCCCGCGCGGCGCACCGCCGCGCGAATGCCGGAACGTGGTGATGCCCGCATCGAGCATCGCCGCGGCGAGCGATGTGCCGGCGGCGGCCCGGAGCGTTGCGCCGTCCACGGTGAACTCGACCGGCTCAGGCATGGGCCGCCGTCGCCTCGGCCAGCCGGTCAGGCATGAAGGGGGCCGGATCGAGCGAAGGGGTGCGCCCGAGGATGAGGTCGCCGAGGAGGCGCGCGGTGCCAAGGGCGGTGGTGATGCCCAGTCCCTCGTGGCCCGCGGCGATCCAGAGACCCTCGGCCCGGCCCCACGGGCCGATGAGGGGAAGGTTGTCGGGCGTGGCCGGGCGGAAGCCGATCCAGCTCCGGAGCGCGGAGAGCCCGGCGAGTGCGGGCATGAACTCTCCGGCGCGGCGGAGCATGCGGCCCAGGAGTGAGCGGTTGGGCGTCCGGTCCCAGCCGACCAGCTCGCGAGACGATCCGATGAGGACCTGCCCGGTGACCCGCGGCTGCACGTTGAAGGCGACGGACGCGCCGGTCGAGGCGTGCGCGCTCGCGAGATACCCCAGCTCGAGCACCTGGTGACGGCAGAACCCGGGATGACGGTCGGTGATGACCAGGTGACCGCGGCGAGGAACGATCGGCAGGCCGGCCGTGAGGAGGGGCGCCGCCGCGCCCGCGGCGTTCACCACGAGGCCCGCCTCGAGCCGCCCGCGAGCCGTGGTGACCGATCGGCCATCCAGCGCGGCGACCGGCTCGCCTTCGCGCAGCTCGGCCCCGTGCCGCCGCGCGTCCTCCGCGAGCCAGCGCGCGAGCGCGGGCGGATACACCACGCCGTCGCCGGGCACGAGGAGCCCGCCGGCGAGGCCCTGCCGGAGGGCGGGCTCGAGTCGGCGGAGCCCGGCCTCGTCCACCACGCCCGCCTCGACCGACGCCGCGGCGTAGACCGACGCCTTGAGCCGCGCGGCGGCCAGCTGATCCGCGTCCTCGGCGACCCACAGCGTGCCGCAGCGGTCGTGTTCGACGGAATCGGGGAGGGCGGGCGCGAGCTCGTCGAGCAGCGCGCGCGACAGGGCGGTGAGGTGAAACTGCGCGGGCGAGTCATCCATGACGACGATGTGGCCCATCCCCGCGGCCGTCGCGCCCCCGCCCACGAACTCCGCCTCCACGAGCGTCACCGCCAAGCCGGCCAGCGCGAGCTCGCGCGCGCAGGCGGCGCCGACGATCCCGCCGCCGACCACGATCGCGTCGGGTGCCCGCATTACCCGGTGGTGAAGCCGCTGCGGAAGGGATCAGCGGGATCGAAGCGGAGGACCGCTTCCCCGGTGATCCACGCGTGCCCCTGGATGTACGGCACCAGGTCGTCGCCGGCCTGCTCGAGCCAGCCGGTGAACACGCTGCCGGTCACGCTCTCCTGGCGCCAGCGGCGGCCCACGGGAAGCCGGCCGGCGGCATGGAGCGCGGCCATCCGGGCCGAGGTCCCGGTGCCGCAGGGGGACCGGTCCCAGGCGCCACCGGGACAGAGGACGAAGTTCCGGCTGTCCGCGTCGGGACGGGTCGGGGGGCCCGACAGCTCGACATGGTCGATCTCGGCGCCGCCCTCTCCGGTGATGCCCTGCGCGCGGAGCGCGGCGAGGATGGCGCGGGTGATCCGCATCAGCTCGAACTGGCTGGCGAGGTCGAGCGGCATCCCGTCGGCCTCGCTGATGAAGAACCAGTTGCCGCCGTAGGCGACATCACCGGTGAAACCGCCGACGCCGGGCACGCTCACGGAGACGCCGCGCGCGTGGCAGCGGGCGGGAACATTCCGGACGGTGACGCTCCCGTCGGTGCCGAGCTTGGCCGACACGGTGCCGACCGGAGTGTCGATGGAGACGCCGCCGGCGGCGAGCCGCCCCAGATGCTCCAGCGTGCGCACGACGCCGATGAGCCCGTGCCCGCACATGCCGAGGCAGCCGACGTTGTTGAAGAAGATGACGCCGGCTGCGGAGCCGGGGTTGACCGGTGCCGTGAGCAGGGCACCCACCAGGGCATCGTGTCCCCGCGGCTCGCAGACGACCGCGCTCCGGAGGTGGTCGAACCGCTGCCGGAGATCGTCGCGGCGCTCG
>JAICVB010000134.1 GCA_025935545.1 Gemmatimonadales bacterium
GCTGCGGGATCGACTCAACCGGGAGCACCAGCTTCCCATCGGCGACGGCGTCCGCCTGGCCACCGAGGTCGCCTCGGCGCTCGACTATGCTCACCGGCACGGCGTGATTCACCGCGACATCAAGCCGGAAAACGTCATGCTGCACGACGGCTCCGCCCTCGTCACCGACTTCGGCATCGCGCTGGCCGTCTCCAGCGCGGGCGCCTCGAGCCGCATGACAGAGACCGGCATGAGCCTCGGTACCCCGCACTACATGTCGCCCGAGCAGGCGATGGGCGAGCGCGAGATCACCGCCCGCTCCGACGTCTACGCCCTCGGCGCCATGACCTACGAGATGCTCGTCGGCGACCCTCCCTTCACCGGCAGCACCGCCCAGGCCATCGTGGCGAAGGTGCTGACCGAGAAGCCGGCGTCGCTCCAGCGCCAGCGCGAGCGGGTGCCCGACGCGGTCGAGGATGCGGTGCTCACCGCCCTCGAGAAGCTGCCCGCCGACCGCTTCCCGAGCGCCGCCGCCTTCGCCAGCGCGCTCACCGGCGCCACGTCCGGCGCCCCGCGCACCCGTGTCATGCCGGCAGCGGAGCGGGGTAGCGCTCGCGGGCGGCGCCCGGGCCGGATCGCGGCGTGGGCCGGCTGGGCCGTCGCCCTCGTCGCGACGGCACTCTGGCTCTGGAGCGCGGTCCGGCCGCACCCGCTTCCGGCCTCGCAATTCGTGCTGGGATTTCCTCCGGGCCAGGCGCCGGCGCTCTCCATGCTGGGCACCCACATCGCCGTCTCGCGCGACGGAGCGGCGCTGGTCTATACCTCGGGCGACTCGCTCGACGGCCGGCTCTGGCTCAAGCTGCGCGGTGAGCTCGCGGCCCGGCCCATCCCCGGCACCGAGGGCGCCTACGATCCCTTCTTCTCGCCCGACGGAAGCCAGATCGGCTTCATCACCGATCGCGACGGGCGGAGCCTCAAGGTGGTGCAGCTCTCCGGCGGCCTCACGGCCACCGTCGCGGGCGCGCCGATGGGCACCAGCGGGGCCGACTGGGCCACCGATGGCTACATCTACTTCGACGCCGATGCCGGCGGATTGCAGCGCATCCGCCCCGACGGGACCGGCCGCGAGACGGTCGTCGCGCTCGACTCGGCCAGGCGCGAGTCCGGCCTCGCGTGGCCGCAGGTGCTGCCCGGGAATCGGGTGGCCATCTTCCGCCTGCGGCACGTGAACGAGGCGCCGGCGGAGTTCTCCATCGTGGCGGCACGGCTGGGCACCCGCGAACGCAGCGTCGTGGCCCGGGCAGTGAGCGCGCGATACGTCGCGGGCCGGCTCCTGTTCGTCACGACCGACGGCACGCTGCAGGCGGCGCCTTTCGACGAGCGGCACCTGAAGCTCGCGGCGCCTCCGAAGCCGGTGGTGAGTGGTGTCCGCATCGCGGGGACCTACGCCGGCGCAGACGTCGCCGTCACCGAGTCTGGGACGCTGTACTACGTCGCCGGCGCCGCGGTGGCGGCCTCGCAGCTCGAGTGGGTGGCGCGCGACGGCACCGCGCGCGCGGTGGATCCGGCGTGGCGGGAGACGGGCGAGATGCGGGGGCTCGCGCTCTCGCCCGACGGAAAGCGGGTGGCCATCGAGCTCTCGCGGGTCGGCACGACCGGCACCGACATCTGGGTCAAGCAGCTTCCGACCGGCCCGCTCAGCCGTCTGACGCTCGACCCCGCGCCTGATGTCCGGCCCGCCTGGTCGGGCGACGGCAGGTCGGTCCTGTTCATCTCGGGGCGGGCGCGCCCGACGGCGATCTTCCGGCGGGACGCCGACGGCCCCGGCGCCGACCGGCTCGTGGCGGCCGCCCGGCGCACCATCCTCGAGGACGCCGAGTCGCCCGATGGGCGCTGGCTCCTCGCGCGGGTCTCCAGCGACCAGCCTGGTACCGGGGACATCCTCGCCATGCAATACGGCGCGGACACGGCCCTCCGGCCGATCATCGCCGGGCCCGCCGGTGAGACGAGTCCCGCCGTATCGCCCGACGGGCACTGGATCGCGTACGTCTCGACCGCCTCGGGGCGGCGCGAGGTGTACGTCCGGCCGTTCCCCGAGGTGGACCGCGGCGTGATCCAGGTGTCCACCGATGGCGGCGCCGAGCCGCAGTGGGCGCACTCCGGCCGGGAGATCTTCTACCGCGGCGTCAGCACCCTCGACATGATGGCCGTGGATATCCGCACGACGCCCGTCTTCCAGGCCGGTACGCCGCGCACCCTGTTTCACAGCGACGCCGCGAGCGGGCTCGACTACGTGCGCTACGCGGTGGCGCCGGACGACCAGCACTTCCTCATGGTGGGGCAGGGCGGCGGCGTGCAGCCTCAGGTGGTCCGGGTCGAGAACTTCATGACGGGGCGGTGACCCCCGCGCGCCACCCCGCCTACTCCGCCCGCAGCGTCTCCATCGGATCCACCCGCGCCGCCCGCCAGGCCGGGAGCAGGCACGCCGCGAGCGCCACCACGAAGAGCCCCGCGGTCACCGTCGCGAACGTCACGACGTCCAGCCGCGACACATCGAACAGCAGCGTCCGCAGCACCCCGGTCAGCCCCACGGCGGCCGCGAGCCCGACGCCGACGCCGATCGCCGTCAGCACGATCCCCTGCCGCAGGATCATCCCCACGATCTGCGCCCGCGAGGCGCCCAGCGCGCTCCGGACCCCGATCTCGCGGAACCGCTCGGTGACCGAGCCCGACAGGACGCCGTAGATGCCGGCGGCGGCGAGCACGAGCGCCACGGCGGCGAACGCCTCGAACAGCACCATGATGAACCGGCGCTGCGCGGCGGTGGCCGCCACGAGCCGGTCCATCCGCGCGATGCGGACGATCGGCTGGTCCCGGTCCACCGACCAGATCGCGCTCCGCACCGCGGGCACCAGCGCCTCCGGCGCGCCCCGCGTCCGGACCACGATGGTGAGCGCGTTGTCGGCCCACAGCCATTGTGATTCCGGCAGGTACACCCCGTTCGGCTGCTCGGCCGAGAGCGAGACCTGCTTGACGTCGCCGGTGATGCCGATGATGGTGCGCCAGGGGCCGTCGTTCCCGCCCATCCGGATCCGCTGCCCGATCGGGTCCTCATCCTTCCAGAACCGCCGGGCGAACGCCTGGCTCACGAGCGCCACGAGCGGCGCGCCGGCCCGGTCCCTGTCCTCGATCGGGCGGCCGCGGAGGAGCGGTATCCGCATCGTCTCGAGATAGCCGGCGCTCACGGCATACCGGTGCGCGCTCGGATCGTCCGCCGGGTTTGCCGATGGGTGACTCTCGCTGTGGACGCCGAAGGCATCGAAGTCGTTGGAGAGCGGGAGCTGGTTGGTGAAGGCCGCCTGCTCGACGCCGGGCACGGCGCGAACCGCCTGGAGCACCTGGTCGAAGTACGCTCGCGTGACGGTGTCGTTCTCGAAGCGGGGTCCGGCCGCCTGCACCTGCAGCGTGAGCAGCCCCGCCGGATCGAAGCCGGGCGAGACCGCGAGCAGTCGGCTCATGCTGCGGAGCAGCAGCCCCGATCCGACCAGCAGCGTAAGCGCGAGTCCCACCTCCGACACCACCAGCACGCCGCGGGTGAGGTGCCGCCGTGCCACCGAGCGGGACGAGCCCCGCTTGAGCGCGTCGTGCAGGTCGCCGCGCGCCGTGTGCAGCGCGGGCACGAGCCCGACCGCCAGCGCCACGATGCAGGTGACGGCCAGCGTGAAGAGGAGGATCGGGCCGCCGACGTGGATCGCGCCGAGACGGGGGAGCTGCGCGGGACTCAGCGCGACGATGCCCCGGACGGCGGCGATGGCCACGACGATGCCGGCGAGGGCGCCGAGCGCCACCAGCACCGCGCCCTCGGTCAGCAGCTGGCCGACCACGCGACCGCGCGCGGCGCCGAGCGCGGTGCGGAGGGAGAACTCACCTTCGCGCTCCGCCGCCCGGGCCAGCAGGAGGTTGGTGACGTTGGCGCAGGCGATGAGCAGCAGCAGGCCGACCGCGCCGAGCACGGCAAGGAGAGCCGGCCGGACGCCGCTCGCGACTTCCTCATGCAGCGTGGGTACCAGCATCCCCTCGGCGGGGTAGTCGGTCGGGTGATCCATCACCATCCGATGGGACAGGGCAGCGAGCTCATGCTCGGCGGCCTCCGCGCTCACGCCGGCCCGGAGCCGGCCCGCCACCCGGAGGTGGCGGCAGCTCCGGCAGGCCCACGCCAGGGTCGCGTCGTAGCGGAGCGGGGTGTAGAGCTGGGCGCGCGGCTCCAGCACGTTCTCGAAACCGGCGGGCATGACGCCGATGACGGTGAAGCGGACGCCGTCGAGCATGATGCCGCGGCCGACCAGCGAGGAGTCGCCGCCGAAGCGGGACTGCCAGAGAGCGTGGCTCAGGATCGTGACGCGCTCGGCGTCGCGCGCGTCGTCCTCGGGGATGAAGTCGCGCCCCAGCGCCGGCTGCACGCCGAGCACGCGCAGGAAGCCGGGTGAGACGCGCTGGCCCTCGAGCCGGTCGGGGGCGGTCCCGCCACTGATCACCGGCTGCCAGGTGCCGAGCGCGGTCAGCGCCGCGAACGAGCGCGACTGTTCCGTGAGGTCGTGGAAGGTCTCCCAGCCCATGTTCGATCGGGCGCCGTCCTTCTCCCGCTCCCAGACGAGCACGATGCGATCCGGATCGGGGTAGGGAAGCGGCGCGAAGAGCGTCGGATAGACGGCGCTGAAGATCGCCGTCGTGGCGCCGATGCCGAGCGCGAGCGTGAGCGTCACGAGCGCGGTGAATCCCGGCGCGCGGCCGAGGAGGCGCACGGCGTATCGCAGGTCGAAGAGCAGGCGGCGCATGGGATGGTCTCCGGGTGGAAGCGGGGCCGGGGCGGCCGCACGCTGCGTCAGGGTGAACGGGGCGCGAAGGGCCTCGCGCCAGTACCAGTAGCGGGCGCGGCGAAGGCCCCGCGCCGGAACGATCACCTGGTGGAAGCACTCGTGGAGGTCGCCGACGAACGCCTCCCGGACCTCCGCCGGCAGGCAGCGCTCCAGCAGTGCCACCGCAAGCCTCGGCGGCGCGATGGGGCCGGTCATGGGGTGTCCCACGAGGCGTCGAGGCCGCGGGTCATGGTGCGGATCGCGCGGAGGCTGGCGCGGAGCGCCCGCCGGCCGGACGCGGTGACCAGGAAGTACCGCTTCCGCCGCCCCCCGCGCTCGGGGGTCGGGTCGGCCAGGCGCGACGAGATGAGTCCCTTCCCCTCGAGCCGGGCGAGCGTGGTGTACACCGTGCCGAAGCTCGTCTGCCGGCCGGTGCGCCGCGTGATCTCGGCCTGGACCGCGACGCCGTAGGCCTCCTCGCCCAGGTGCACGAGGGCCAGGAGGACGAGCTGTTCGAATTCGCCGAGTCGGATGTCCACGGAGCGCTCCATATCTTCGATGCAGTCGAATATATGGAGACGAGGCGGGCCGGGAAAAGGTTTCGCGGGGGCGGGGGCGGGGCGCCACCGGAGTCGCCTCGACCCTAGCCCGGGTACCTCCGCCGCCGTATCCTTGCTGGGCTTCCCACCCCTCCAAGGCGACGCATGTCTGCTGGATTCGAGCGGTTGACCGCCAGCCTGGCCGACCGCTACCGCATCGAGCGCGAGCTCGGCGCCGGCGGGATGGCTACGGTCTACCTGGCCGAGGACCTCCGGCACGGCCGGCGGGTCGCCATCAAGGTGCTCCGGCCCGAGCTCGCCGCCGCGGGGGGGGGCGGCCGCGTCCGCCGGGGGGGGCGGATCGCCGCGCGCCGCGAGCACCCGCCCACCCAC
>JAICVB010000129.1 GCA_025935545.1 Gemmatimonadales bacterium
CCCGCTCGGCGAGGCGAGCGCTTCGTACAGCATCTCCTTGACGAGCGGCGCCGCGGTCTGCCCGCCGTAGTAGCTGCCGCTGCCCGGCGCATCCACCTTCACCACCGCCACGAGCTGCGGCCGGTCGGCCGGAAAGATCGCGGCGAACGATGCGTTGTAGCGGTCCACGTAGCGCCCATTCTCCGTCTGGTGCGACGTCCCCGTCTTGCCGACCAGCCGGTAGTTCTGCAGCTGCGCCTGCTCGCCGGTGCCGCCCTTGGCCACCGCGGCGGCGAGATATCGCCGCAGTGTGGCGGCCACTGCCGGTGAAATGACGCGGCGGACGGGCTCCGGCTGGTGCCGGTAGAGCACCGTACCGTCGGGGTCGCGGATCTCGCGCACGAGCGTCGGTGCCATCAGCACGCCGTCGTTGGCGATCACGCCGTAGGCGGCCGCCAGCTGCATCGCGGTGACGGTGAGCTGGTAGCCCATGGCCCAGCTGCCGGTGACGAAGTCGGGGCTCGAGAGTCCGTCAGGCGGGACGAGCCGGCCGCCCACCTCGCCCGCCACCTCCACACCGGTCGGCGTCCCGAAGCCGAATGCGCGGAGCATCGCGAACTGCTCGTCCGCGGTCAGCCGCTGCGAGAACTTGGCCATGCCGATGTTGCTCGAGACCTCGATCACCCGCGCCAGCGTGAGCGCCTCGTGCTCCGGGTGGGCGTCGCTGATCGTGCGGGTGGTCGCGCGCCGGCCGCGGATCGGCATCTCCCACCGACCGCCCTCCGGATCGATCGTGTCGGTGCTGTCCACCCGGCCCAGCGAGAGCAGGGCGGCGGCGGTGAAGAGCTTGGCCGTCGAGCCCGGCTCGAAGGGGCTCAGGAGCGCGGAATTGCTCACGGCCCCGTCGGCCTGCCGTGACGCGATCGCCAGCACCTCGCCGTTCCGCGGGTCGAGGAACACGGCCTCGGCGCTGCGGGCCTTGAGCTGCTCGATGGCGTGGTCGAGCGCACGTTCGACGATCTCCTGCAGCCCGGCATCGATGGTGAGGATGATGTCGTTTCCCGGGACCGGCTCGCGGATGAGGCGGCGGGGAGAGACGATGAGGCGCCGGCGCGGATCGCGGAGATTCACTTCCTCGCCGGGCACGCCCCGGAGGAGCGAATCGAGCATCCGCTCCATGCCCGAGCGTCCGGTGTCGGCGTCGACCGCCCCGATGGCACCGCGGGCGAGGTCGGGCGCCGGGTAGATGCGCTGCGGATTGGTCTCGAGGTGGACACCGCGCCGGGTGCGAAGCTGATCGACCTGGGTCGCGGAGTAGGGGCCCCAGAACGACACGTACGCGTCGCTGGTACGGAGGCGGCGCTCGAGGGCCGCCTGCGTCATGTTGGTCCGGTCCAGCGAGCGCGCGACCAGCGTGGCGATCTCGTGCGGGCTCTCGATCTCGTTCGGCGCGATGCCGACGTGGTAGGACTCCCGGGTGTCGGCGAGGCGCACGCCGGCGCGGTCGGCGATCACGCCGCGCGCCGCGGGCAGCTGCACCCGCTTCGTGCGCTGGCGCACCGCCTCGGCGGCGAGCTTGCGGCCGTCCAGGATCTGCAGCTTCGCGCTCCGGAGCAGCACCGCCGCCACCGCGACCGCGAGCACGGCCTGGATGAACGCGATGCGGGCGGCCGGCCGCGGCATCAGCGCGAGTCCCCGCGCGCGGCGGGCAGCGCGATGGCAGCCTCCTCCGCGTCGGTCGGCACGTGCAGCCCGAGCGATTCGGCCCTCGGGAGGAGCACCCGGCGGCTCGAGGCCTCGCTGATGTCGCGCTCGAGCTCGGCCCGCAGCGCCTCGAGCGTGCGGTGGCGGTCGCGCAGCTGGCTCAGCTGCGTCGCCAGTCCGTACGCCTTGAGCTGGCGCGTCGCGACGATGCCGGCCACCACGAGGAAGAGTCCCAGCCAGAGCAGGACCCAGTGCCGCCCCTTAAGAGTGATCATCCCGCCGGAAGATTCGCAGTTTGGCGCTCCGTGCCCGCACGTTGTCGCGTGCCTCGTCCCCGCCCGGCAGCACCGGCTTGCGCGGGTCGGCCTTCCCGTACCGCACCGGCGAGCAGGTGCAGACCGGCTGCCGCGGGGGACAGACGCAGGCTCCCTCCCACTGGCGGTAGAGGTGCTTGACCAGCCGGTCCTCTCCCGAGTGATAACTGATCACGGCGAGGATCCCCCGGGACGTGAGCGCGTCACGGAACGCCGGGAGCGCGACCGCCAGGCCGCCCAGCTCGTCGTTCACCGCAATGCGGACGGCCTGGAAGAGGCGGGCGAAGTCGCCCGGCCCGGTGGACGGGCCCAGGGCGCCGCGGATGGCGTTCACGAGATCGTCACTGGTCCGGAGCGGCTCGCGCCCGCGCCGCCGGACGACCTCGCGCGCCAGCCGCCGCGAGCGGCGCTCGTCACCATACTCCGCGAAGATCCGCGCGAGCTCGGCCTCGTCGGCGGCCGCCAGGAGGTCGGCGGCCGACACCCCCGCACCCATCCGCATGTCGAGCGGCGCTCCCGGCCGGAAGGTGAACCCGCGCGCCTCGTCGTCGAGCTGCCGCGAGGACACGCCGAGATCGAGGAGGATGAAGTCGGGCGCGAACCGCGCGACGACCTCGAGGGCGGCGGGAGCGGCATAGGGCGACTCGAGGTAGCGGATGCGGTCCTCGCCGAGCCGCGCGCGGGCCCGCGCGATGGCCGACGGGTCCCGATCGATGCCGAGCACCTCCGCGCCGGCCGCGAGGAAGGCCGCGGCGTGGCCGCCGTCCCCGAGCGTCGCGTCCACCACGCGCCGCGCGCCCGCCGCGGCGGTCGTGATCTCGCGCAGCAGCACGGGCACGTGGAAGGGCGCGTGGATCTCTGACATTCTGGGCTCGCGGCGGGTCAAAACGCAACACCCCGTCCGGAGGGGACGGGGTGCGGCGGGCGGTGCGACGGGGCTGACGGGGCTCGAACCCGCGACCTCCGCAGTGACAGTGCGGCACTCTAACCAAGCTGAGCTACAGCCCCCGGCAACGGCGCGCAATATAGGCGCGGCCGCGCCGGGGAGGAAGCCCTCAGCGGCAGTACGCCTTGAGCAGCGACGCGCTGTGCGGCATGTACTTCGTGATCAAGTCGAGTTTCGCCGCCGAATCGTCGGGCTTGGCGGTCTTGCCGATGTTGAATGCGGCCTGCGCCTCCTTGAGGAGGGCATCCTCCTGCTTCGCGAGGTCGCACGACTTCTGGGCCACCGCCTGCTTGTCGATGTCCGGCACCTGGTAGAACGTCGCGAGCCCGAGCAGGTAGTTCGCAGTGGGGATGAACTGCGCGTTGGGGGCCGCCTTCACCGCCTGGCGCAGGAGGTCGGCCGACGACTTGAAGTCGGGCGGTGTCGCCTGCATCATCGGCAGCGCCGCATTGGTGAGGATCCCGGCCGCCTTGGCCCGGAGGTCGGCCGAATCGGGCGAGGAAGCCGCGCGCCGGAGCGCGAACTCGATGTACGGCTTGGCCTCTGGGAGCCGCTTGGCGGTGACCAGTGCCTGCGCCGCCGCCAGCGCCGGGACGACGTTGTTGCTGTCCACCGCCATGAGGCGGCGGGTTACGGCGAGGCTGCTGTCCACCTGGCCGGAGTAGGAGTACGCCTTGTTCAGGTTCTGCAGCAGCGTGAGGTTGGTCGGGTAGCGATGGGACGCCTTCTGCGCCCAGAGCACGTAGGTCGCGGTGTCGGCGGCGGTAGCCGGCGGCAGCGTGTCGGCGAGCCGCTGCTCGGCCGCCGCCGCGATCTTGGCGAAGAAGAGCGTGTCCGCCCGCGTCGAGTCGGTCTGGTACGCCTTGGCCAGGACTTCCACGGCGCACTTGTAGTTGCTCGCGAAGAGGCAGGCGTTGCTCTTCAGGTCGTACAGGTCCCAGTTGAACGGGTCGAGCGCCAGCCCCTCGTCGGCCACCTGGATGGCGGCGTCGGTGTTGCCCGAGCTCAGGAAGTAGCGGAAGGCGCGCTGGCGCAGCTCCTGGTCGGTCGGCGCGGCGCGGAGGATCTGCTTGAGCGTCGCCACGGCCTTCGCCGTGTCGCCGCGCTGCTCGTACGACTGGGCCAGCATGTTGAGGGCGACGATGCTGAGCGAGTCACCCGCCACCGCGGCCTCGAGGTGCTGGACCTTGTCGCCCTGTGCCTTGTTCGAATCGGCGATGAGCGCGAGACAGAAATGGGCGAGGCCGTTCGTCGGCAGGACCTTGAGCGCCTTGTTGGCCGACTCGGTCGCCTTGCCCTTGCTCGCGATGCGCTGGTCCATGCAGGCGCGCGCGTCCGCCAGCGAGCGAAGGGCGGGCTGGAGCGCGTCGATGGTCTTGGCGCCCAGGTCCTCGAGCGGCTGGCCGGCCGCCTGCGGCATCCGGATCGTGTTCCCGGCGTCGTCGTTGGTGCCGGTGAGCCGGGCGACGATCACCCGGTTGCCGTCGGGCGCCTTGGCCATGGTCGAGGTCACGATCACGCGGGTCGCGAGCGTCTTCGCGAGGGTGCGGACCAGCCCCGCGTTCAGGATGGCGTCCTTGGGGTATCCGAACTGCAGCAGCGCCGTGTTCATGATGGTATCGGGCACCACGGCGTAGGCGGTGCCGGCCGTCCGGTCCATCCGCTTGCGCATCACGTCACCGACATGGACCGCGGTGGCGGAGTCGGTGGCGGCGAACACGTAGGGATTGGCGACGATCAGGCGCTCGCGGTTGGTGACCGCGGTCGAGATGCGGCTGCCGCGCGGGATACCCTGCGCCGACGCCGGGGCTGCGAGGGCGATGCCAAGAGCAGCGAGGGTGACATAACGCAGAACAGGCATTGCAGGTCCTCCAGACAGGATCGGCCGGCAAGCGTCGCGCCCCGCGCGACGATGGGTGTCAAGCAAGGATGGGCGAAGAGGGATTCGAACCCCCGACATCCTGCGTGTAAGGCAGGCGCTCTGAACCAGCTGAGCTATTCGCCCGGTACGCCAGCTGTGCGCCAACCCGCAGCATAGTCCCCCGACGGGGTCCGTGCCGTGCGGTCGGTCACCCGCTACAGCGCGATCCCGATGGGGAGGAGGACGCAGTACCCCACCACCAGCAACACGGCGGCGGCCGTGGCGTGGCCCGCGTCCAGGATCAGGTAGCCGGCCACCAGCGTGAGCACGGCCACGCCGAGCAGCAGCAGGTTCCGGCGCGCGAGGAGCGGTCTCCTGACCGTGGCGGTGGCTTTGGGTTCGGGCATGGCCGTAGAGGCTATCACCGTCCCGGAGTCCGGTCAAGTTCCGGCGCCGTCTCATCTTCCGGCGGCAGAGTCCACCCGTCATCGAGGGCCGCGCGGCGGGGACGGTCGGCCCGCCGCCGAACTCCGCCCAGGGCGATCACCAGCGTCGCGATGACGGCCCAGAGTCCGCCGGCAGCCAACCACGAAAACAACCCGTAACGCCGCCGGACGGTTCCCTGCCAGTCCCGCTCGAACTGGCCGAAGTTGAAGCCCGTCGTCTCGCGGACGGCATCGGCGAACGCCATCCCCGCCTGAAGCCGGTCGAGCAGTGGTCCCAGTGAGCGGGTCGGGTTCCGCTCCGCGAGCCGGGCGACCGCGGACATCGCGAGCGCGTAGGCCGGGGCGGCGCCACCGATGCCGCCCCGGAGTGCGCCGTTCAGGTCCTCGAAGTCGGGCACGCCGCCCCTCGCCACCGCGAGGTTGAGCGACAGCGCGGCGATCCGGTCCCACTCCCCCGCGGCATAGGCGGCGTAGCCCTCGTCGAACCAGCGCGGGACCGGCGTTCGGATCGCGTCATGCAGGACCAGGTGGGCCAGCTCGTGCCGCAGGGTGACCGCCAGGTCGCCGGCATCCGCGCGTATCAGGATCGTGTGGGCGCCCGGCACCGCGAGTCCCGCGCCCCACGACGGCGCACGGCCGCCCGTCAGCTGCTGGTAGCGGGCCTCGTCGGGCACGAGGATGAGCCGCAGCGGGCCGGCGGAGCGCCGGCCGAGGCCGGGCCAGCTGGAGGCCTGGTCGGCTTCGTCGGCGAGCGATGCGGCCATGCCGACCTGCGGTGGCCACGCGACCGCGACGACGCGGCCGACCCGGACCGCGCGCGGAGTGCTGTGAGCGGGTGCCTGCAGTGCAAGAAGGGCGACGACTAGGCGAAGCGGCTGCGCGGGATGTCTCCGCCCGACTCCGCCAGGGCGAGCATCTCGCCGCAGCGCCGGGCCCACGGGTTGAACTTGTTGGCGCGCTGGCCGTCGGTCCACGCCTGGATTGC
>JAICVB010000033.1 GCA_025935545.1 Gemmatimonadales bacterium
CCCCGTGCCGACGAGGAAGGCGTCCACCAGCGGCGCCACCTCGTTCGCGTCGGCGCGGCCGCGGATGCCCGACTCGCAGACGATCACGCGGTCGCGCGGGATCCTGGGAGCGAGCCGGAGCGTGGTCCCCCGATCCACCTCCAGCGTGAGGAGGTCCCGGTTGTTGATGCCGATGATGCGGGCGCCGAGGCGGACGGCGCGGTCCAGCTCGACCTCGTTCCGCACTTCGGTGAGCACCTCCATCCCGAGCCTCGCCGCCGCCGCGGCGAGCCGGCGGTAACCCGAGGCATCCAGCAGCGAGAGCATGAGGAGGACGGCGTCGGCGCCGTGTGCCCGTGCCTCGAGCACCTGGAACGGGTCCACGATGAAGTCCTTGCAGAGAATCGGCAGCAGCGTCGCCGCGCGCACCTGCGCGAGATGTGCGAGCGAGCCGCGGAACCACGGCCCATCGGTGAGCACGGACATCGCGTCGGCGACGCCGGCAAACCCGTGCGCCAGCGCCGCGGGATCGTAGGCCGGCCGGAGGAGTCCCGTCGACGGCGAGGCCTGCTTGCACTCCAGCACGAAGCGCCGGCCCGGCCGGCTGAGCGCGGCGGCGAAGCTCCGCGTCGTCGGCTCGACGTCCCGCTCGATCACCGCCGGCGGCCGGAGCCGTCGCCGCGCCTCGACCTCGGCGCGCTTCCGGATGACGACGTCGTGCAGGCGGCTCACGGCTCGCTCCGGCTCAGCTCGGCAAACCGGCCAAGGCGCTCGAGCGCGCCGCCGCCTGCGATCACTTCGCGCGCGAGCGCGTACCCATCCGCCAGCCGCGCGGTGATCCCCGCGAGGGTGAGGAGCGCGGCCGCGTTCACCGCCACCGCCGCCGCGTGCGCCTCGGCGCCCCGCCCGCCGAGCAGCTCGCCGATCGCCCGCGCATTCTCCGCCGGTTCGCCCCCGGCGATGGAGGCGAGCGGCAGCGACGTCACTCCGAAGTCGGCCGGAGTGAACCGGCGCGGCACCACCTCGCCGTCCACCAGCTCGGCCGCCTCGGTCTCGCCGTGCAGCGCGATCTCGTCGAGGCCGAGGCCGTGCACCACCAGCGCCCGTTCGGCACCCAGCATCCGGAGCGTCTCCGCCGCTGTCACGCAGAGCGCCGGGGCATACACGCCCACCAGCATCACCGGCGGATGCGCCGGGTTCACCAGCGGCCCGAGCAGGTTGAAGACCGTCCGGGTGGCCAGCCGCTGCCGCACCGGCATGGCGTGGCGGATCCCGCTGTGATAATGGGGAGCGAAGAGGAAGGTGATCCGGGTTTCGTCGAGGCAGCGCCGTGCCGTTTCCGGCGACATGTCGAGCCGCACGCCGAACCGTTCGAGCAGGTCCGCCGCGCCGCAGCGGCTCGAGATCGCGCGATTGCCGTGCTTGGCGATGGGAAGCCCCGCCTCCGCCGCCACCACCGCCGCGGCGGTCGAGATGTTGATGGTCCCCCCGCCGTCGCCGCCGGTGCCGACGATGTCGCCGAAGCGATAGTCCGGCCGGGGGAAGTGGCGCGCCCCCTCGCGGAGCGCGGCCACCGCCCCGGCGATCTCGCCCGCCGTTTCGCCCCGGACCTTGAGGCCGACGAGGAGCGCGGTGAGCTCGATGTCGGAGAAGTCGCCGCGGATGACGGCGTCGAAGGCGGTGCGGGTGTCGGCGGCGGCCAGCGGCTCGCCGGCCAGGAGCTTGCGTACGGTCGCGTGCATCGGGTCCTCGGGACGGAGTCGGACAGCGTGTGAGAACGAAAACGGCCCGCCTGTTTCCAGGCGGGCCGTGCAGGTGCTGCGCTACGCACCGGGCGCGTGTCGGGCACGCGCGGCTCCGCCTGGGGGTGGGGTGGGCCACCACCAGCGGCGGAGCGGAGCGCGGAACACCGGGCGAACGACCATCAGACAGGTGCCTCGAATACTGAAGGGGACAGAACAAAAACGACCCGCCGGTCGGCGGGTCGTGGCTGCGTGAGGACCGGCGGTCAGCCGGATATCGCGCGCAGGCGCCCGCCGTGTCGCTCGTCGCGCCACCAGCGCCGGGTCACCTCCGAGGGATTCCGCAGGGTCATGCCCAACGATAGGCTGGCGGGACGCGGGATGTCAACCGCGGGCGCGGTCCAACCTTTTTCCGGAAGGGGGTGTCCAATGCCGTAACCCCTCCGCGCGAGAGTTCGCCGTGAACGCCATATTCGGCATCCTGCTGGCCGTGCAGGCCCAGTCACCCATCTCCGATCCGCCCGCGGCCGCGGGGGCGGCGGTCCCCAACAGCGTCCACGCAACCCGGGCGGAGGCCCCTCCGGCGCTCGACGGCCGGGATGACGACCCGGTCTGGCGGACGGCGCCGGTCATCACGCAGTTCCTCGAGGCCCGGCCCAGCGAGGGCGCGGCCCCCAGGCTCAGGACCGAGGCGCGCGTGGCCTACGACGCGCACAACCTCTACGTCTTCATCCGTGCCTTCGATCCCCACCCCGACAGCATCGTCAGCCTGCTGGCCCGGCGCGACGACCAGCCGCCCTCCGACTTCCTCTTCGTGATGGTGGACTCCTATCACGACCGGCGCACCGGCTACGAGTTCGGGGTGAACCCGGCCGGCGTGAAGGCCGACCTCGCCATCTACAACGACGGCAACGAGGACAGCGCCTGGGACGGGATCTGGGACGCCGCGACGAAGATCGATTCGCTCGGGTGGACCGCCGAGTACCGCATCCCCGTCTCCCAGATGCGCTACGCCGCCAAGGGGGACGGCACCTTCGGCATCCTCATCTGGCGCGTAATCCAGCGATACACCGAGACCGTCACCTGGCCCCTCTTCCGGCAGTCGAGGTCGGGCTTCCCCTCGCAGTTCGCCGACCTGACCGGCCTCGACGGGCTGAGCAGCCCCGGCCACGCGGAGATCACGCCGTACGTGGTGACCAAGAACGTCCAGCAGCCGGCGGCCAGCAACTTCGCCCGGAACCAGGACTTCACCGCCGGCGGCGACGTCAAGTACCGGCTCGCGTCGAACCTGACGCTGAACGCCACGGTGAACCCCGACTTCGGCCAGGTCGAGGCCGATCCCTCGGTGCTCAACCTGAGCGCGTTCGAGACCTTCTTCAACGAGCGCCGGCCGTTCTTCGTGGAGGGCAAGGGGCTCTTCACCTTCAACGTCAACTGCGTCGTCGTGGTGGACTGCAGCACCGGCGAAGGCCTGTTCTATTCCCGGCGCATCGGGCGCTCGCCCCAGCTCGCGGGCAATTACGGCGACGAGTCGTCGCCGACCGCCACGCGGATCCTCGGCGCGGCCAAGGTGACGGGCCGCCTCCCCAACGGCTTCTCGATCGGCGTGCTCGACGCCGTGACGGACAACGTCCGCGGCCCCGCCGGCATCAACACCCTCGAGCCGACCACGAACTACGCCGTCGTGCGCGGCAACCAGGATTACAACAAGGGGAACGGCAGCTTCGGCTTCATCGTCACCGGCGTGAACCGCGACCTCGATCCGAGCAGTGAGCCGTTCCTCCACCGCAACGCCTACAGCGCCGGGCTCGACGCCCGCCATCGGTCCGGCCGCTACGAGGTGTCCGGCTCGCTCGACCTGAGCCGCGTGGCGGGCACCGCCGCCGTGCTCGCACAGACGCAGCGGAGCCCGGTGCACCTCTACCAGCGCCCCGATGGCCCGCTGGTCTTCGATTCGACCCGCACCTCGCTCACCGGGACGAACATGGAGCTCCGGTTCGCGAAGGTCGGCGGAAACCGGCTGCACTTCGAGACGGCCTACCAGCGGCGCTCACCCGGCTTCGAGGTCAACGACCTCGGCTTCCTGCGGCAGGCCGACCAGCAGGAGTGGACCAGCTGGGCAGCGCTCGCCTTCCGGAACCCGAATCGCATCTACCAGCAGCTGCGCTGGAACTTCAACAACTGGGAGTACTGGACGGTGGCCGGCCTCCCCACCGAGCGCGCGTTCAACAGCAACGTGCACATCCAGTTCACCAACCGGTGGTGGCTGCATACGGGCGGGACGCTGGGCCAGGTGGGCAGCACCTACTGCGACCGCTGCGCCCGGGGCGGGCCGGCCATCCGGCAGGACCCCTACATCTCTCCCTGGATGAGCATCCAGGGCGACGACCGCCACGGCCTGGTTCCGTCGCTGTCCATGAACTACTTCCGCGGCGACGGCGGCCGCTCGACGTCGATCAACGTGTCGCCCGAGCTCGACCTCAAGGTCTCGAGCCGCTTCACCACGTCCCTGTCCCCGGGGTACACCCACAACCGGGACAACACGCAGTACTTCGGCACCTTCAACGACGCCGACGGCACGCCGCACTATACCTTCGCGCACCTGGACCAGAAGACGCTGAGCATCACCTGGCGGCTGGGCTACACCTTCACGCCCAGCATGTCGCTCCAGGTGTACGCCTCGCCGTTCATCTCGAAGGGGACCTACAGCGACGTGCGGGAAATCAGCTCACCCCGCGCGCTGGCGTACGACGATCGCTACCAGCCGTACGCCGACGCGGCGGTGGCCGCCGATCCCGGCGGGTTCAACGTGCAGGAATTCCGGTCCAACGTGGTCTTCCGCTGGGAGTACCGCGCCGGCTCGACCCTCTTCCTCGTCTGGAGCCAGGGTCGCCAGAACTCGGCCGGCATCGCGGGCACCAAGTCGTTCGCGGGCGACCTGGGCGACCTCTTCAGCCAGCGCGCCAACGACACCTTCCTCGTGAAGGTCTCCTACTGGCTCGCCCGCTAGGGCTGGATGCCGAAGCTGAAGGTGCCGACGAAGTGCAGGTTGCCGGTCGCCCCCCCGCTGGCCGGCATGAGCGTCACGTCGTAGCTGCCGCTCACGCGCGTGGCGCTCGCACTGGTGACGGTGAACGTCCCGGTGCTGAGCCCGCTGCCGCCCCACGCATCCCCCGACAGGTCGCCCGCCGTCGCCGACATCGTGCGGGAGACACCCGTGCCCAGGTCGTAGGCCCCGGTGCCGGTCCAGCCTGAGATGATGATGCTGATCTGGTAGGTCAGGTTGCTGACCCCCACCGCGAGCGTGCCGCTCGACGGCCCCGACACCATCACGACGGTCGCGGCATTCCACGGGGCTCCGTTCACCGTGCCGGTGAAGAGGTTGCCCGCGTAGTCCGGCACTGCGATCGACCCGCTGGCCGTGAAGGGAAGGTCGAAGTGACCGCCGGTGACGTTCCGGAGGACGGGGTCGGTGCCCGCCGTGAAGGCGAAGGTCCCGGCGATCCGGCTCGCCGTGAGCGTCGTGATGGTGACCGTCCCGGCGGCGCCGTTGAGCGGCGTGCTGTAGGAGCTCGATCCGGTACTGACCGACCCGATCCCGCCCGCCACGGTGGGGCCGACGCCGAAGGGATAGGTGCCGGCGGCGCCGATGTTGTAGAGCGTCATCGTGATCGCCCGGGGGGTCGACCCGGCGGACCCGCCCACGATGGTGAACGTCCCGTTCTGGCCGGTCGCGACGGCGGTGCTCTGGCTCGCCGCGGTCCAGTCCGCCCCGTCGATCGTCGCGCTGAAGTCGGCATCACCGCCGTCGGGGCCGGAGCCGCCGTCGCCGCCGCACGCCGCGAGCAGTGCCAGGCCGATCGCTGACGTCAGCCGGACGGGCGCCCGGCCCTTCCCCGTGTCGTGCATCTGCCCACCTCCGGTTACGTGTCGAAGAAGTCCACCACCCCCGTGTCGAGTGAATACTCGGCGCCGACCACGCGGAGCCCCTGCTCCCGGATGAGCTGCTCCAGCACCGCCGACCCGTGCCGCAGGTGATTGGTCGACGCGCGGATGTTGGCCCGCACCGCCTGGCGCACCAGCGCCGGCGTGTCCCGCGCGAGCTCGGTGGCCAGCAGCGTCTCGACCGACGGCCGGACCCGGTCCACGATCGACTGCAGGTTCCGCGACTGGCTCGTCGAGGGGCGGCGGAGCTCCTCGAGCGTGGCGAGGATCGCCCCGCATTCCGAGTGACCCAGCACCACTACGAGCCGGGTCCCGAACCGCTCCGCGGCGAACTCGACGCTCCCCACCTGCGACGGCGCCACGATGTTGCCGGCGACCCGGATCACGAAGAGGTCGCCCAGCCCCTGGTCGAAGACGATCTCCGCCGGCACCCGCGCGTCGGAGCAGCCGAGGATGATGGCGAACGGTTCCTGGCTCTTGGTGAGCGTCACGCGGCGGCTCTCGGCCGGAAAGTCGCCGTCACCGCTGCCACTGGCGACGAAGCGCGCGTTCCCCTCCCGCAGGCGCACGAGCGCCGCCGTTGCGTCGATTATCGGCACGATCCTGCGTCCTCCTGTGTCATCGCTGCCATCGCTCCATGTGATAGGTGTGCTGCCCCGCGGGCGAGACGATCACCGCGGTCCACGCGTCCGCGCCGTCCCGCCGCCACCGGAACGACTGCCCGGCCGTGCCCTCGCGCGCGAAGACGACCGAGTCGGCGGCGAGCACCGTGGCCCGCCAGCGGGCGTTGCCGAAGCGGCCGTTCGTGAGCTCGAACCGGGAGGTATCCTGCATGACCGTGAGCGTCGAGTCCAGCCCGTGCTCCACCAGGGTCGAATCGTTCTCGAAGCGGTACCGCTCGTAGAACGGCGCATCGACGTCTCCCGTCCCGCGCCAGGTTCCCTCGATCCAGCGAAGCCGCGCGACCTCACGCCCCGTGAGGCCGGAGCCCGAGCCGTGGCCGCACGCGGCGGCCAGCACGGCGCAGGCGATCGCCGCCGGCGGCATCTTCGTCATGACGTTGCCGTCCCCTCGGGGCGACGCGCATGCGCCTCCAGCATCCGCTCGATCCGGCGGTCCGGCACCAGCCACATGAGCGCGACGCCGACGTAGATGGCGCCGGAGATCCGCTGGTCGAGAAACGCCGCGGGAATCGCCACCAGGTAGAGGAGCGGCGAAATCCTTCCCTTGAGGTCGGGCCCGAGCGCCGTCGCCAGCACCGAGGCCGGCCCCTCGCCGGCCAGGATGCACCGCTGCAGCACGTAGTAGGCGATCGCCGCCATGAGCAGCACCACGCCGTACAGCGCGGTCGGCACCGGCGCGAAGTGGTTTTCCCCCATCCAGCCGGTGACGAACGGCACCAGCGAGAGCCAGAAGAGGAGGTGCAGGTTGGCCCAGAGGACGCCGCCGCTCACGCGGCGCGTGACGTGCAGCATGTGATGATGGTTGTTCCAGTAGATGCCGAGGTAGACGAAGCTCAGCACGTAGCTGAGGAAGACCGGCAGGAGCGGGCGCAGCATCGAGAGCTCGGTGCCGTGGGGCGTCCGGAGCTCCAGCACCATGATCGTGATGATGATCGCCAGCACCCCGTCACTGAACGCCTCCAGCCGGCCGGTGCCCATCAGTGCGGCTCCATGTCGCCGAGCTCCGCCGCCAGCGCGTCCGCCACCGCGTCCACCGGCCGTCCCGTCGTGTCGATCACGCGAAGTCCCAGCGCGTCGGCCTGCCCGCGGAGATACGCCGCCCAGGCATCCATCCGCGCGTTGACCAGCTCCGGCTGCGCTCTCGGGCCGGCCAGGCGGCGGGCGCGCTCCTCGGCGGCGCAATCGAGGAGGACGATGCGCGCTCCCGGAATCTCGGCCGTGCCCAGCGCGTTCATGATGAAGGTCGGCCGCACCTGTCCGTCGAGCACCGACCGCCCCGGGCCCTCCGCGCGGAGCCGGCGCACCCACTCGCGCGTTATCGCGGCCTGCCACTCGTCGGGCGAGCCGTACTCGCGCGTCATTTCGTCCGTCGACGGCACGCCGATCGAATCGAAGTAGCGGCACCGGATCCCCGGCATCCGCCGGCCCTCCAGCACCCGGACCGCCGCCGTCTTGCCCGCCCCCGATGCGCCGGTGACGAAGAGGATCACGTCAGAAGCCGCCCAGCCGCACGATGCGACCCCGCGGCCCCACCGCCCACCCTGCGCGGGGCGAGGCGAATCCCACGGCCCAGTAGGCGGCGCTGTCGATCGCCGTCCACGTGGCGCCGCCGTCGCGGCTCCAGGCCGATCCGCGCGGCCCCACCACGACGGCCGTCGGGACGCGCGCGCCCGGCACCCAGGTGCCGCCGAAGATCGCGCCGGCGAACGGCGGCCGCCCGCCGAGGGACCAGGTCGCGCCACCGTCCCGGGTCAGCGCCACGACGTCGCCGCGGGAGTTGTTGTCGCCTACGTTCCCGCCGAAGGCGAGCCCGTTCCGGACGTCGCGGAACGCGACCGACGTGATCCCGATGGCACTGCCCGAAGGGAGGGGCGTGGTGTCCGCGGCCCAGGTCTCCCCGAAGTCGGTGGAGCGGAGGACCCGCGCGTGAGGCGCGTTCCCGGTGCCGATCCACGCCCGCCCGCCCGGCAGCGTCACGAGGCAGGTTCCACTCGCGGCGAACCCGCCCTCTCCCGCGACGGCGGCGGGCATCGCGGCGGGATGGCGCCACGTCGTGCCGCCGTCGTCGGTCGTGAGGATCACGAGCCTCCCCGCGACCGCGTCGCTCACGGCTACGCCGCGTCTGGAGTCCCAGAAATCCATGCAGTCGTAGAAGGCCGCGGAGTCGGGGTTGGTGAACTGCAGCGCCCAGCTTCGTCCGCCGTCGGTGGTCTTGTAGATGCGCGACGCGGCTCCGTTCCCGGCACTCATGAGGTACGCGGTCGTCGCGCTCACCGCATGCACGTCGCGGAACTGGAGCGTGGTGTCGCCGGGGACCCGGCCGGTCTGCCACGTGGCCCCGCCGTCCAGGGTGCGGGCCCATGTCGCGGAATGGCCGCTGACCCAGACGACGCGCTCGTTCACCGGGCTTACGGCCTGCAGGAGCGCCCTGGTGCCGCTCACCTGCTCGGTCCGAGCCGGCACGCCCGCGGGCGATGGTGACGCAGCGGGCCCCGAGCACGCCGCGAGCGTTGCGAGCGCCGACAGAGCCAGCGCGATTGCGGGCAGTTGAGCTGGGGGCACGCGACTCCTCTTGCGGGTTCGGGGTTTCTTCGGCAACTTGGCGGCTCCTCACGCGCCGGCCGGCGCGCCCTAAGGTGCCTTGTAACCCGGAGTGACGCCATGCCTCTTCTCAAGCAGCTCACGCCCGTCATCATCGCGGATGCGGTGGAACCCGGGATCGCGTTCTGGGTGGACCGGTTCGGCTTCAGGATCGGCAACCAGGTCCCCGGGCCCGACGGCAGGCTGGTCTTCGCGAGCGTGGAGAAGGATGGGATCGAGGTGATGTACCAGACGCGCGCCAGCGTCGTCGAGGATCAGCCCGCGTCCGCCGGCGACCTCGACGGACATTCGGTGGCGCTCTTCCTCACGGTGGAGGATCTCGATGAAGTGGAACGCGCGCTCGCTGGTGCGCCGGTCGTGAAGGCGCGCCACCAGACCTTCTATGGAAGCAGCGAGATCTACGTGCGCGAGCCGGCGGGCAATACCGTCGGCTTCGCGCAGTTCTGAGCGGGCTCAGGCGGGAAGGGTCGCCGCGAGCGCTGGTGAGGGGAAGTACGAGAAGACCACGGTGCCGCCCTTGATCAGGTCGATGATCCGCGGAGCGACCGCGGGGTTGAGCGCCGGGCATCCCTGGCTCCGCCCGAGGCGCCCCAGCTGGGCCACGATCGCGTCGTTCACGTAGTCCGCGCCGTGTACCACGATGCCGCGCGCCTCGGCGTGCGCGTTGAGGCGGCCGTCCAGGCCCTCGAGCCGCAGCGAGAGGCCATGCTTGCCCTGATAGGTCGGGCCCGTGACGAAGGTGCCGAGGCTCGACTGGTTGCTCCCTTCGCGATCGGAGAAGGTCGTCGCGGTGTCGCCGCCGGTCGCCTTGCCGTGCGCGACGAGCTCGTGCGCCAGGACCGTCCCCTGCGCCAGATCGAGCACCCACAGCCGGCGCTCCCGGGAGGGAAGGCTGTAATCGATCACCGTCATGATCGGGCTGGCGGTGCGTCCGGCCGACTCGGCCCTCGCGTGGGCGCGGAGCGCCAGCTCCAGCACCGCCGGCCGAAGGCCGGAATCCGCTGCGATGGCCTGAAGGGCAACGATGGCGGGGACGATGGAATCGGCGTGGGCGGGTGCCGCAGGGGGCACCGGCTCGGGCCGGGCGGCAGCCCTGACTCGGGGCGCGGCGGTGATCGTCATCAGGGCGGCCAACGCCACGGTGGCCCGGGTCAGGATTCGCTTCACGCTCGGTCTGCTCCTGCTAACTCGTTGATTTGCAAGGGATTGTGGAGCGCCGCCCGCGGCGTCCATATCACTAACACCGCTACCCTCCCGGGCGTTCCTGAGATCGGGAGCTGACCCACTCGGCCCAATCGGGGCGTGGAACCCGGGCTCGGCGGCAGGCCTCGCGGGCCAGATCCAGGGCCCGGGTCCGGTCAGTCGCCGCGTCGGCGAGGTCCCCCCGGGCCTCGCGGACGATCCCGCGCAGCTCCAGCAGCTGGGCCCAGGCAAATATACGCTCGGGGTCATCCAGGAGCGTGGCCGCGCTCGCCGCATCCAGCCGGGGGACCAGCGGCGCGAGACCACCCAGCAGGTCGGTCGTGGCTCGATCGATCTCTTCGAGGGCCTGATCGAGGTCACCGGCCGCGCCGCGCCGCAGGAGACGGGCGATGAGGCGCCCGAACTCCTCGATCCAGCGGAGGACCACGTCCCGCTGCGCCATGGCCGGCTCAGTCGAGCCGCGTGCCCACCGGCGCGGTGAGCGAGGGATGCTCGACGTTCCCGGTATTCCGGGTCCCTGCCGGCTCGAACAGCAGGACCTCCGTCTCCTCCGCCGCGAGCGTCCGGTGCTCCACGCCGCGCGGCACCACGAGAAGCTCTCCGGGATCCAGCTCCACGGCACTGTCCGGAAACTCGACCCGGAGGCGCCCGCGAACCACGAGGAAAAGCTCATCCTCAGCGTCGTGATGGTGCCAGACGAACTCGCCCCTGAGCTTCACCAGCTTCACTTCCTGGCCGTTGAGCTGCGCCACCACCCTGGGTCGCCAGTGCTCGGTGATGCGCGCCAGTGCCGCGGCGAGGTTGACCTTGTCCGTCACGGCGCGCGCTCGTCCCTCGGCGGCGACGGGGGAGCCGGACAGCTCACGTGGCTCCCCTCCGCCGGCGTCGTGCGGCCGGTCGCGCGATGCAGGACGTACCCGGACACGGCGTATGCATTCTGCTGGGCCAGGCTGAGCCGGATCTCGTCATCGCCATCGCCGAAGCGGGCTTCGACGCGACCCCGGCCGGTGCGCTCCCAGTGTCCGCGCGCATAGTACGCGCGCCACACGGTGTCGGCGCGGGAGGCGGGGAACCAGAACGCGCGGCCCGAGCGCCCGCCGCGGTCGAGCACGAGCATGCGCGGCAGCCGCGCGCCACCCTCCCCGGGGTAGCGAAGGTCGTAGCAGGCGGCGCGCCGATCGGGCACGGGCCATCGATCGGGTGAGACCGTCCCCGCCCCGCCGCCGCCGCATGCTGCCGCCGCGACCACCAGCGCGGCCGCTCCGCCACCCCGCCATCCGATCAACATCATCGTCCCCGCTTCCGTTCAGACGTACCGGGCCACCGCCATGCACAGGGCCGCGATCACGAGCAGCGATGCGGCGATCGCGCTCCCCCGGCCGAGCTGCGCCTGCGTGCGTTGCATCTCGGCCGCCAGTTCCGGCGCCGGCGCGCCTCCGGCTTCGCGCATCCGGGCGCCCAGCGCACCCATCCGCTTTGCGGCCGGGCTCACGATGACCGCGCCGTAGATCAGGACGCCGAGCCCGATGATGCCGCCCAGGCCGAAGGTCCTCCCGGTTCCGGAGCCGAGCCATTCATGCAGGCGGAATCCCCCGGAGTCGCGCCAGTAGAGGCCGAAGCCCGAGAGCACGGTGAAGATGGCGAGCGTCGGCATGTAGGCCGGCAGCCCACGCTGGATGAGCTGCTGCATCACAGGACCGGCCGCCGGGCCGGCCCCACGCACGGCGGGAACGAGGAAGCGCGCCACGAACACGGCCGCGCCCACCCACAAGATCCCCGTCAGGACGTGAATAACCCGCAGCAGGATCATCAGCCAGTCAACGTGCATCGTCGCCTCCGTGGAAGGTGTGGGCTCAGCGCGCCGCGTGCGCGGCGTTGTCCACCATCCCCCTGACGCCCGACGCCTCGGCGCAGTGGGCGCAGCAGTACACGGTGGTACCCGACTCGACCCCGTGCCCGATCACCTTGCAGCCGCAGTGCGCGCAGGTCGGCGCGAGCATGTGAATCGCGCACTCGAAGCTGTCGAACGTATGACTGGTGCCGGCCACGACCACCTGGAAGGCCCGGGCGTAATCGTTCCCGCACATTTCGCATTTCGGCATGTCGTCCTCCGGGATGAGACCGCTACTGATACTTCCAGTTCCGCTGCTTTCCCTCCGCCAGCCACTCGAGCGTCGTTGCGAGCCGGCTCTTCCGCGTCTCCTCGCGCCTCGCCTCCGTGATCCATTCGACGTACTCCCGCTGCTGGCTGGGCGAGAACCCCTCGAAGGTCTTCCGCGCGGCCTGGTTCCGGCGCAGCGCCGCGGCCAGGTCGTCCGGCACGGCGGCGGGCGGGCGTGGCGCCCGCTTCGGCCGCGCCGGCTTGACGCCCGCCTCGTTGAGCTGCACCGCCTTCTTTACGTACCCCTTGAGCACGGACTTCGAGGGCAGGTCCGCGATCCGGGTCACCCGCCCGAACTGCCCCATCGCTGCATCGGCGGTGCCGTGCTTCAGGTCCACGATGAGCGATCCCTTCCAGAAATGGAAGGCGCAGTGCGCCTTGAACGCCGCCATCCCGCAGAGGATGCCGCCGTGCATGAAGGCCGGGTGCCCCCACTTGAGGGTCTCCGTCGCCTCGGGGTCGGCCTCATGCACCAGCGACCGGAAATGCTCCAGGATCGGCCGCGCGAACTCGGGCGCCTTCCTGATGTACGCGTCGATTCGGGGATCGGTCGTGTCCATGGTCGCTACTCCAGCTGCCGGAAGAGCGAGATCGTGAGCTCCCGCGGGCTCTGGTCGAAGACCGTGCGCGAGCGGAACCGGATCTCACCGCCGATCCCCCAGCCGCCCGCGTAGAGCCGGACGCCGACGGCGGCTGAGGCCGTGAGCTTCGTGGTGGTGGTCGAATCCACCCGCGTGAGCGCGAGTCCCCCGCCGGCGCCGACGTAGGGCTGCACGGCGCGGGGGCCCACCTGGAGCTGCAGCTGCAGCTCCGGGACGAAGAGATGACGGAGGTCGCCGTCGGCCGCGCGGTACCAGGCGTACCCCGCGCCGCCCTCGACCAGCCAGTGGTTCCGCCCCAGCGGCACGATGGGCGACGCGAGCCGGAGCGCGGCGAGCGCGCCGTCCCGCCGGGCGCCGAGCGTATAGCGCATGGCGCCGCCGGTGAGCTCGACGATCGGCGGCATCACCGTCTGCGCGTCCAGAGGGGCCGTCCGCCGGAGCCCCCCGGCGGCGACAAGACCGAGCACGAGGAGGAGCCGACGCGCGGCGCGCTCAGGCCGCATCCGACCGCCGCCGGCGGCGCGCCGGTGAGAGATCGATGAGCACCGCCAGCACGAGCCCTGCGAGCGGTATCAGCGACCAGTGGCCGCCGAACCAGTGCTGCACCGCGCTGTACCAGAGCAGCGTCGTGGGCAGGAAGAGGAAGCCGAGGATCGGCCACAGGATTCCGCCGAAGACGCCGTGGAACCAGCCGCTGAAGAGCCAGAGCAGCACGATCACCAGTCGCGGCGCGACCAGCGTGATGAAGAGGAGGAGACACGGCATGGGCGCCTCCGCTCAGATGGCCGAGGTCAGCGCGCACACCACCTGGTCCAGCTCGCCGCTCTGGCCGGGGGTGAGCACGTAGGGGATCGGGTCGTCACCGTCGCCCTCGAGGTGCATGCGGACGAGACCCGTCGCCGACTCGTAGCTCCCGACCGCCACCACGTCGGTGGGGTCGGCGGGGATGCCGAACGATGCGAGATGCAGCTTGCCCGGTGCCCGGAAGGTGAGGTCGCCATCGAGGACGATGGGCTCGCGCGATTCGAAGTACGAGCCGCAGGGAAACTGCAGCTCCGCGCTCCGGTGCAGCGCCACGAGCTGGGCGTGCTGCTCCGGGTTGCCGTAGAGGCCGGTAAGGAGGCCGGTCCGCGGGCCGTTCGGATCCGAGGAGCAGGCCGCCAGCAGGCCGACGGCCGCGACCAGTGTCAGCCGCATCTCTCGACGTACTCCACGGCCGGCTCGACCCCGGCCCGCCAGGTGGTGACCCGCCGGCCGTCGGTCTCGAAGACGATGCGGTAGCCCGAGTCGGGGCCCGGCGGCGTGAAGACGAGGTAGTGCCCCGCGGGTGCATACTTGTGGGGCATCGTCCGGAGGCCGCCGGGATACAGCCGCGCGATCTCCGCCTCCGTCATGCCGACGCGCGCGCCGCGATCGGTCACCGCGCCCGTCGAGTCCGCATCCACGCGCACCACCCGACCGGACTCCGCCATGAAGCGGAGCGTCGCCGGCGCGCCGGCGGGAACGGTGTAGTGGCAGCCGTCGCCGGCCGCGGGCGTGACGCCGAAGCGCACCGGGCCCGCCGAGCGCGGCGTGACCTCCCAGCCGGTCGGCCGCGGGATCGAGTCGGCGGGCGCCGCCGCCGCGGGCGGCGCCGCATCCCGGGCCGGCTTCTCGCCGGCGCAGGCCGCCAGCGTGAACAGGGCGGCCATTGCCATCCGGACGCCGCTCACGTGCCCGGTGGATCCTTCGGGCGCGTGCGCGTCACGCCCGTGAGGATGCCGATGCCGAGCAGGATGACGCAGGCAATCGCGACGTAGAGCGGCGCGATGCCCGCCACGATGAGCCCCCACGCGACACCGCCGATGAGGATCAGGAAGCCGATCAGATAGAGGCCGAACGACATGCTCACCTCCGGTGCGGGTGATCCTGCAGGTTGCGCTGCCCGGGACTGCGTTATCGCGTGCTGAAGCGCTCCAGAAAGGCCCGATCGTCCGCCGTGAGCGCGCCGAGGCCCCGCTCCGCCATCAGGCGCTGGATCCGCTCGAGCTCGCTCCGGTTCACCTCGTGCAGGTCGTCACCGCGAATGCGCGACCATCGCTCGAGCGTCGCCCGGTCGCTGATCCGCCCGGGTCGGGCGGTCGCGGCGCTCTGGCGGAAGCGCCGCGCGGGCGAGTACCGCTCGATGAACGCCAGGTAGAGCGCCGCCCCCGCGAAGCCGCCCAGGTGCGCCCAGTGCGCCACGTTGCCGGCGCGGCTGAGCCCCCCGAAGAGCGACACTCCGGTCATGAGGAGCACCAGCAGCCACGCCTCGATCGGCAGCACCCCCCAGATGAGGATCCGGTCCCGCGGCCAGTAGCGCGCGAAGGCGAGCTGCACGCCGAACACCGCGCCGGATGCGCCGATGATGAAGACCGCGGGGTTGATGAATGACAGCAGCGCCCCCGCGAGCCCGCTCACCAGATAGAGGCCGATGAAGCGCGCGCCGCCCAGGCGAAGCTCCACCCGGGGCCCGAAGAAATAGAGCGCCAGCATGTTCCAGAAGAGATGCCCGAACCCCGCGTGCACGAACATGTAGGTGACGATGGTCCAGGGACGCGCGAAGAGGGCGATCGGCTGGAACGCCAGGACGTCACCCAGCGCCGGCATCATCTGGTTGATCAGCAGGAACGCCGCTCCGTTGGCGAGGAGCAGGAACAGGACCCAGGGCGTCACGCGGCACTCACGGCTTGAGCACGGTCCACTCGATCTCGTTCAGCAGGTTCCCGACCTCCTCCGCCGACGAGGTGGTATAGGCGAAGCAGCCGGGCGACCCGCCGTCCGCCATCCCCGGCAGGCGGCCCACGGTGGTACGGACCCAGTCGTCGCGCACGTAGCCGCGGCGGAGGCAGAGCCGGACATGGTACGGCTTCTCCAGCACCAGCGGCCGGAGCTGGCCCGCGCGGGCCCGCCGCACCGCCCGCGCCGCGGCCGCGCGGAGGAGCCCGTGCACCCGGGCCGGCGAGAGCGCGGCCGCCGCCGAGCCCGAGAAGACCGTCTTGACGGTCACCGTCTCCAGCGGCCCCAGCATCTCCCGGGTCTCGCTCGTGAGCGCGTCGTCCCCGGCCGCGAGGATCATGGGAATCCCCATCTCGCCCCCGATGAAGGCCGCGATGCCCGTTTCGTTGAGCTGCCGGCCGTTCACCGTGAACGAGTCGAACGCGAAGCTGTGGGAGATGACCCCCGGGCTGCCGGCGTTGGCATGCGCGCCCACGATCATCATCGCGTCCACCCTGGGATTGAGGCCGGTGGACATCACGATCGGCTTGGGATAGCCGCGGATCAGGATCGCGGCCGGATCGAGCTCGTCGGGGAGGACGTTCCGGAACAGGGTGCCGCCATGACCCTCGTTGACGATGAACTGCGTCGCGCCGGCCGCGCGGGCCCCTGCGATGACGGCGTTCACCTCGTCGGTCAGCTCCTGGCGGAACCGCTCGTGCTGCGGAGTGCCGCCCCGGTCCACCGGCCGCATCTCGGTGGCGTTCCGCACCACGGAGGCCAGCCCCTCCATGTCGCCGATGATGTACACGGTGAAGCCGCGGGTGTCGGTGTCGAGCGTCAGCTTCTCGCGCGCCAGGCGGTATTCGGTCACGCCGAAGTACGCGCCCGGCGGCGTGGTGTCGCGCGGCGGGGCGGGCGGCGCGGCGGCCGCCTGGCCCTGCGCGGCGAGCGGCATGGGCAGGATGGCCAGGGCCGCCGCGAGTGGCAGCGCCCTCATCGCAGCACCACCTGCTCGATCGTGTCGAGCAGATAGCCCATCTCGCGCGCGCTGTCGGTCACCAGGCGGAAGCTGCGGGCGCCGGTCTGCTCCAGCTTGAAGTCGGTCAGGCCCGCCACCGCGGTCACCACGCTGTCGGGATAGCTCGCCCGCAGCGTGAAGTCCACGCGATACGGCCGCGCCATGGTGAACGGCCTGATCTGCCCCCGCATCTCCCGCCGGACCGCCTCGGCGGCGGCGGTGCGGAGCATGCTCCGCACCCGCGCGGGACTGTAGGTGATGGCGGCCATGCGGCCCACCGCGCGCTTCGTGAGCACCGGGACGAAATCGCCGCCGATCATCTCCCTGGTCTCCGCCAGGAGCACGTCGTCGCCGCTCACCAGCGAGACCGAGACCCCCATCTCCCCGGCGATCAGCGCGTTGATGCCCACCTCGTTGAGCTTCTTCCCGTTCACCGTGAAGGAGTCGAAGGCGAAGTTGTGCGCCATCACGCCCGGGCTCCCGGCATTGGCGTGCGCGCCGGTGAACATGAGGGTGCCGAAGGTGCTGTCGATCCCCGTCACCATCACGAGCGGCTTGGGAAAGCCGCGCACCAGGATGGCGGCGGTGTCGAGGTCCCACGGCAGCACGTTGGCGAACATGTTGCCGCCATGGCCCTCGTTCACCACGAAGCTCCGGGCGCCCGCCGTCCTCGCCCCCGCGATCGTCGCGTTGACCTCCTTCGTGAGCAGGAGCCGGAAGCGGTCCCAGTAGTCGGGACTGGTAAGCGTCCTGTACCGCTCCCCCTCATTGCCGGCGATCACCTCGTGGATGTCCACCGCGCTCCCCATCCCCTCCATGTCCGGCACGATGAAGACGCGGAATCCCGCTTCACGAGGTACCCGCTTGGCCCGGAAGAGCTCCTGCCGTGCGCGCACGGCCGCCTGCTGGGCCGGCGAGGGCGCCTGTCCCTGCCCCGCGAGGGGTGGCGCCGCGACGAGTGCCGCCAGGATGAGTGCCGGTGTGCGCATGGGACCTCCCGATCGGGATCCGAACCTCGGTGAACGATTCACCCCAGGACCAGCAGCCGCACCTCCGTCATCTCCTCGATGGCCCAGTGGACCCCCTCGCGCCCGGCGCCCGACTGCTTCACGCCGCCGTAGGGCATGTGGTCCACCCGGAACCCGGAGACATCATTCACGATCAGCCCGCCGACCTCGAGCACCTCGAAGGCGCGCATGATGCGGCGCATGTCGTTGGTGAAGAGCCCCGCCTGCAGGCCGTACGGCGAGTCGTTGACCATCGCGAGGGCCGCGTCGAAGTCGCGGTAGCGCCGGACGGTCGTGGCCGGCGCGAACAGCTCGTCGCAGTTGACCTTCATCTCACTCGTGGTATCGAGGAGGACGGCGGGCTCGAGGATGGCCCCCTTCCTCGCGCCGCCCACCGCGAGCCGGGCGCCACCCCGCACCGCTTCCTGGATCCACGACTCCGCGCGCACCGCGTTGGCCTCGTCGATCATCGGCCCGACGTCGGTCGCGTCGTCCAGCGGGTCGCCGGTGCGGAGCGCCGCCACCGCGCGGACGTACCGCTCGACGAAGGCGTCGTAGACCCGCTCGTGCACCAGGATCCGCTGGGTCGAGATGCAGGACTGGCCCGAGTAGGTGTAGCCACCGTACACGCAGCGCGCCACCGCGCGCTCGAGGTCGGCATCGGGCTCCACCAGGACGGCGGCGTTCCCTCCCAGCTCGAGCGCCACCCGCTTCATCGGCGCGCGCCCGCGGATCATCCAGCCGACGCGCGCCGAGCCGGTGAAGCTCACCATGCGGATGCGCGGATCGTCGAGGAGGGGGGCCGCGTCGTCGTTGGTGCAGGGCACGATGGAGAGGGCGCCCGCCGGGTAGCCCGCGTCCCGCACGATCCCGGCGAGGAGCATGGTCGAGAGCGGATCCTGCGGCGGCGGCTTGAGCACCATCGTGGCGCCGCACGCAATGGCCGGCGCCAGCTTGTGGGCCGCGAGGAGCACGGGAAAGTTGAAGGGAGTGATCGCCGCGATGGGCGCGAGCGGGAAGCGGCGGGTGAGCCCCCAGCGCTTCTCGCCGTGCGCCATCAGGTCCATCGGCATCACGACCCCGCCGATCCGCTTCGCCTCCTCGGAGCCCTGCCGGAAGACGAAGGCTGCCCGGTCCAGCTCGATGCGCGCGGCGCCGACCGGCTTCCCCGCCTCCTCCGCCAGGAGCCGCGCCATCTCCTCCTTCCGCTCCGAGACCGCGGCCGCGATGCGGTCCAGCACCGCCGCCCGCGCGTGCGTGGGCAGGGCGGCGGCCTCCGGGGCGGCGGCGGCCGCGGCGTCGATCGCGGCGGTGACGTCGTCGCGGCTCGCGAGCGCCGCCCGGCCGATGGTCTCGCCGGAGTAGGGGCTTCTGATGTCCCAGGCCTTCGCGCCGCCCCGCAGCGCACCAGCGAGCAGGAACGGGAAGGTCTGAACGTCGGTCTCGGCAGTCATGAGTGGTTCGACTCCGCCGTCGTGATGCGGGACCGCCGATCGACAGGAGCGGAGGACCCGCGACGCCCGGTCCACGAGGCCGGAGGACGGAACATATGACGCCCCGAGGGGGGCGGCTAGAGCGCGGCGGCGTCGGGACCGGCCTTGCCGCTCGGCGCCCGTCGTTATATTGTTCTATCCGGATATACGGATATTATCATGCCAGCGATCTTCGATACCCTGAGCGCGC
>JAICVB010000091.1 GCA_025935545.1 Gemmatimonadales bacterium
GCGGTACGGATACCCCGCCGGACGTCGCGCAGTCCGCACCACATGGTGGTGCGAGCCCCGGGGCGACGGGGGGGGGGGGCGGCGTACTGTGTGCTTGTCCTACGACCCCCGCCCCCTTTGACCGTCGGCGGTCGCGCAACCACGCATCAAGCCCCCAGCGGTCAGCCCAGCGTCGCGGGCCCTTCCTCCACCAGCGCCTTGCGCTCCGCCGGCCGCCGCCCGAACAGCCGCGCCAGCCGCTCCCGCCACCCATCGAGGATCTCGTACACCGTCGGGATCACGATCAGCGTGAGCAGCGTCGAGGTGATCACGCCGCCGATCACCGCGCGCCCGAGCGGCGCCCGGAAGTCCGCCCCCTCGCCGCGGCCGAGCGCCACCGGAATCATCCCGGCGATGAGCGCAAGCGTCGTCATCATGATCGGCCGGAGCCGGATCCGCCCGGCCTCGATCAGCGCCTCCCGGAGCGGCATCCCCTTCGCGCGCGACCATTTCGCGAAGTCGATCAGCAGGATCGCGTTCTTGGCCACGATCCCCATGAGGAGGATCACCCCGATCAGGCTCATGATGTTGAGCGTATCGTGCGTCACGATGAGCGCGAGCACCACGCCGATGAGCGAGAGCGGCAGGGACACCAGAATGGCGAGCGGATCGAGGAACGACCCGAACTGGACCACCAGGATCAGGTACATGAGGAGGACGGCGGTGCCGAGCGCCGTGAAGATGCGGGTGAAGACCTCCTGCTGGTCGCGCGCCTGCCCGCCCCAGGTGGCGCGATAGCCGGGCGGAAAGGTCACCCCGGCCACCACGCGGTCGATCTCCTTCTGCACCTCGTTGAGCGGCCGGCCCTCGGTGTTGGCCTGCACGTTCACCACCGCTTCGCGATTCAGGTGGTTGATCTGCGCCGGTCCCGTCCCGCGGGTGATCGTCGCGACCTGCCCGAGGGGGAGGGTGACGGGGCCGTTGGCCCCGCGGAGGACCAGGGGCAGCATGGCCAGGTCGCTCGCCCGCTCGCGGGCCTCGGGGGCGAGGCGGACGGTCACGTCGCGCGTCTCGCCGCTCGGGTCCACCCAGTCCCCCGCGTCGATCCCGGCAAAGGCCGGCCGAAGCGACTGCGCCACCTGGCCCACGGTGATCCCGAGCGATCCCGCGAGACCGCGGTTGAGCTGCACGTCGAGCTCCGGCTTCTCGCCGCGGGTGGAGAGGCCCACGTCCACGGCCCCGGGAATGTGCTTCACCGAGTCGGCGATCTGCTGCGCGAGGCGCGTGAGGACGACGGGATCGTCGCCGCTCACCTGGAGATCGAGCTGCTTGATGGCGCCGCCGAAGCCGCTGGTGAAGACGGAGATGCTGGCGCCGCCCACGCGAAGCAGCTCCGAGCGGAGGATCGCGCCCAGCTGCTCCTGGTTGATCGAGCGCGTCTTCTTGGGCGTGAGCCGCACATAGACCAGCGCCTGGTCCACGCCGGGGGCGCGGAGCGGGATGGCCGTCCCGATCGCGGTGTAGGTGTACTTCACCTCGGGATGCGACAGCGCGATCCGCGTCACTTCCTCGGCCTTGAGCCGGGTGTAGTCGAGGTTGGAGCCGGGCGGCGTCTCGATGATGAAGTTCACCTCGCTCCGGTCGCTCTCCGGCACGAAGCCGACGCCGCCCACCGTGGCCTGCAGGAAGATCGCGCCGAAGAAGGCGGCGGCCGCGAGGCCGACCACCGCGAGCCGGTGGTCGAGGGCCCAGCCGATCAGCCGCTGGTAGCGATCGGCCTGCCGGTCGAACCAGCGGTTGAAGCGCTCGAGCGCGCGCGCGACCGGGTTCCGCCGCTCGTGCGCCTCGGTCTGCGGGTCGGGCCAGTAGGCCGAGAGCATGGGGTCGAGCGAGAACGAGACGAAGAGCGAGACCAGCACCGCGCAGGCGATGGTGAGCGCGAAGGGCTTGAACCACTGACCCGCCACGCCGTACATGAACGCCACCGGCACGAACACGGCGACGATCGAGAAGGTCGTGGCCGCCACCGCGAGCCCGATCTCGTCGGTCCCCTCGTGCGACGCGCGCATGTGGTCCACCCCCATCTCGATGTGGCGGACGATGTTCTCGCGCACCACGATGGCGTCGTCGATCAGGATGCCGATCGCGAGCGAGAGCCCGAGCAGCGACATCGTGTTGAGGGTGAACCCGAAGGCCCAGACCGCGATGAACGACGCCAGCACGCTCACCGGCAGCGCGAGGCCGGTGATGACGGTGGAGCGCCACGAGTTGAGGAAGAGGAAGACGACCAGCACCGTGAGGAGGGCGCCCTCGACCAGCGCCTCCTGCACGTTCCGGACGGCGGCGGACACCCGCTGGCCGGCGTCCTGCACCACCTCGAGCTTGACCCCCCTGGGCATCTGCCGCTCGAGCTCGACGACGCGCTCGCGGATCCGGTCGCTCACGGCGGTGGTGCTGTAGCCCTTGGTCTTCTTGACCTCGATGCCGACCGCTTCCCGGCCGTTGAAGAGGGCCAGGTTCCGCGGCTCCTCGGTCGCGTCGCGCACGGTGGCCACCTGGCCCAGGCGGATGCTCTCCCCGTTCCGCTCGGCGATCACCACGTTGGCGAAGTCGGCCGCCCCCTCGAGGCGGCCGCTGAGCCGGATGGTGCGCTCGTCGAGCGCGCCGTTCACGCGGCCCACCGGGGCCGCCAGGTTCTGGGCCGCGAGCGCCTGCACCACGTCGGCCACGCTCACGCCCGCGGCCTGCAGCGCCTCGGGGCGGAGCTCCACCGACATCTCGCGCTCGATCCCGCCCACCACGTCCACCTGCGCCACGCCGGGAATGCCGCGAAGCCCGCGCGTCACCGTCGGGTCCGCCAGCCGCGTGAGCAGCGCCGCCGACTCGGCGGGCCCGGAAAGCGTGAGCGTCATGACCGGCATCTCGCTCGGATCGAACCGGGTGAGGATCGGCTCCTTCATCTCGGGCGGGAGGTCGGCGCGACGGGTCGAGATCGCGTCCCGGATGTCCTGGGACGCCTGCGCCACCGGCTTCTCGAACTCGAACATGAACATGCACTGCGCGAGACCGTCGGTGGCGAAGCAGGTGGACTTGCTGCCGTCCAGCCCGCTGATGCTGAAGACGGCGTCCTCCACCGGATCCACGATCTCCCGCGTCACCTCCGCCGGCGAGGCGCCGGGATAGGGGATCGTCACCACCACGAGCGGCTGGGCGATGTCGGGAAATTCGTCGGTCTGCAGGTTGAGCAGCGCGAAGATGCCGAAGACGACGAGCGCCACCATCGCCGTGATGGTGACGATCGGCCGCCGGATGGCGAAATCGGAGATGAACACCGCTACTCCTTCCGGACCCGGACGACGGTGCCGTCGCTCAGTCCCTGGGCGCTCCCGAGGAGGACGGTGTCCCCCGCGGCGAGGCCCGACGTGATCTCGATCCGCTCCGCCACGTCGTCACGCAAGCCAGTGGCCACGGTGACGCGCTGCACCCGGGATTCGCGAAGCCGGAGGACCGCCGGCGCCGTGCCGCGCACGTCCACCGCCGTGACCGGCACGGCCAGCGCGTCGCGCGACTCGGTGGCCACGCGCCCCTGGGCAAAGAGCCCCGACACGAGTGTCGCCTTCACGTTCGGGATCGAGACGTAGATGCGCACCTGGCCGGTCGCGGGATCCACCGCCGGATTGATCCGCTGGATCTTCCCCTCGAAGGTGCGGCCCGCGAAGCCGTTGACGCTGAAGCTCACTGTCGAGCCCACATGGATCGCGCCCAGCTCGCCCGCGGGGACGCTCGCCTCCAGCCGGAGGCTCGACGGATCGATGACGGTGAAGAGCTGGGCCCCGGGCTGCACCACGTCGCCCGCGCTCGCCTTTCGCTCGCTCACGATGCCGGCGAAGGGGGCGCGGATGGTGGCCCTGGCGAGTTGCTTCGACGCGGTGGCGAGGCGGGCCCGCGCGTCGGCCAGCATCCCGGCCGCGTTGGTGGCGCTCGCGCGCGCCTGCTCCAGGTCGCGGTCGGCCACGGCGCCCGCCTGCGCAAGGCGGCTCGAGCGCTCCGCGTTCCGCCGCGCAAGGCCCTCGCTCTCCTCCGCCGTCCGCACCGCCGCGCGCGCGGAGAGGTACTGATCGCGGAGCGCGGTGTCGTCGATGCGTGCGAGCACGGCGCCGGCGGCCACCCGCTGTCCCTGCTCCGCCGACACGCTCATCACCGACCCGCCCACCTCGGCCCGCACGTCGGCTTCGCGCTCGGCCGCGAGGGCGCCGGAGATGGTGGGGCCGCTCTGCAGCGTCGTCTGCGTCGCGACGGCGATGTTCTCGGGGCCGAGCACCACCGGCGGCGCCGCGGCCGCCTTCGGCTCGGCCTTCTTCCCGCAGGCCGCCGCGAGGAAGGCGAGGGTGACAGCGAGCGGAAGCAGGGAGCGTGTCGTGAAGCGCATCATCGGGCGCCAGCCGGAGTGGAAGTGGGGAGGGCAGCGCCGCCCAGCGGCAGGTTCGGGAGGAGCGAGAGGCGGACGCGCGCCACCTGAACGTCCCGCGCCGCCTGCGCGCGGTTGGCCTCCGCCTGCTGCAGGAGGAGGCGGGCGTCGCCCAGCTCGGTCTGGGTCGAGATCCCCTCGTGGTAGCGCAGCTCGGCGATGGCGTAGGCGCGGCGCGCCTGCTCCACCGTGCCGGCGCTCGCGGCCCAGGCGGCCTCCGCCGCATCGCGCGCGGCGATCGACGTGCGCGCGTCGAGCGCCGCCTGCTCCCGCGCCTGCTGCAGCTGGAGCCGCGCCTGGTCGAGGTCGGCGTGCGCCACCCGGCGGTCGCCGCCGAGCCGGCCGCCGGTGAAGAGGGGGACCTGCATCGCGAGCGAGACGGTCCAGTCACTCAGGAAGTCGTTCCACCCGGGGAGGCCCGAGGCCGGATACGCGATCCGCGCAAAGGCCGACGTGAGCCGGAGCGTCGGGAGGCTTCCGGCCCGCGCCACGCTGAGCCGTCCTTCCTGCGCGGTGACGTTCTCGCCGGCGCGGCGGACCACGGCCCGGTGCTCCGCAGCGGTATCCGCCGCGGCGGTGGCGGAATCCCCCGGAGGCAGCGGGGCGGCCAGGCTGTCGCTGTCGCCCAGCGGCGTCGTGAGCATGAGCGGCTCGGCCAGCGGAAGATTGAGGAGCTGGCGGAGCCGGAGATAGGCGATGTCGCGCTGCGCCCGTCGCTGGATTACCACGGGGCGCTGGTTGTCGCGCGTGACCTGGGCCCGCAGGAGGTCGAACTCGGGGGCGTTCCCGACTTCCCGCGCGAGCCTGGTGTCGGCCAGCGTGCGCTCCGCCTGCGCCAGCGCCGAGTCGGCAATGGCGACGAGGCGATCGCTCAGCACGGCATCGTAGTAGGCCTGGGTGACGTCGAGCGTGAGCTCCGCCTCCTGCGAGGTGAGCTCGACCTCGGCGCTTCGGCGGACGGCGGCGGCGGCGCGCGCCTGCGCACGGATGCGGCCCCCCGCGAAGAGGTTCTGCGAGAACTGGAGGCCGAAGTTGTACTGGTTCCGCTGGCCGAAGGGGAGGTTCCGGAACTGGCCGAACGGATTCACCGACGTGGCGCAGGCCACCGCGCTCTCGAGCGAGTCCACCCGCTCGCCGATGGGCCGCGTGGGATCCGCGACGAAGTGCGCGCACGAGGTGGGCGCCGTCGTGGTGTCGGTGGAGGTGCCGCTGGAATCTCCGCGGGTGAGCGCGGAGAACTGGGACGCGAGGGTCCGCGTGTACGAGGCGGAGCCGGTGAGCTGGGGGAAGAGCTCGCTTCGCGCCTGGGCTTCCTGGCCCCGCGCCCGCTCCACGCCCGCGCGCGCGATGCCGATCGTCTCGCTGGCCGGCCGCGCCAGGCGGACCGCTTCCTCGAGCGAGAGTGGGCGGGCCGGCGCCGGCGCCTGGGCGTCGAGGGATCGACCGGCCGCGAGGACCGCCGCCGCGAGCAGCATCAGCGCGCGCCTCACGCGACCTCCACGCCGATGCCGCGCAGAAAGAGCCGCACGTATCCCGCCACCGCCTCGTCCGGCGCCGAGCGGTAGAGATCGGTCATGATGTCGCGACCCATCGCGTCGGCGAAGAGCGCCCCCATCAGCATCGACGCCGCGACGCGCGGATCGGCATTGCCGGTGGCGAGCCCCGCCCGCCGGAGCCGCTCCACGTACTCGCAGAGCGCCTCGGCCGCCCGCGCCGTGGGCGAGCCGCAGGGCGGCATCATCTCGGGGTGCTCCTCGAAGTCGCCCATGCAGGTGCGGATGAGCGCCCGTTTCTCGCGGAGCAGCTCCAGCACCGCCTCGGCCCACGCCGTGAGCTCCGCCGAAGGATCCGCCGGCTCCCCGGGCAGCGACCCGAGCAGCAGGGCGCCCCGCTCCGCCCCGATCGCCTCGCTGATGAGCGACGACTTCGATCCAAAGTGGCGGAACAGCGTCACCTCGTTCACCCCCGCCTCCGCCGCGATCCGTCGCGTGGTGGCCCCGCGAAAGCCGGTCTCGGCGTATACCCGCGCGGCGGCGGCAAGGATTCGGTCCCGGAGTTCCATAGGGCGCGGAAGATAGACGGGGATGGCCGATATGCAAGTACATGCTTGCAGCAGGCGGAAGGTCACACGATGTCGGCGCCGGTCAGTCCACCGGTTTCGTCTCCGCCACGCCCTTCTCCACCCCCGCCCGCCTGGCCCGCCTCGCATACCCGACCGGCTTCGGCGCTCCCTTCCTGGCGGCGGTATACGCCCGCGTCATCTCGGCCCCGATCAGGACCACCTGAGCGGAGTAGTACACCCAGAGCAGGAGGATCACGACCGACCCCGCGGCGCCGTAGCTCGACGCGGCGCTGCTGTGGCCGATGTACAGCCCGATGAGGGTCTTCCCGACGGAGAACAGACAGGCCGTGATGAGAGCGCCGATCCAGACGTCCCGCCAGTCGAGGTCGACATCCGGCAGGACCTTGTAGAGCAGCGCGAAGAGGAGGGTGATCACCGCGACCGAGATGATCAGGTTCACGCCGATCCAGACCGTCGCGATGCCCGGCACGCTCGCGTTGAGCCAGCCGCTCAGGGCGGCGAGCGCGGCGCTCACCGCCAGCGAGACGAGGAGCAGGAACCCGATCGCGACGACGATGCCGAACGACACGAGCCGCTGCATCAGGAAGTCCCGCAGTCCCGCCGACGCCTTCGGCTTCACCCGCCAGATCGTGTTGAGGGCGTACTGCAGTTCCAGGAACGCACCGGTCGCCGTGAGCAGGAAGGTGATGCTGCCGATCACCGTGGCGAGCACGCCCGCCGAGTGGTTGCTCGCGCCCTTGAGCAGCGCCTGCACGGCCCGACCGCCTTCCATGCCGATCAGATCGTCCACCTGGTGCACGATCTCACCCCGCACGGCTTCCGGCCCGAAGGCGAGCCCGGCGATGCCGATCGCGATCACCAGCACCGGCGCGATGGCGAACAGCGTGTAGTAGGCCAGCGAGGCGCCGAGCCGGGACAGGTTGTCGTTCCACCACCCGGCGAAGCCGGCGCGGAACACCCGCCAGGCCGTGCGGAGCATCCTACCGCCCCGCCGGGCGGCCACCCGGCTTCCACTGGGGCGCGGGCCCGTCCGCGAGCGAGCGGGCCGCCGCCGTCGCCGCCGCGATCACCCTCGCCATGTGGACGGTATCCACCCGCTCCACCTCGTCGTCCGGGGTGTGGTAGTCGCCGTGCAGGTTGAACGACGAGAGGGTGTGAGCCGGGATCCCCCGGCGGGCAAAGGCGATGTTGTCGCTCCGCTCGAAGAAGTTCTGCGACGGCCGCGGGTCGGGAACGATCGGGCTGCCGGCGGCCTTGAGCATGTCCCCCATGGTGGACCGCTCGTAGCCCGTGAGCCACGCCCGCCCGCTTCCGCCCGCGAGCGAGTCGGGCCGGCCGATCATCTCCACCTCCAGCTCGGCCACGGTGTGGTCGAGGGGGACGGCCGGCGCGTCCAGATAGCGGCGGGTGCCCAGCAGGCCGACCTCCTCACCCGTAGTGAGCAGGACCACCACGCTGCGCCTGGGCGCCTCGTGCGCGAGGGCCCGCGCCATCTGGAGCACGGCGACCACGCCGGAAGCGTCGTCGTCCGCGCCGTTGTAGATCGAGTCGCCCGCCACCGGCCGGCCGATGCCCAGGTGATCGTAGTGCGCGGCGATCACCACGGCGGAATCCCGTGCTGACGGATCCCGCCCCCGGATGAGGCCGACCACGTTGGCCGCTCCGCCGGTCCGCAGGGCCACCCGCTGGAAGTAGCCGCTGTCGCCCGCCGGCCGGACGCCGTACCGCTCGAGCTCGGCCGCGATGTAGCGCGCGGCCCGCCACCCGCCCGGGGTGCCGGTGCCGCGCCCCTCCATCGAGTCGTCGGCGAGGGCGCGAAGCTCGCGGGTGGCCTCGGCGACGGGAGCGACGGATGCCGCGGGGGCACCCTGCCGGTGGCAGGCGGCGAGCGCGAGCAGCAGGACGTAACGGATGGACATGATCAACCCCCGATGCACTGCGGCGCGAAGGTACGCGTGGCGATATTGAACCGGATGCAGCATACCCCTCTCGAGGCACTTCCCATCACTGGCCGGCGGCCCGAGCGGCCGTGGGCGCCGCTGGCGGCCAGCGTGGGAACCCATGCCGGCCTCGCGCTGCTCCTGTTCGTGCTGCTGCACCGCCGGCCGGCGCCGGTGGACAGGCCTGCGACCGACGAGCCGCCGACCGCGACACAGACGGTGGTGCTGGCGCCGCCCCTCGCGACACCAGCGCCCCGCCCCCGGCCGAGGCCGGTGCCCCCTCCCGTCCCGGAGCGCCGGGTCGAGCCCCGGCCGAGGGAGATTCCGCTCCCGCAGGTGAAGCGGGGACCCGAGAACATCCCCGAAACGCCGCCGACGCCGGTCCCGCCGCCGACCGTGACGCGTGCCGACCCGACGCCCGCCGGTGACCCTGGCCTCCGCGCCCCGGCCGCGCCGCCCAGCGAGGTGGCCAGCGCGGAGGCGGCCTTCGAGTCCGAAACCCAGCGGCTGTTCGGACGGCGGAACAGCAACGCCCCCGGCGGTGGCGCGCCGCAGCCGATCGTGCGGTGGAACGACGGCCCCACCGAGCCGAGGGACAACGACTGCACGCCCCGACCACGTCCGGTGCGGCCGGCGGGCCAGCCGGTCACCCTCGAGTTCGTCGAGGGCCGCGTCATCAACGAGCGCACGGGCGTCCCGCTGGGCGGCGCGTATCTCCAGATGATGGGGACGCCCTACAACGCCTTTGCCGATGACGCCGGCCACTACCGCCTGGGCTTCGACCGGGACCTGGTGGACGAATGCCGCTCGCAGTACGTGCGCGTGATCGCCCGCGGGGTGCCGCCGCAGCTCATCGTGCTGGGGCGGGGACCCGGCGGGACCGACATCTACCTGCGTCCCTGATCAGCTCGACGACACGATCTTCTGCAGCACCTGCTTCGCGAAGTCCTTGTCCCACTCCGCCAGGTTCTTCCGGGCGGTGACTTCGACGTTCGTGGTGGTGGGACTCTTGCGCTCGAGCGAGACGGTCACGTCCAGGTCGCCCTTGGTGCCCTTGAACTCCTGCTTGTCGCCGCCGTTCTCGGTGCTGTTCCGCGTCGGATGGATCTGGTACTCGCTGAACGCCGCCGTGACCTTCGGGGCCACGTCGCC
>JAICVB010000113.1 GCA_025935545.1 Gemmatimonadales bacterium
AGGAGCTCCTGCGCCTTCTGGATCTGCCGGAGCGTCTTCTGGAGGTCGATGATGTAGATGCCCGAGCGCTCGGCGAAGATGAAGCGCCGCATCTTCGGGTTCCAGCGTCGCGTCTGGTGGCCGAAATGGACGCCGGCCTCGAGCAGGTCCTGGATCTGGGGCTGTGCCATGCGGAACTGATGTCCTGTCGTTGAGAGGGTTGCGCGTCCACCGCCTTCATCTCCGGCGCCGACCCCGGGGGGCACCCAGCGGCGGATCCAGCGGTGTGCGAGATCGGGGCAGGCTCGTCCCGCCCCCGGGTGCTACCGCTTCGAGAACTGGAAGCGCTTGCGGGCGCCGGGCTGGCCCGGCTTCTTCCGCTCGACGGCGCGCGGATCGCGGGTCAGGAGCCCCGCCGCGCGAAGCTTGGTGCGATGCTGCCCGTCCGCTTCCACCAGCGCCCGCGCGATCCCGAGACGGAGCGCGCCCGCCTGCCCCGTCTGGCCGCCGCCGTCCACGTGCGCCTTCACGTCGAACGCGCCCAGCGTATCGGTCGCGGTGAAGGACTGCTGGATGTGCTGGACCAGCGACGGACGCGGGAAGTAGTCGCCGAGGGTGCGGCCGTTGATGTCCCACTTGCCGGTGCCGGGGGTGAGGTACACGCGGGCCACGCTGGTCTTGCGGCGGCCCACCGCCTGCCACCGGAACTGGGGAGTCGCGGTCATGCCTTCACCTTCGAGAAGTTGACGGGGAACGGCTTGGGCTGCTGCGCCGCGTGCGGATGCTCGGCCGATGCGTAGACCTTGAGCTTGCCGCGCAGGTGCTGCTTGGCGAGCGAGGTCTTGGGGAGCATGCCGTAGACCGCCTTCTCGATCACCCGGTCGGGGTGCTTGGCCAGGAGGTCCTTCACCGCCGTATGGCTCTCGTGGCCCATGTAGCCGGTGTGCTTGAAGTAGGTCTTCTGCTCCATCTTCCGACCGGTCAGCTTGACCTTCGACGCATTCACGACGACGACGAAGTCACCGCCGTCCATGTGCGGCGTGTAGGTCGGCTTGTGCTTGCCGCGGATCAGCTGGGCCACCGTGCTGGCGAGCCGCCCGAGCGGGACGCCGTCGGCATCCACGACGTGCCAGTCGTGGGTGATGTCGGCAGGCGTGGCGGAAAAGGTTTTCATCGATCAGGCTGCCTTGCGCACCGGGGCGCACCGTCAGAAAGAGTCGTCCAACCGAGCAAAACGAAGGGCAAACCAAGACAGACTCACAAGATACCGACTCCGCGCGGGGTCGGTCAAGGGGCGGGTGCCGCGAACTCCAGCAGCACCTGCCCCTTGTCGACGGCCTGGCCCGGCTGGACCCGCACGACGGCCACCCGTCCCGGGCCCGCCGCCTTGAGCTGGTTCTCCATCTTCATCGCCTCGAGCACCACGACGGGCGCCCCGGCCGGAACGTCGTCCCCGGCCTCGACCTGGATGCGCACGACCAGCCCGGGCATCGGCGCCACGAGATTGGCCGGCCCCGCCGCCTTCCGGTCCTCTCCGGTCAGGGACCGGATGTGGCGGGTGCGGGCGTCCACCACGTCGAGCTCGCGCCGCTCCCCATGGAGCGTCACGGCCCAGCGGCCGGCGCCCGCCGGCTCGATCGGGAGGGCCACCGAGCGGCCGTCCATCAGGAGCTGACGCACCGGGGAGCCGGGGATGGTCGTGAGGACGGCGGTGACACGCTGCCCGGCCGCGACCACGTGGTCGCCGTCCACCTCGACTTCGATCTCCCGGGCGCCCACGCTCACGAAATACTTCATGCGGCCTCGAGGAGCGTGACGCTCTCCACGTGGGCCGTCTGGGGGAAGAGATCGAACGCCTCGACCGACCGGACCTCGAAGCCGCTCCCCAGGCGCACGATGTCGCGTGCCAGCGTGGCCGGGTCGCAGGAGACGTAGACGATGCGGCGGGGCCGGCGCGCGCGGAGGTCCGCCGTGACCCGTTCATCCATCCCGGTACGGGGCGGGTTGGTGATCACCGCCGCCGGGTCGCGGAGCGACGCCACCACATCTTCCGTGCGGCCGGCATGACGGCGAATGACCGGACTCGGCGCCGGGCCGCGCTCGTCGGCGAGGCGCACGGCCCGCACGTCGGACTCGACGCTCTCGACCGATGCGCCGGCGGCGACGAGCCGGGCGGTCGTCTCCCCGATCCCCGCATACAGGTCCCAGACATGGAGGCCGGCAATCGGGCCCAGCGCGTCGAGCGCGGCCTCCCTCGCGCGGTCGCCCATCGCGGGATGGACCTGCTCGAACACGGTGGCGGGGAAGGCGCCGTCGCTTCCCGCGACCGATCGCGCCGCGCCACCCTCCGGCTGCCACCAGAGGGTGGCGGGGACGCCGGCGGACGCCAGCATTCCCGCCAGCTCCCGCGCGGACCGCCATTGCGCCGTCCCCGCGACCATCGCCACGAGGTGACGGCCACCGGAGCGGTCGAGCCGGAGCACGAGCCGCTGGAGCGCAGTGGGCAGGAGCCGGCGTCGCCGTCGCACCTCGCGCCAGAGCTCCATCAGGCGCGGGCTCGTGATGTAGCACCACTCGAGATCGAAGAGCTGATCGGGCCGGTCGAACGGGTGCAGCCCGATGCGCCGGCCATCGGGCGACGCGTGGAGCGTGAGCTTGGACCGGTAGCCCCAGTCGTCGGGGGCGGCCGCGAGGGGCGGGTCGGGCCGGTCGAGGCGCGCCATGCGGCGAAGGGCCTCCCCCACGAACCCGGCGCGGGCCGCCCGCTGCGTCTCGCCGTCGAGGTGCTGCAGCTGGCAGCCACCGCACTCATCGCGGGTGTAATGCGGACAACGGGGAACCATCCGGCCCGGCGCCGGCTCGATCACGCGGCCGATGAGCGCCCGCGCAAAGCGACGATGGGAGCGGACGCGGGCCAGCTCGACCAGATCCCCCGGGGCGGTTCGCGGCACGAAGACGGCACGCCCGTCCTCGAGCCGCCCGACCCCATCCCCACCGGCCGCGAGCCGGAGGATCCGGATCACCTCGCCGGACGCCGTGCTCACTGGAGCGCCTCCCGGCGCGCGAGGCGGCCCCATGCGCCAGGTCCGTCGCCGTCCGCGCTCACCAGCGGCCGCCGTGCCCGCCGCGCGGCATCCTCCGCGAGCGCCGCCGCCACCGCGAGCTGCAGCTCGCGCTCCGCGTCCGGCCGGGGCTCCATGAGGTCGCCGCGCCGCTCGAGGAACTGGATATCCACGTCGCCGCGCTGGAAGGCGTCGTCGTCCATCAGCCGGACGTGGAAGCCCTGATTGGTCGCGACGCCGACCAGCACCAGCTCATCCAGCGCACGGCGCATCCGCGCGATCGCCTGCGGCCGGTCCGGCGCCCACACGATCAGCTTGGCGAGCATCGAGTCGTAGTAGAGCGTGACCTCGTTGCCCACGTCGATGCCGCTGTCCCAGCGCACCCCCGGTCCCGCCGGCGGCCGGAGGTACTCGACGCGGCCGGTCGACGGCAGGAACCCGTTCGACGGATCCTCGCTGGTGAGCCGGCACTCGATGGCCCAGCCGCGGGGATGCAGCGGCCGCGACGCCACCGACATTGGAAGCCCGCGCGCGATCCGGAGCTGCTCCCGAACGAGGTCCACGCCGTAGACCAGCTCGGTCACGGGATGCTCGACCTGGATGCGCGTGTTCATCTCGAGGAAGTAGAACGACCCGTCCGCCGCGAGGAGGAACTCGCAGGTGCCGGCACTCCGGTAGCCCACCGCCGAGGCGGCCGCGACGGCGGCGGCGCCCATCCGCTCCCGGCGCGTGTCCGACACCGCGACGGACGGCGCCTCCTCGACCAGCTTCTGGTGCCGCCGCTGGATCGAGCATTCCCGTTCGCCCAGGTGCACGGTGCGGCTGGCATCGGCCAGCACCTGGATCTCCACGTGCCGCGGCCGCTCGATGAACTTCTCGAGATAGACGCTCGCGTCGCCAAAGGACTTGAGCGCTTCCGACGCGGCCGCGGCGAGCGCCGGCGCGAGCTCGTCCGGGGCCGTCACGACCCGCATCCCCTTCCCTCCACCCCCAGCGGCGGCCTTCACGATCACCGGGTAGCCGATCCGGCCGGCGACCTCGCGGGCCGCAGCGTCCTCCGTGAGCGGTGCCACGGCTCCCGGCACGATGGGCACCCCCGCCGCCTCCATCCGCCGGCGGGCTTCGGTCTTGTCGCCCATGGCGCGGATGGCCGCGGCAGGAGGCCCGATCCAGGTGAGGCCGGCCCGGTCCACCGCTTCCGCGAACGCCGCGCGCTCGGCCAGGAAGCCGTAGCCCGGATGCACGCCGTCGGCGCCGGCCTCGGCGGCCGCCTCGAGGAGGCGCGGGATGGAGAGGTAGCTCTCGGAGGGAGGCGCCGGACCGATGGGGACGGCGAAGTCGGCGGCGCGGACGTGCGGGCTCGTGCGGTCGGCCGCCGAATAGACGGCGACGGCCTCGAGCCCCTCTTCATGACACGCGCGGATGATGCGGAGCGCGATTTCGCCCCGGTTGGCGATGAGTACCCGCTTCACGACGCGCTGGCGGAGTGGGGCGCTAGGTGCCGCACGTACCCGGCGTGAGCTCGGCGAGCGGCAGGAGGATGCCGCTGCAGAGAAGGCGATTGAAGTGGGCAGCGGCGAGGTACACGCCCATGACCTCGCGGGTCCAGCGGGACTCCCCTACGCGGCTCGCATTGAGCAGCTCGGTCACGCTCAGCACGTCGGTGGTGCTCGGCGTGCCGCCCACGACCCGCACCAGCCGAACCGCCGTGGCAGGACGCGCCGGCGCCGCCGCGCTGTCGGCGGTCGGCCCGACGCAGATCGGACGATGCACGGCGACCACGGTGAGCGCCGGCCGCACCGGCAGCGCGGGATCGACGCCGAGCTCACCCGCCATGCGGCGGCGATAGACGGAGTCGGTGGAGTAGAGATCGGGGCGCAGCGGAAGGACATCCTTGCGGTAGCCGACTTCGAGCGAGGCGTACCAGACCGCGACGGTCTCGAGCTGCCCGCCCGTCAGCAGCACCCCACGGGCCGGGCAGGAGCCCAGGATGTTGGTGCCAAGCTCGGTGATATAGGGGGGCAGGCGCGGCGCATCGCCCCGCGGGCGGCGCTCGCGCGCCGCGTCCCAGCCCGAGTCCTCCGCGAAGAGGAGGGCCCGCTCGAGCTCGACGATGGTGCGGTAGACGCCGGCCGAGTCCGCCAGCAGACGCGTCGCCTGGTCGAGGGCGAGGGCGCTCAGGTCGAGATAGAGGCGGCCGTCGGGATCGCCGACGTGGCCGCGGCTGTGCCACTCGCGCGCGTCGAGGATGTAGAAGCGGCCGAGCTCGAACCAGGCGCGGCCATCATCCTGCGCGGTGGCGAGATAATGGCCCAGCATGTCGGTGGCGACCTGCCGCTCGCCGGCCCGCTCGAGGGCGGCGGCGCGGGGCGCCATGTTGGGATCGATCGCGGCCTGGGCGGCGAGGACGGACGGCGCCGCCCCGCAGGCGAGCGCCAGCGTCGTCATCGTGCGGCGGGAGATGATGGCACGCATGAACATCCAAGATGCCAATCTTCTTCGGGTTGCGCCAGTCTCGGGCACCGGTGGCCGGTCTAGAGCGGGATGTTGCCGTGCTTGCGCGGCGGGTTCCGGTCCCGCTTCCCGGCGAGGGTGCGGAGCGCCTCGATGAGCCGGGGCCGGGTATCCCGCGGATCGATCACGTCGTCCACATAGCCGCGTGCCGCCGCCGCGTACGGGTTGGCGAAGCGCGCCGTGTATTCCTCTCCCAGCCGCGCCGTCTCGGCCGCCGGATCGTCGGCCTTCGCGATCTCGTCGCGGAACAGGATCTCCACCGCCCCACGTGGCCCCATCACGGCGATCTCGGCGCTGGGCCACGCGAGGTTGAGGTCGCCCCGGATGTGCTTCGAGCTCATCACGTCATACGCGCCACCGTAGGCCTTGCGGGTGATGACGGTGAGCTTGGGCACCGTCGCCTCGCAGTAGGCGTAGAGCAGCTTGGCCCCGTGCCGGATGATTCCGCCGTGCTCCTGGGCCACGCCGGGCAGGAAGCCGGGCACGTCCACGAAGGTGACGACCGGAAGGTTGAAGCAGTCACAGAAGCGGATGAAGCGGGCGGCCTTGGCGGAGGCGTTGATGTCGAGCACGCCCGCGAGCACGGCGGGCTGGTTGGCCACGATGCCGACCGGCTGCCCGCCCAGGCGGGCAAAGCCGCAGAGGATGTTCTCCGCGTACCCGGCGTGCACCTCGAGGAAGCTCGCGTCGTCCACCACGCGGCGCAGCACGTCGTGCATGTCGTACGGCTGGGTGGGGCTCGCGGGGATCACGTCGAGCAGCCCCTCGTCCCGCCGCTCATCGGGGTCGTCGGTCGGGCGCCGCGGGGGCTCGTCCACGTTGTTCCCCGGGAGGAAGCCCATCAGCTCGCGGATCGCCTGCAGGCAGGCCGGCTCCGAGTCCCGGGTGAAGTGGGACACCCCCGACGTGCTGCCGTGCACGTCGGCGCCGCCCAGGCCGTCGAAGCTCACCTCCTCGTGCGTCACCGTCTTCACCACGCTCGGCCCGGTGACGAACATGTAGCTCACGCCGCGGACCATGAACGTGAAGTCGGTGATCGCGGGGCTGTACACCGCGCCGCCGGCGCAGGGCCCGAGGATGGCGGAGATCTGCGGGACCACGCCCGACGCCAGCGTGTTCCGGAGGAAGATGTCGGCGTACCCGCCGAGCGACGCGACGCCCTCCTGGATGCGGGCGCCGCCCGAATCGTTGAGGCCGATCACCGGCGCGCCGTTCCGGAGCGCGAGGTCCATCACCTTGCAGATCTTCTCCGCGTGCGCCTCCGAGAGCGAGCCGCCGAAGACGGTGAAGTCCTGCGAGAAGACGTAGACCAGCCGGCCGTCGATCCGGCCGTGGCCCGTGACCACGCCATCGCCCGGATAGACCTGATCCGCCAGGCCGAAGGCGGTCGAGCGGTGGGTGACGAACCTGTCGAGCTCGACGAAGCTGCCCTCGTCGAGCAGGAGATCGAGCCGCTCGCGGGCGGTGAGCTTCCCCTTCCGGTGCTGCTGGGCGATGCGCGCCGTGCCGCCGCCCAGCTCGGCGTCCGCCTGGCGGTGCTGGAGCTCCTCGAGGAGCCTGCGTTGGTCGGGCATGGCGGACAATATACCAAACAAAAGCGCCCCGTCGTCGGGGGCGCTTCGTTCGCTGTCGGGGGCCGGGCTCAGCCTTCGGTCGCCGCCGCCTCGGACTCGTCGTACACCGGCCGCACCGGCGGAATGATCGGCTCGTCCGGATAGCCGATGACCGCGAGCACGATCCGGTGGTGGATCGGATCCACCTCGAGGACCTTGAGCTCGAGCATCTGCCCTTCCTTCACGGCATCGCCCGGGTTCTCGATGTTGGGGATGCCCAGCTGCGACATCGGCACGAAGCCCTCGATGTCGTTGCCCAGGTCGACCACCACGCCCTTGTCCATCAGGCGCACCGAGCGGCCGCGGAGCTCCATCCCGATCGGGTAGGTCTCGCCGATCCGGAGCCACGGGTCCTCCTCCGCCTGCTTGAGGCCCAGGCTGATCCGCTTGTTGTCGGCGTCGATGTTGAGGATGATCACGTCCACCGTGTCGCCCTTCTTCACCACCTCCGACGGATGCTGCACCCGCTTGGTCCACGACATGTCGGAGATGTGGATCAGGCCGTCGATGCCCGGCTCGATCTCCACGAACGCGCCGAACGACGTCAGGTTCCGCACCTTGCCCGAGACGCGCGTGCCGATCGGATACTTCACCGGC
>JAICVB010000173.1 GCA_025935545.1 Gemmatimonadales bacterium
GCCTCCAGGCGGGCGAGGAGGTTGGCGCGGAGCTCGTCGCGGACGCTGCGGCCGCGGAGCGGGGCCTCCGCCCACGGGCTCTGGCGCAGGTCGCCCAGGGTCCGGGGAAGCAGGGGGGTATGGGGCTGTCCTTGCATTATCAAGCTCTTGTGGTATAATGGCTTGGGTTCGGATTCCACCGGGTGGCAGTGCGGTCGGGCGCTCGGCGGGCAGGGTCCAATCTGCTTGACAAAACGCGAGCGGGTCGTAGTTTCGTCCGCCGTTCAGTCCTGACGACAGTGTTGGACAAGGCTCTCGACGTCTGTGCCACCCTATCCCTTCAAGGAGTAACGATGAAGAAGCTCGCGATTGCGGCGGTTCTCGTTCTGGCGGCGTGTGGCACCAAGAACGACAACGCGACGCCCGCCGACACGACGATGACCAGCACTACGACGACCATGACGGTCGATTCGTCGGCGATGACGCGCGACACCACGATGAAGTCGGACAGCGCCATGAAGGCCGACTCGATGATGGCGCGGGATACGGCCAAGACGAAGTAACGACGCCGTTCAGCACTGTCGCATCGAGCCCGGCCCCGCGCCGGGCTCGATCGTTTTCATCCCCTCACCGGTCCTCCGCCGTCAGCCGTCGAGCTCCGCCGGCGTGAAGGGCAGCCCCACCACCGTCGCCTCGATCCCGCCTGCCACCACCACGTCGCCCGGCCCCACCTCCCGCCGGAGGATGGCGAGGCCGATCACGCGATCGCTCAGCTCGAGCGTGGAGCGCACCGTGCCGACCTCCTTCGCGTCGCGGGTGATGGCGCGGTCCTCCAGCGGCGGCGTCGCGTTCCAGCGGAGGCCGCGGAGCTCGCGGTTGGTGTGCCCGCGGAAGTGGAGGCGGGCGACGGTCTCCTGGCCGGTGTAGCAGCCCTTGGTGTAGGAGACGCCGCCGATCTCATCGTACCGCACCTCCTGCGGCAGGGTGCGCTCGTCGATCTCGGCGCCCAGCGCGGGCCAGCCCGCGAGGATGCGCGCGGCCTCGAGGTCGGCGGCCTCGCCGGGCACGGCGCCGGCGCCGCGGAGGGTGTCGCCCGCGAGCTGGACGGCGCTGGCCGGGCCCAGCATGAAGCCGGCGAACGGCGCGCGCTCCGGCGCGAGCGCCACGATCAGCCGGCCCTGGATCGTGTCCACCACCGCGACGCGACCCGCCGCCTCCGGCAGGGGACCGAGCCCCGCCTTGGCGAGGGTCTGGAATGCCTGCGCCCCCACGATCCAGGCCGAGCGCATCTCGCCGGTCTGGTCGGTGACGCGGGCGAGGCGCGGCGGAAGCTGGCGGCGGAAGAGCTCGAGCGCGGGCTCGTGCGCGCCGGGTGCGGCGATGAGGGTGAAGCCGTCGGGAACGCGGGCCACCCACGCGTCGAAGACGATCGCGCCCTTGGGCGTGAGCAGCGCGCCGTACACGAGACTGTGGTCGCCCGGCTTGGCGACGTCGTTGGTGAGGAGGCCCTGCAGGCACTGGAGCGCGCCCGCGCCATCGATCCGGAAGACCGCCGGCTCCGTCGTGATCACCACCGACCCGTGGCGCACCTGATCGAGGCGCGGGCGGTCCAGCGTGACGTCGAGGGCGGTGGCGGGGCTCATGACGAAATATAGAGCCCCGCGTCGCGGTAGGAGCGGTCGAGCAGCTCCACCGGATGGGCCACGCCGATAGGAAGGCCCGCGGCGCGGAGCCCGGCGCCGATCTGCATGAGGCAGCCGGGATTTCCGGTGGCGACGAGCGCGGGGCGGGGCACCGCCGCGCCCAGCTCGGCCACCTTGAGGTCGAGCACCGCGCGCGACATCGCGGAGTGCAGCATGGAGTAGATGCCGGCGCTGCCGCAGCACTTGTCGTGGCCGGGGAGGAGGGTGACGCGGAGCTCGGGAATCGCGGAGAGCACCGCGAGCGGTGCCGCGTGGACGCGCTGCGCATGCTGGAGATGGCACGGCGCGTCGTAGGCCACGTCGAGCGGCAGCGCGCCGCCCGGCCGCGGGCCCCGCTCGGCCAGGAGCTCGGAGACGTCGCGCACCTTCGCGGCAAAGGCCCGGGCGCGCTCCTCGCCCAGGAGATGGCCGTAGTCCTTGAGCATGGCGCCGCAGCCGGCGCTGTTCACGACGATGAAATCGGCGCGCTCGGCGGCCGCGGCGAAGGCGTGCACGTTCCGCCGGGCCAGGGCCTCGGCCGAGTCGCGATCGCCGGCGTGCTCATGCAGCGCGCCGCAGCAGGCCTGGCCGCGCACCTCGATGACGTCGTAGCCGTTGGCGGTGAGGGTGCGGCGGGTGGCGTCGTGGACGTGGGCGAAGAGGGTGTCCATGACGCAGCCGAGGAACACGGCGACGGTTGTCCCCCCGACGTCATTGCGAGGCCCCGCAGGGGCCGAAGCAATCGCGACGCCTGCGCTCCGGTCTCCCACGCGATTGCTTCGTCGGCTGCGCCTCCTCGCAATGACGTCGGGGGGACAACCGTCGCCGTGTTCCTCGGCTGCGTCATGGACA
>JAICVB010000060.1 GCA_025935545.1 Gemmatimonadales bacterium
CATGAAGATCATGAACGAGATCGAGGCCGAGATCGCCGGCGTGATCCGCGAGGTGCTGGTGGAGGATGCACAGCCCGTCGAGTTCGGACAGACCCTCTTCCGGGTGGATCCCAATGGCTGAGTCGGGCGCGCCGGCCCCCGCCGCGGGCGGGCAGCCCTTCAACTTCAAGCAGGCCATCGGCCAGATGGTGCAGCGGAGCGGCTCCGACCTCCTGCTCAAGGTCGGGCGGTCGCCCACGGTGCGCGTGAACGGCGAGCTGGCGGCGCTCGACATGCAGCCCCTCAAGCCCGAGGACCTCAAGACGCTGGCGGAACAGATCATGACGCCGCGCCAGGTGAAGGAGTTTGCCGAGAAGAAGGAGGCGGACTTCGCCATCGGGGTGCCCGGCGTCGGCCGCTTCCGCACCAACATCTACCAGCAGCGGGGGACGCTGGCGTTCGCGTTCCGCGCGATCCCCTACGAAGTGAAGACGGTGCGCGAGCTCCTGCTCCCGCCGGTCCTCGAGGAGATCGCGCTCCGGCCGCGCGGCCTCGTGCTGGTCACCGGCATCACCGGCTCGGGCAAGTCGACCGCGCTCGCGGCCCTGATCAACCACATCAACCACCACCGCCGCGTCAACGTCATCACGATCGAGGACCCGATCGAGTTCCTCCATCGCGACGTGATGTCGAACATCTCGCAGCGCGAGGTGGGGAGCGACACCCTGTCCTTCGCCGCCGCCCTCCGCCACGTCCTCCGGCAGGACCCCGACGTGATCCTGCTCGGCGAGATCCGCGACATGGAGACGCTGGACACCGCGCTCAAGGCGGCCGACACCGGGCACCTCGTCTTCTCCACCCTGCACACCACCGACGCCACGCAGACGATCAACCGCGTGATCTCGTTCTACCCGCCGCACCAGCACCAGGAGATCCGGGCGCTGCTGTCGACCGCGCTCCAGGCGGTGGTGTCGCTCCGGCTGGTGCCCCGCCAGGACGGGCGGGGCCGGGTGCCGGCAGCGGAGATCCTGATCAACACCGCGGCCGTGGCGGACAACATCCGCGACATCGAGAAGGCCCTCAACATCCCGGACCTCATCGCCGAGGGCACCGTGTCCTACGGGATGCAGTCGTTCGACCAGTCGCTCATGCAGTGGTACAAGGACGGCGCCGTGTCGTACGAGAGCGCGCTGTTCTACGCCAGCAACCCGAGCGAGTTTGCCCTGCGCGCCTCCGGCATCAACTCGGCGTCCGACCGGACGTTCACCGAGATCACCGGGAATCAGGGGGCCGGCCGCTCGCAGGACTTCACGGCCTGATGTTCCGCAAGGTCCTGATCGCGAACCGCGGGGAGATCGCCCTGCGGGTCATCCGGGCATGCCGCGAGCTCGGGCTCGAGACCGTCGCCGTGTACAGCGAGGCCGACCGGGAGTCGCTGCACGTGCGCTTCGCCGACGACGACGTCTGCATCGGGCCGCCGCCCAGCCGGCTCTCCTACCTCAAGATTCCCGCGCTCATCGCCGCCGCCGAGATCACCGGCGCCGACGCCATCCATCCCGGGTACGGCTTCCTCGCCGAGAACGCCGAGTTCGCCGACACCTGCAAGGCGTCGAACATCACCTTCATCGGGCCCACCGGCGAGCAGATCCGCCAGATGGGCGACAAGGCCACGGCGCGGCGGCTGGCCCAGGAAGCGGGCGTCCCCACCGTCCCCGGATCGCCCGGCACCATCGACGACGTGGACGACGCGGTCGCGTTCGCCGAGTCGATCGGCTTTCCCGTGATCATCAAGGCGACCGCGGGCGGGGGCGGCAAGGGGATGCGGATCTGCACCGACCGCGAGCAGTTTGCCCAGCTCTTCGGGCTGGCGCAGAACGAGGCGCTGAGCGCGTTCGGCAACGGCGCGGTGTACGTGGAGAAGTACCTCGAGCACCCGCGCCACGTGGAGATCCAGGTGCTGGGCGACACGCACGGGCGCGTCGTCCACCTTGGGGAGCGCGACTGCTCGGTGCAGCGCCGCCACCAGAAGCTGATCGAGGAGAGCCCGAGCCCGGCGCTCACGCCCGAGCTGCGTGAGCGGATGGGCAACGCCGCCGTGGCGCTGGCCTCCAACATCGGGTACGTCGGCGCCGGCACCCTCGAGTTCCTGCTCGACACCGACGGCAGCTTCTACTTCATGGAAATGAACACCCGGATCCAGGTGGAGCATCCGGTGACCGAGATGGTCACGAGCTTCGATCTGGTGAAGGATCAGATCCGGGTGGCCGCGGGCGAGCCCCTCAGCTTCCAGGGCGACGGACGCCGCCTGCGCGGCCATGCGATCGAGTGCCGCATCAACGCGGAAGACCCCTACCGGAACTTCCAGCCGTCGCCGGGGCTCATCACGGCGTACCATCCACCGGGTGGCCCCGGGGTGCGGGTGGACACGCATGTGTATGCGGGCTACACCGTGCCGCCGTACTACGACTCGCTCCTGGCCAAGGTGATCGTCCACGGCAACGACCGGGCCGAGGCGCTCACGCGCATGGGCCAGGCGCTCGACAGCTTCATCCTCGAGGGCGTCACGACCACGATCCCCTTCCTCGCGCGCGTCATCCGCCACCCCGACTTCGCCGCCGGCAAGGTCGACACCCGATTCCTCGAGCGCGAGTCGCAGCTGCTGAAGCCGGAAGCATGAGGCTGGACGTCGTCTTCACCCCGCAGGGCCTGGCACCCGCCGACGTCACGGGCCGGACCGTCTTCGTCATCGACATCCTTCGCGCCACCACCGCGATGTGCGCCGCGCTCGCCAACGGCGCGAAGGCGGTCATCCCGGTGGCGTCGAGCGAGGAGGCGGTCCGGCTCGCCCAGACGATCGGGAGCACCGATCTCCTGCTCGCCGGCGAGCGGAACTGCGTCCGCATCCCGGGCTTCCAGCTCGGCAACAGCCCGCTCGAGATGACCGGCGAGACGGTGCGCGGCAAGACCATCATCATGACCACCACGAACGGCACCAAGGCGATGCTGGCCACCCAGGGCGCGGGCGCGGTCTATGCCGCCGCCGCCGCGAACCTGAGCGCCGCCGGCGCCGCCGCGCGCGACGTGCTCGAGCGCCAGCGGGACATCCTGATCGTCTGCGCCGGCCGGGATGGCGCCTTCTCGCTGGACGACGCCTATGCCGCCGGCCGCCTTGCCGTGGCCGCGCTGGGCGGGCGCAAGCCGCGCCGGGGGCTGAACGACGCCGCCCTCGCCGCGCTCGACCTGGTGCGCCGCTACGGCGACGCCTGGTTCCGACCGCTCGCCTACAGCCGCGCGGGCCGCGAGCTCATCCGCCTGGGCTTCCGGCCCGACGTGGAGGATGCCGCGCGCCTCGACGCGTATCCCGTCCTTCCCAACCTCCATGACCGCCGCGTGACCGTGGCGCCCACGCCGTGACGCCGGACTTCCGCCGCCGGCTGGGCGCGATCACCGCGCTCGTGCTCGGGCTCTTCCTCGGCCTCACCCTCGTGCCCGGGGGGTTCACCGGACCGTCGGGCGCGGCCGTGGGACGCGCCCTCAAGGAATGGCTCGGCATCGGCGCGCTCGGGTTCCCGCTCATCGGGCTCGGTGTGGGCCTTGCCGGCTTCGACCGCCTTCCGCGACTGGACATGAAGCGGGCGGGCGTGCTGGTGGGCGCGCTCTGCGTCCTGGTGCCGTGTCTGGTGGGGCTCCTGCTCATCGCGGAGCGTCCCGATCACGACCTCGCGCGCGCGATGTCGGAAGCGACGGTCGGTGCGCGGGCGGTCGGCGTGATCCCGGGGGCGATCAGCCACGCGCTCTACGCGTCCATCGGCGTGGCGGGCGGTCTCCTGGTCTGGTTCCTCGCGCTGTCCGCCGTCACCCTGCTCACCTTTGCGTGGCATCCCCTTCAGCGGCTCGAGCGGAGCGCCGCGCCCGCGGCACCCGCCGACGACGAGCCTCCGGCCGCCGCCGAGCGGGCCCCTCGGCCCCGCCGCCAGCCGATTCTCGCCACGCTCACCGAGCCGGAGGCGGAGCCCGAGCGGCAGGACGCGGCCCGGGAAGGCGCGAGGAAGCCGCGGCGGTCCGCGCCGCGGAAGGCCGCGCCCGCAGCCCCGGCGGCGGAGCAGGAGGCGGTCTGGCCGGTGGACCTGCTCGAGCCACCTCGACTCAAGTCGGTGGACGCGGGCGAGGCGGAGCTGAACGCGCTGCAGGACCGGCTCGCCGCCACCCTTGGCGAATTCAAGGTGGAGGGTGACATCGCCGGGCGCACGACGGGGCCGGTCGTGACGCAGTACGGCGTGCGGCTCCGGCCCGGCGTCAAGATGAACCGGCTGGTCGCGCTCGCCGACGACCTCGCGCTCAAGATGGCGGCCCGCTCGATCCGGGTTGCGCGGATCCCGGGACGCGACATGGTGGGCGTCGAGGTGCCGAACCCGAAGGCGCGGGTCGTGGTGCTGCGCGAGCTGCTCGAGGCGGCCGCCTGGGATGGTGAGGAACGGCTCCTGCCGGTGGCGCTGGGCCTCGACCTCGAGGGGCAGGCGATCGTGGCCGACCTCGCCCGCATGCCGCACCTCCTGATCGCCGGTGCCACCGGCACCGGGAAGTCGGTCGGGATCAACGCGATCATCACGTCGCTCATCTACCGCTACCAGCACAAGGAGGACCTGCGGTTCCTGATGATCGACCCCAAGATGGTCGAGCTCTCGATGTACAAGGACCTGCCGCACCTCCGCCATCCGGTGGTCACCAACAACAAGGAGGCGGCGAGGGTCCTCAAGTGGGCGGTAGCGGAGATGGACCGCCGCTACACGCTGCTGGAAGCCAATGGCGCCCGGAACCTGGCCGACTTCAATCGCAAGGTGATCGAGGGCAAGCCGCTCCGGAACCCGGGCCCGCGGCGCGTGACGCTGACCGAGATCAGCGGCGAGGAGGCGAACGCGCCCGCCGCCGCGCCGGTGGATGAGCAGTACACCGGCGGCCGCCTCCCGCTCATCGTCGTGATCGTGGACGAGCTGGCCGACCTCATGATGACGGTGCAGGCGGAGGTGGAGACGCCCCTTGCCCGGCTGGCGCAGAAGGCGCGCGCGATCGGCATCCACCTCATCCTCGCCACGCAGCGCCCATCGGTGAACGTCATCACCGGCCTCATCAAGGCGAACTTCCCGAGCCGCGTCGCCTTCCGCGTCGCGTCGAAGGTCGACAGCCGCACCATCCTGGATGCCAACGGTGCCGAGGCCCTGCTGGGGAAGGGAGACATGCTCTTCCTCGAGCCGGGCAAGAGCGAGCCGGTGCGCCTGCAGGGAGCGTACATCTCGACCGAGGAAACCGAGGCGATCATGGAGATGTACCGCGCCCGGCGCGCGCGGCTCGAGCAGGAGGGGCGCACCGATGCGGCCGAGAGCGACATCCTCACCGAGGTTCCCGAGGAGGGCGACGGCGCCGCGGCGGCCGGCGGACCCGGGGCGGCGGGGGACCGCGACGAGAAGCTGCGCGAGGCGGCCGAGGTCTGCATCCAGAACCAGGGCGGCTCGACGTCGCTCCTTCAGCGAAAGCTCGGCATCGGCTATGGCCGCGCGGCGCGCATCATCGACCAGCTCGAGGATGTCGGCGTGCTGGGTCCTCCGCACGGCAGCAAGCCGCGCGAGATCCGGATCGGCTTCGATCAGCTCGACGAATACGTGAGCTGAGCGTGCCGGCCCCGCCGTCCGAGGGGCCTTCTGCTTCGCGCTTTCCCGTGCCGCTCCGCATCATCCGGGTGCGTCGGCACCGCTTCTCCGCCGTACCTTCCTTCCGTGCGACGATTCATCCCGGTCGAGGAGTGGCAGGACCCGCGGCACCAGCGCGGGATGGCGGGTGAGCGCGTGGCGCTCGCCTTCCTCACGTCCTGCGGCTGGCAGGTCGAAGCCCACCGGTTCCGGCTGGGCCGGCACGACGTGGATCTGATCGTCACGCGTGCCTCGGTCGTAGCCTTCGTCGAGGTCAAGACGCGCGCGAGCGACGCGTTCGGCTCGCCCCTCGAGGCGGTCAACTGGGAGAAGCGGCGCTCGATCGCGCGGGTGGCCGAAGTGTGGCGCCTGCGGCACGGCCGGCCGGCCGACGAGTACCGGTTCGACCTGGTGACGGTGATGCGTGGATCGGGCGGTTTGGTGGTGGATCATGTGGAGGACGCCTGGCGACTTCGGTGACTCAAAATGAGCCACAATCTGACTCTTGTTTCGGTATAGATTCGGTATTAGATTGCCCGCAAGTTGCTTTGTGTAGCAGAATCAGTCACTTCCATTTCTGAGGTTCTCATGGCTGACGACAGCCGGCTCGAAGCCGATCGCCGCAAGGCTCTCGGCCTGGCCATCTCCCAGATCGAGAAGCAGCTCGGCAAGGGGTCCATCATGCGCATGGGCGCCGACACGCCCAGGGTCCGCATCGGCTCGATTCCCACCGGCGCCATCAACCTCGACGCGGCCATCGGTATCGGCGGCGTGCCCCGCGGCCGGATCACCGAGATCTACGGGCCCGAGTCGTCGGGCAAGACCACCCTCACGCTCCACCTCGCCGCCAACGTGCAGCGGATGGGCGGGGTGGCCGCCTACGTCGACGCGGAGCATGCGCTCGACATCGAGTATGCCAAGAAGCTGGGCGTCAACGTCGAGGACCTCCTCGTCTCGCAGCCCGACACCGGCGAGCAGGCGCTCGAGATCGTCGAGATTCTGGTGCGCTCGGGTGCGGTGGACCTCGTGGTGATCGACTCGGTCGCGGCGCTCGTGCCCAAGGCCGAAATCGAGGGCGAGATGGGCGACAGCCACGTCGGCCTCCAGGCGCGGCTCATGAGCCAGGCGCTCCGGAAGCTGGCCGGTGCCATCAACCGGTCGAACTGCGCGGTGGTGTTCATCAACCAGCTCCGCGAGAAGATCGGTGTCATGTTCGGCAACCCGGAGACGACCACCGGCGGCAAGGCGCTCAAGTTCTACGCCTCGCTGCGGCTCGACATCCGGCGCATCGGGCCGGTCAAGGACAAGGAGGCGGTGGTAGGCAACCACGTGCGGGTGAAGGTGGTCAAGAACAAGGTCGCGCCGCCGTTCCGCCAGGCCGAGTTCGACGTGATGTTCGACGAGGGGATCAGCCACTCGTCGCTGCTGGTGGACCTCGCCGCCGAGGCCAACATCATCCAGAAGTCGGGTGCCTGGTACTCGTATGGCGACCAGCGGATCGGGCAGGGCCGCGAGAACGCCAAGCTCTTCCTCAAGGACAATCCCGCGCTCATGGCGGAGGTCGAGGAGAAGGTGAAGGAGCTCCTCGGCATGAAGGGCGGCGCCGTGCCGGCCGGCGTTGCCGGCGGCGAGGATGCCGACGAGTAGCACCGAGCGGCTCCGCCCCGAGGGACCGATCACGTCCCTCGAGGCGGACCCGCGCCGCGGCTCGAGCGTACGCATCCAGGTCGGCGGCGTGCCCTACTGCACCGTGCCGGCCGACGTCGCCGCCGCGGAGGGGCTCGAAGTCGGCGGCGTGATCGACGACGCGCGCCACGACCGGCTGAGCCGGGCCGCCGACGCGGAGGCCGCCTTCCGCACGGCGCTCCGCGCGCTCGAGGCGCGTGCCTACGCGCGCGCCGACCTCGGCCGGCGGCTGGTCCGGAAGGGCCACCCGCGCGACGCCGTGGACCGTGCCCTGGCGCGCGCGGGCGACCTGGGCCTGCTGGACGATGCTGCCTTCGCGCGGAGCTACGTCGAAACCCGCGCCGCCCGCGGCCGGGGGCCGGTGCGGATCACGCGCGACCTGGGCGCCATGGGCGTGGAGCGGAGCGTGGCCGACGCGGCCGTTGCCGCCCACTGGCCCGACGGTCGCGACGAGGCGGAGGTGCCGGTCGACCTGGTCACCCGCCGGGCGGCCCAGCTGGCGAGCCTGCCGCCCGCCGTGCGCCGCCGGCGGCTCCTCGCCTTCCTGGCGCGCCGCGGCTACAGCGGCCGCACCGTGAACGCCGTGGTGAGCCGGGCGATCGCCGGCGACTGAGCTTTCATCCCCTCCGGCGGGGCGCCTATATTCCGCCGCATGAACGCGGCGACAATCCGGCGACTTTTCCTCGACTATTTCGCATCCCGAGGGCACCGCGAGGTGCCTTCTTCGTCCCTCGTGCCCGAGGGCGATCCCACCCTGCTGTTCACCAACGCCGGCATGGTGCAGTTCAAGCGCGTCTTCCAGGGGCAGGAGCGCCGCGACTACCTGCGCGCCGTCACCTGCCAGAAGTGCGTGCGCGCGGGCGGAAAGCACAACGATCTCGAGCAGGTGGGCCACACCCGGCGCCACCACACCTTCTTCGAGATGCTGGGCAACTTCTCCTTCGGCGACTACTTCAAGCGCGAGGCCATCGCGTACGCCTGGGAGTTCGTGACCGGGAAGGACTGGCTCGGCATCTCCCCCGACCGGCTGCTGGTGACGGTGCACCACACCGATGACGAGGCCCGCCGGCTCTGGCGCGAGATCGCGGGCCTGCCCGAGGCGCGCATCTACGGCCTGGGGGACAAGGACAACTTCTGGCAGATGGGGGACACGGGCCCCTGTGGCCCCTGCAGCGAGATCTACGTCGACCTCGAGTGGCGGCCCGGCGATCCGCCCGCGGCGCCGGCCAAGCCGGCGTTCGAGCACCTCGCCGAGCAGGGCCGCTTCCTCGAGATCTGGAACCTCGTGTTCATGCAGTTCGACCGCTCGGCCGACGGGACGCTGACGCCCCTGCCGCGGCCGTCGGTGGACACGGGCGCCGGGCTCGAGCGGATCGCAGCGGTGATGCAGGGCGAGGACGACAACTTCCACACCGACCTCTTCCAGCCGCTGCTCGACCGCGTGGGCGAGCTCGTGGGCCGAAGCTACGACCGGTCATCCGCCGAGCGCGGGTCGTTCCGCGTGCTGGCCGACCACGCCCGGGCCGTCACCTTCCTCCTCGCCGACGGCGTCGTCCCCGGCAACGAGGGCCGCGGCTACGTGCTGCGCCGCATCCTGCGCCGGGCGGTGCGCCACGCCTGGCTGCTCGGCCGGCGGGAGCCGACCCTGGCACCCCTCACCGCGGTCGTCGTGGAGCGGATGGGCGACGCCTACCCGGAGCTTCGCGCGAAGGCGCAGCAGATCCACGACGCCGTGAGCGGCGAGGAGACCCGCTTCCTCGATACGATCGAGGCGGGCCTCCGCCGGCTCGATGAGCTGGCCGAAGGCGGCACGACCACGATTCCGGGGGACGAGGCATTCCGGCTCTACGACACCTTCGGCTTCCCCATTGACCTCACGCAGCTCATCGCCGGCGAGCGCGGCATCAGCGTGGACCTCGAGGGCTTCGAGCGCGCGCTCGCCGAGCAGCGGCAGCGCTCGCGCGACGTGGCCGGCCGCGGGAAACGCGCGGGCGGCTCCGACGCGCCAGCGCTGCGCACCGGCGGCGCCGGCAAGTGGCGCACCGTCCGCCGTGGCCGCCAGCGCTTCACGGGCTACGACACAACCGAATCCGAGAGCGACATCCTGGCGTTCCGCCAGGAAGGCGACCAGCTGGAGCTGCTCCTCCGGGAAAACCCGTTCTATGCGGAATCCGGCGGCCAGGTGAGCGACACGGGTGCGCTGTCGGGCGGGGACTGGACGATGCCGGTTGGCGCCGTCCGGAAGTCCGAGAAGGGCACCGTCCTGGCCGGGACCTTCGCCGAGCCGTTCGAGCCGGCCGTGGTGCGCGCCGCGGTGGACGCGGAGCGCCGGCGCAACATCGAGCGCAACCACAGCGCGACCCATCTCGCGCACGCCGCGCTCCGGCGGCATCTCGGCACGCACGTGCGCCAGCAGGGCTCACTGGTCGAGCCGGGACGCCTCCGATTCGACTTCTCGCACCACGGTCCCATCGATCCGGAGTTGCTGCGCGCCATCGAGCAGGACATCAACGAGCAGATCCTCGCGAACGCGCCCGTCGTCACGCGCGAAATGCCGTATCCCGACGCGCTCGCCCTCGGCGCCATGGCGTTCTTCTCCGAGAAGTACGGGGACGTGGTGCGCGTGGTCACGATGGGCGACTCCATCGAGCTCTGCGGCGGGACGCACGTCCGGAGCACCGGCCAGATCGGCACCCTCCGGATCAGCGGCCAGGGGGGCGTGGCCGCGGGCGTCCGCCGGATCGAGGCCGTCACCGGTCCGGCTGCGCTCGCCGCCGTCCACGAGATCGAGGGCCGGCTCGCCCGCATCGCGGAAACGCTCCGCACGCAGCCGGAGCACCTGCAGCGGCGGATCGAGCAGCTGCTCGAGGAACGCGAGCGCCTCGAGGAGCGGCTCCAGCAGGCGCTGCGCGAGGGCGCGGGGGCCGCGCCGGCGGCCCCCACGCATCGGATCCGGGATGTTGACGTGACGATCGCGGAGACCGCGAGCGAGGACCGGGCGGAGCTCGGGCAGGTGGCCGACGCGTTCCGGAGCGGCAAGGCGAACGCCGCGCTGGTGCTCTTCGGCGTGGCCGGTCGCGGCGCCGTCCATGTCGCCCTCACGGAGGATCTGGTCCGCCGCGGCCTCAAGGCGGGAGACCTGGTCAACCGCATCGCGGCGGTGAGCGGCGGACGGGGCGGGGGCCGGCCCCATTTTGCGTCCGCCGGTGCCGGCGACCCGGATCGCCTCACCGCCGCGCGCGACGCAACCCCGGCGCTCGTCGCCGAGTGGCTGGCGACGGCGAGCTGAATTCCCCATCGGAGTGGCTCGCGCGGCACACGAGCCATGCCCCGCCCGTGCTCCGCGAGCGGGTGTTGGCCTGTGCCGGCGGATCGCCCGCCACGCCCGCGGCGCTCGCCTCGGCGGCGCGCCGCGCCCTCGCGCGGGTGCTGGCCTCCCCGGGCGATCGTGCCGCTGCGCTCGACCTGCTCGCGGCGGACGGCCTCATCACCCTCGCACTCCTCGCCCAGGCGGAGACCGATCCCGCCGCCCTCGGCGCGTTCGCCGCGTCGCTCCTCGATGGGGAGCGCACGGGTGATTGACCTCCATTCGCACCTGCTCCCCGCGGTGGACGATGGGTCCCGCTCCGTCGAGCAGTCGGTGCGCGTGCTGCGACAGTTTGCCGAGTCAGGCGTGACGGACGTCTGTCTCACGCCGCATCTGCTGGCCAGCCAGGCGTCCGCTGGCGCTCCCGCCGCCCACGATCGCGCCTGGGAGCGGCTCGCGGCCGCCGACCTCGCCGGCGTGCGCCTGCATCGCGGCGCCGAAGTGATGCTCGACCGCCCGCTCCCGCCGAAGGCGGCGGCACAGCCGGCGATCCGTATCGCGGGGACGCGATACATCCTGGTCGAGTTTCCCCGGCTCATCACCGCGGAAACGGTTACGGCCGCCCTGCGCCACGTGATCGCGGTGGGGCTCATTCCCCTGCTCGCGCACCCGGAGCGCTACAGCTCCTGCTCCGTGCCGGCGGCCCAGCAGTGGCGGTCGGCGGGCGCGAGGCTGCAGGTGGACGCGACGACGCTCGCGTCGCCGCGCGCGCGCGGGGAGCGCGCCCGGGCTCTGGTCGCCGCTGGTCTGGGCGACATCGTCGCCGGCGACAATCACGGCGACGACCGCTCGATCGCCACCGCGCGCGACCTGCTCACCAGCCAGGGAGCCGGTGAGCAGGCGGAGGTGCTGACCGCCCGGAATCCGCGCGCAGTGCTCGAGGACCGGGAGCTGGAGCCCGTCGCGCCGGCGCAGCTCCGCCTGCCGCTCGCGAGCCGGCTCCGGCGGCTCTTCGACGGCAACGAGGCGTGATCGACCTGAGCGGACGCGCCGCGCTCGTGACCGGGGCCTCGCGCGGCGTGGGGCGGGCGACCGCGCTTCTCCTTGCCGCGGCGGGAACCGACGTCGCCCTCGCGTGCCACACGCGGATCGGCGATGCGGAGGCGACCGCGGACGCCGTGCGGCGCTCGGGCCGGCGCGCCACGGTCCTGGCCGGTGACCTGGCCGATTCCGCCGTCGCGGCGAGGATCGCGTCGGAAGCGGCGCGGGCGTTCGGCGGGCTCGACATCGTGGTCGCGAACTCGGGAACCTGGCCCCTGGCGGACGAGCCGGCTGTGACGGTGAGCGACACGCGCTGGCGCAGCACGCTCTCCGCCAACCTCGACGCCACGTTCTTCACGGTGCGCGCGACGCTACCCCACCTCCGGCCGGGGGGCGCGGTCGTGCTGGTCGCGAGCACCGCCGGGCAGCGCGGCGAGGCGGGACACGCCGACTATGCCGCGTCCAAGGGGGCGATCATCGCCTTCACCAAGTCGCTTGCGATCGAGTGCGCGCCGGAGATTCGCGTCAACTGCGTCGCCCCGGGCTGGGTCGATACGGAGATGGTGGCCCCGGTGCTCCGTGAGGGCGGGCGTGAGCGGATCGAGTCAGGCATTCCCCTCGGCCGGATCGCGTCGGCCGACGACGTGGCCGGCCCCATCGTCTTTCTCTGCAGCTCGCTGGCCCGGCACCTAACCGGCGAGATCCTCAACGTGAACGGCGGCAGCGTTCTCTGCGGGTGAGATGATCCACATCCTCTTCACCGGCGGCACCATCTCGATGCGGCACGATGCCGCGCGGGGCGGCAACCTGCCGCGCCACGGCGGCGACGAGCTCCTGGCGCTCGCCGGCGTTCCGGAGGACATCCCGCGGCGGACCGAGGACTGGGCCCGCATGCCGGCGTGCCACCTCGATCCGCCGAATCTCTTCGCCTTGCGGGCGCGGGTGCTCGAGCTCGCGTGCGCGCCGGAGGTGACCGGCGTCGTCATCACGCACGGGACCGATGTGCTCGAGGAGACGGCCTACCTCCTGGCCCGGACCGTCGGGGGCGACAAGCCCATCGTGCTCACCGGTGCCATGCGAACCGCCGACCACCCGGCGTGGGACGGCGCCCCGAACCTGCGCGACGCGATCCGCGTCGCGGCGGCGCCGGAGAGCGCGGGGCGGGGCGCGATGGTCGTCTTCGGCGGCGGCATCCTCGACGGGCGTGACGCGGTCAAGCTGCACGCCAATGATCCCGCCGCCTTCGCAGCGCCGCACGCCTCGCCCCTTGGCGAGGTCCGCGATGGCCGCGTCCGGTACCTTCGTCCCTCGGCGCCGCGCACGCTCCTCGACCCCCCGTCACTCGCGGCCCGCGTGGCCGAGGTGCCCGTCGTCGTGGGCGACGACGGAGGGCTGCTCGACGCGGCGCGCGCGCGTGCTGATGGTGTCGTCGTGACGGCCTTCGGCAGCGGAAACGTCCCGCCGGGAACGGTGCCTGCGATTCGCGCCTGGCTCGACGCCGGAAAGCCCGTCGTGCTCGCGAGTCGCTGCGCCTTCGGCGAGGTGGTCCCCGCGTACGCCTTCGACGGCGGCGGCGCGGGGCTCGTGCGCCTCGGCGCCATCCCGGCGGGGCCGCGCTCGCCGTCGCAGGCGCGGATGGAGCTCCTCATCGCCCTCTCGGCGGGCGCGGCCTACGGAGCGGGCACGTGATCCCGCGCGCCGTTCGTGTGCCCGACGAGGTGGTCGGCATCGTCCGCACCCTCATCGACGCCGGCCACGAGGCGTGGTGCGTCGGCGGCGCGGTCCGGGACGCCCTGCTCGGGGAGGAGCAGTCGGACTTCGACGTCGCCACCTCGGCCCGGCCCGAGCAGGTCCGGAAGCTGTTCGCGCATACCGTTCCCGTCGGCGAGAAGTACGGGACGATCGGCGTGCTCGATCGGGCGCGCCGCCTGCACGAGGTCACCACGTTCCGCCACGACGTCACGACCGACGGCCGTCGTGCCGTCGTCGCCTTCGGCGCCTCGCTCGACGACGACCTGGCGCGCCGCGACTTCACCATCAACGCGATCGCCTATCACCCGCTGACGGGCGAGTGGCGCGACCCCTTCGGCGGGGCACGCGACCTCGCGGCCCACCTGCTGCGCGCGGTCGGCGAGCCGGCCGCGCG
>JAICVB010000045.1 GCA_025935545.1 Gemmatimonadales bacterium
CCGGAGGAGATGGAGCAGCAGATCGAGCGGACCCGAGAACGCATCGAGCTCGACGACGAACCCTGATCCGGTTCCGAGCGCGGAGGGCGCGGCGGCGGGCGTCGTCATCAGCCGAGCGCGTTCCACGAGGGTCCGACGGCGAAGGGGGCGAGGATGCCGGCCATCGCGCGATACCCCAGTCCGACGGGCGCCAGCAGTATCTGCAGCACGGGGCTGAAGAAGAGGAGGAGCAGGATGATGGGCGCGGGGCCGAGGCGGTCGAGGCTCCGGAAACGGGCGCCGATCGGCGCCGGCAGCGCGTGATAGAGGATCTTGGAGCCGTCGAGCGGCGGCACCGGGATCGCATTGAAGACCGCGAGCAGCAGGTTCAGGTAGATCCCCCACATCATCATGCGCTGGGCGGTTTCGAGCGGCGCGACCGCCGCCACCACGCCGCCGAGGTAGTGCAGCAGGATGAACAGCACGGCGAACACCGGGACCAGGACCGCATTGGTGATGATCCCGGCCGAGGACACGATCAGGTCGCCGCGGCGGAAGTTCCGGAACTTCCGCGTGTTGACCGGCACCGGCTTGGCCCCGCCGAAGACGAAGCGCCCGCTGGTGGCGAAGAACATCACGCCCGGGATCAGGATGCTCTGCACGGGATCGATATGCGGCAGAGGGTTGAGGGTCAGGCGGCCGAGCATGTAGGCGGTGTCGTCGCCCTGGCGGAGGGCGGCCGCCCCGTGCGCGTACTCGTGGGCCACCATCGAGAAGACCAGGACCGGGAGAATCAGGATGAAGTCGCCGAGAAGCTGATCCAGTCCGGCCATCCGTTGGAGAGTCGGCGGAAGGTTACACCGGGCGGGAGAGCAAGTCAAAAGCCGATACCGCTTGACGTTGCATCGCCGCGCGGATATACTTTCCGGCTGCGATCAGCCGTCCTTCACCTGTAAGCAGGGGTCGTCGTGCCGCGAATCAAGTCCGCCAAGAAGCGCATGCGCCAGGCCCAGTCCGCCACGGTCCGCAACCGCACCCAGCGGAGCCAGCTCCGGACCGCCATCAAGAAGGTGCGCACCGCCGCTCCGGCCGACGCCGCGGGCGCCTTCGCGGACGCCGTGAGCATCATCGACCGGGCGGGCCGGAAGAACCTGATCCACCGGAACGCCGCGGCTCGCCAGAAGAGCCGCCTCGCCAGGGCCGTCGCGCGCGCACAGGCGAAGTAACGCATCGCTAGGACGAAGACGGGGGCCGGTCTCATCGAGAGACCGGCCCCCGTTTCATTGGAGCCACCGAGGCTGCTAGAGCGCGGCCAGCTCCGCCCCGCACCGCTCGCAATACCATTCCGTGGGTCGGTTCATCGTCCCGCAGTCCGCGCACTTGAGCGTCTTGGCCTGCTGGGGAGCGGTCGCCTTGGCCGCGGGCGCCGCGACCTCGGCCGGCGGCGCCGCCGGCTGCCCGCCGCTCGGTCGGCCCTTCGTCTCCGCCGTGTCGCCGCCCGTCACCGACTTGAGAAAGGCGAGTTCGTCCGCCGGTGCCTTGGGCACGAAACGCGGCGCCGGGGGAGGCGCGGCGGGTTCGGGGGACGCGACTTCATTGATCACGGGCTCGAACTCGACCGGCGGCTCAGCCGCGCGGGGGGGCGGCGGGGGCGCCGCGGCCCGGGCGGGTGGCGTGGCCGACGGTGGCGTGGGCGGCTGTGGCATGGCCGCCGGCGGCGCGGCGGCCGGGGCCGCGATCGCTCGCTGCACTTCGGCCAGCCGGCCGATCTCCGCGCGTACCTGGGTCAGCTCCTCCTGCGCCTCGGCCAGGCCGCGTCCGGCCTCCTCCCGGATTTCCTGCCACTTCGATTCCTCGAATTCGCCGACCGCGTGGCGGATCTCCGCCTCCGCGATGCGTTCCTCGGCCGCCGACTGCCGGCGCACCAGGTCGGCCTCCGACGCGCGGAATCGCTCGAGGTCGGCATTGATGGTGTCACCGTGGCCGCGGAGCTCCTCGAGCACCCCCTTGAGGCGCGCCTCGTAGTCCGCCCGCACCCGCTGGCGCACGGCGTCCGGGGCGTTCCCGGCCGAGGCGAGCTTCGCGAGCCACTGCTCGTACTGGGTGCGGTCCTGGAGCAGCTTCTCGATCGCGCTTCCGGACTGGGCTGTGGGCTTGACCATGGCGGCACCTTTCTCGACGCTCAGCGCGGGCGGGGACGGTCCCGATCAATCTAACGAGGGGCGGCGGGGGGCAACACGGAGGCTCAGGCGCGCTCGAACACCACCTCGCCGCGGACGATGGTCAGGTCGGCGCGGCCCCGCAGGCGCCGGCCGGTGAAGGGCGTGTTCCGGCTCTTGGAATGGAACGCCTCGGGCCGCACCTCCCACTCGGCGCCCGGGTCGAAGACCACCACGTCGGCGGGGCCGCCCACGGTCAGCGTGCCCCCGGGCAGGTTGAAGATCCGGGCCGGCGTAGTGCTCATCCGCCGGACCAGCTCGGGCAGGGTGAGGAGCCCGGGCTCGACCAGCTCGGTGATCGCGAGGCCGAGCGCCGTTTCCAGCCCGATGATCCCGTTGGGCGCGTCATCGAACTCGCGCTCCTTCGCATCGTAGTGGTGCGGCGCGTGATCGGTGGCGATGGCGTCGATGGTGCCGTCGCGCAGCGCCTCCCGGATCGCCTCGCGGTCGGCGGGCTCGCGGAGCGGCGGATTCATCTTCGCGTTGGTGTCGTAGCCCTCGCACCGCTCGTGGGTGAGCGAGAAGTGGTGCGGGCACGCTTCCGCCGTCACCCGGAGGCCGCGGTCCTTGGCGCGGCGGATCAGCTCGACGGACCCGCGCGTGGACATGTGGCAGAGGTGCACGTGACCGCCGGTCAGCTCGGCCAGGATGATGTCGCGGGCGACCATGATCTCCTCGGCCGCGGCGGGCACGCCCTTGAGCCCGAGCCGGGTGGAGACGATTCCCTCGTGCATGGCCCCGCCCTGCGCGAGCGTCGGGTCCTCGCAGTGGTCGGCGACGGGGATGCCGAAGGTCTTCGCGTACTCGAGGGCGGTGCGCATCAGGTGACTGGACACGACCGGCTTGCCGTCGTCGCTCACCGCGACGGCGCCCGCGCCCACCAGCTCGCCGAACTCCGCGAGCTGCTGCCCCTTCTGCCCGAGGGACACGGCGCCGATCGGATAGACCCGCGCCTTCCCCGCGCGCTGGGCCTGGCTCACGATGAAGCCGACGGCCGCCTGGTTGTCGGTCACGGGATCGGTGTTCGGCATCGCGCAGACGGCGGTGAAGCCGCCGGCGGCCGCCGCCATCGCCCCGCTCGCCACGGTCTCGAGATCCTCCTGTCCCGGCTCCCGGAGGTGGGTGTGCAGGTCGATGAGTCCCGGCGCCACGATCTTGCCGGCGGCGTCGATGACGCGGGTGCCGTCGCCCGCCGGAATGTTCCGCCCGACCGCCTCGATGCGCCCTGCGCTCACCAGCACGTCGGCCACGTCGTCCCCGCCGCGCCCGGGATCGATGACGCGGCCGCCGCGGATCAGGAGCGGGCCGTTCATCGCTCCTCACCTCCCATGGCCTGCCCCGGACCCGGCGCCCCGCCCGCGAGGAGGTAGAGCACCGCCATGCGCACCGCGACGCCGTTGGTCACCTGCGGCAGGATGACGGCATGGGGACCGTCGGCCACGTCGCTGTCGATCTCGACGCCGCGGTTCATGGGCCCGGGGTGCAGGATGAGCAGGTCCCTGGGCGCACGGGCGAGGCGCTCGCTGGTGACGCCGAAGACGCGGTTGTACTCGCGAAGCGAGGGGATGAACCCGGCGGTCATCCGCTCGAGCTGCAGCCGGAGCACGTTGAGGGCGTCGGCCCACGCGATGGCGTCCTCGATGCGCGGGATCACCGTCACGCCGAGCGATTCGATGTCCCGCGGCATGAGCGTCGCCGGCCCGCACACCGCGACCTGGGCGCCGAGCTTGGTGAGCCCCCAGATATTGCTGCGGGCGACCCGGCTGTGCAGCACGTCGCCGCAGATGGCGACCTTGAGCCCCTCGATGCGCCCGAAGCGGTCGCGCAGGGTGAGCAGGTCGAGGAGGGCCTGGGTCGGGTGCTCGTGCTTGCCGTCGCCGGCGTTGATCACGTTGGACGCGATCCGCTGCCCCAGGAACTGCGCGGCGCCCGAGGCGCCGTGGCGGATGACGACCATGTCGATGCGCATCGCCTCGAGGTTCTTCGCGGTGTCCACCAGGGTCTCGCCCTTGGACACGGACGAGCCGGACGCCGCCACGTTCACCGTGTCGGCGCTCAGGCGCTTCTCGGCGAACTCGAAGGAGATGCGGGTGCGGGTGGAGGCTTCGAAGAAGAGATTGACGATCGTCTTGCCGCGGAGCGCGGGGACCTTCTTGATGGCCCGCTCGCTCACTTCCTTGAACGGCTCGGCGGTGTCCAGAATGAGGCGAATCTGCTCGGCGCTGAGCGGCTCCAGACCCACGAGGTCCTTGCCCAGCGCCGTCACTCAGGGCCCCCGCACCAGCTCGACTGCGTCGCGGCCGTCGAGCTCCGAGACGAACACGTCCACCCGCTCGTCCGGGGAGACGGTCATGACCTTGCCGACGATGTCGGCCTGGATGGGCAGCTCGCGCCCGCCGCGGTCGATCAGCACGCAGAGCAGCACGCGGCGGGGCCGGCCGAAGTCGGCGCATTCGTCGAGCGCGGCGCGGACGGTGCGGCCGGTATAGAGGACATCGTCCACGATGACGACGGTGCGGCCCTCGAGGTCGGGCAGCTGCGTCTCGCCCACGACGGGCCGGGGGCCGATCGTCTGGAGGTCGTCGCGATAGAGCGTGATGTCCAGCTTGCCGCAGGGGATGTTGTCGTGCTCGGCGCGGTCGATGATGCGCTTGAGGCGGTAGGCGAGCTCGACACCACGGCGCTGGATGCCGACGAGGGCGAGGCCCTCGGTGCCGCCGCACCGCTCGACGATTTCCGAGCCCATGCGGGCGAGCGCGCGGGCGATGGCGGTTTCGTCGAGGAGGGGCGTGCGGGTGCTCATCTCGGGCGGAGAAGGTATCGGGGGGCCGGACGCGGCGCAACCGCCTCCGGCAACGGACAGGGTGGGATTCGAACCCACGGTACGCTTTCACGTACACACGCGTTCCAGGCGTGCGCCTTAAACCACTCGGCCACCTGTCCCGGCGCCCCGCTGGGCGGGGTTCAGGCCGGCGGCAACTTACCGGCGCCGCCGGTGGCGCGGCAAGTCAGTCGTGGCCGCCCCCCCGCAGGGGTACCGCGCCGGACTGGCTGGCCGCGGTCAGCACCGTCGCGATGCCGAGTCCGGTGCCCTTGAGCCGGTTGCGCCAGAGCACGCGGCCGGTAGAGGCGTCGAGGCAGAAGAGCTCGCCGCCCGCGGTCGCGAGGATGCGGTCGCCGTCGGCCGCGAGCGCCACCATCGACCCGCCCCGCCTGAGCCGCGTGCGCCAGCGCTCGCCGCCCGTGGCCAGGTCGAGGGCCAGCACGCTGCCGCCGATCCCGACCCAGGCGAGGTCGCGCGGGAGGCCCCCCATCACGGCCGGGGCCGCGCGCGCAGCCCCGCCACGCCGATTCCGACGAGGCCGGTCGCGACGAACAGCACGCCGGGCGCCGGTCCTCGCGCATCGGCGGGCCGGCGGCAGAAGCCGGTGGCCAGGCAGTAGCTCGACGTCGAATCATCGATGATGGCCAGCGGCCCCGCCGCGGACGGCGCCTGCGCAAGGGGCGCAGCCATCAGGAGCAGTGCGGCCGCAATCATTCGAGCGGCTCCACCGCGCGGTCGCAGAACCGGCACACCTGTGCGCGCGCCAGGATCATCTCCGCGCAGTAGGGGCACTCGCGCTGCGCCCGACTGCCCGCGGTGCCGGCAGCGGGCGCGCCGCCCGGCGCGAGGTCCCCGCCCCGCCGTTCCTCGTTGGCCACGATCTGCGCCTGCACCTGCCGGCGGAATTCCAGCGGCATCGCGATGCGCTCGAAGCTCTCGCGCGTCCCGCCGGTACCCACGATGGTGATGCTGCCGAAGCCGAGCATCCGGCCGAGCAGGGTCTGGTCCACGCCGATCGCCTCGACCTTGCTGAGGAGCGTCTCCAGCGAGTCGCGCTGCACCACCCCCGTCTTCACGAGCACCCGCTTGTCGGTGACGGCGAATTCGGAGGTGGTGCGGCGGATCCAGGGCCCCAGCGCGGCCAGCAGGGCGAGCACGACCAGGCCCGCCGGCACCCAGAGCTTCCACGCGTCCTCGTAGGGGCTCGTGCTCACGAGCTGGCCGGCGACACCGGCGACGATGGCGAGCGCGAGGAGGAGAAGGCTGGCGCGGAAGGCGATCCAGTGGAGGCGCGCGCGGTACACGACGCGCTCGCCGGGAAGGAGGTGGTCGTCGACGTAGCTCATGGCCACCTCCCAGCGGACAGGGTGGGATTCGAACCCACGATACCCTTGCGGGTATGCCGGTTTTCGAGACCGGTTCCTTCAACCACTCGGACACCTGTCCAGACCGGTCGCAAAATAATCTAGCGCCGCTCGGAGAAGAAGCGCTTCAGGAGGTCGCCGCACTCCTCCGCCATGAGCCCGCCGACGACTTCAGGACGGTGGTTGAGCCGCGGGTGGCGGAGCAGGTCGTACACCGACCCCGCCATCCCGCACCGCGCGTCCGCCGCGCCATAGACGACCCGGTCCACCTTGGCGAGGATGATGGCGCCCGCGCACTGCGCGCAGGGCTCGAGCGTGACGTAGAGCGTCGCGTCGGGCAGGCGATCGGTCCGGGCCGCCCTGAGCGCGCGCTGGACCGCCAGCAGCTCGGCGTGCGCCGTCGGGTCGTGGCGCTCGATCGTCTCGTTGTGCGCCTCCGCCAGCACGTCGCCGTCGCGGATGATGACGGCGCCCACCGGGATTTCCTCGCGCACCGCCGCCGCCCGCGCGAGCCGGAGCGCGGCCTGGAGCCCGGCAAGGTCGGCGGGCGACGGCGTGCCTCTACGCACTGGCCGCCACCGGCATGGACGGCTCCCGCGAGAAGCGCAGCTCGCCGCCGGCGTTCTCGACCAGCACGGTGTCCCCGTCGTGGTACCGCCCTTCCAGAACCGCCATCGCCAGCGGGTTCTGCAGCTCGCGCTGGATCACCCGCTTGAGCGGCCGGGCGCCGTACACGGGATCGTACCCCTTGTTGGCCAGCAGCTCCCGCGCCTCCGGCGTGATCCGGATGTGGAGGTGACGCGCGTCGAGCATCTTCTCGAGCCGCGCGAGCTGCAGCGCCACGATGTGGGCCAGGTCGGCGCGGCTCAGCGGCCGGAAGACGATCACGTCGTCCACCCGGTTGAGGAACTCGGGCCGGAAGTGCCGGCGGAGCTCGTCGCGCACCTGCTCCTCCACCACGGCCCAGCGTGCCGCATCCACTTCACCGGCTTCGACGATGAGCTGGCTCCCGATGTTGGAGGTCATGATGATCACGGTGTTCCGGAAATCCACCACGCGCCCCTGGCTGTCGGTGAGGCGCCCGTCATCCAGAATCTGAAGCAGCACGTTGAAGACGTCGGGATGCGCCTTCTCGATCTCGTCGAAGAGGACGACACTGTAGGGGCGCCGCCGGACGGCCTCGGTCAGCTGCCCGCCCTCCTCGTGGCCGATGTACCCCGGCGGGGCTCCGATCATTCGCGCGACGGAGTGCTTCTCCATGTATTCCGACATGTCGAGCCGCACCATCGCGCGCTCGTCGTCGAAGAGGAACTCGGCCAGCGCACGGGCGGTCTCGGTCTTGCCCACGCCCGTCGGCCCCAGGAAGATGAACGAGCCGGTCGGACGGTTGACGTCCTGCAGCCCGGCTCGGCTCCGACGCACCGCGTTCGCCACCGCTTCCACCGCCGCCGCCTGCCCCACGACGCGGCGGCCCAGCTCCGCCTCGAGCCGGGTGAGGCGGTCGCGCTCGGACTCGAGCATCTTCGACACCGGAATCCCGGTCCACCGCGCGACGATCTCCGCGATGTCCTCCGCGTCCACCTCCTCCTTCAGGTACTTCGCCTTGGCCTGGACCTCCTGCAGCTTCGTCTGGTCCTCGGCCAGCTTCCGCTCGAGCTCGGGGATCCGGCCGTAGCGCAGCTCGGCCGCCTTCTGCAGGTCGCCCCGGCGCGTCGCCTGGTCCACCTCGTTCCGGAGCGATTCCACCTCGACCTTGATCTGCTGAATCTCGCTGATGGCACTCTTCTCCGACTGCCACTGCGCCTTCATGCCCGCGGAGCGCTCCCGCAGCTCGGCGATCTCATGCTCGACCGCGTCGCGCCGCTCGCGGCCCGCCTTGTCCTTCTCCTTGAGGAGCGACTGCCGCTCGATCTCGAGCTGGACGATCCGGCGCTCCACTTCGTCGATCTCCTGCGGCAGGCTGTCGATCTCGATCCGGAGCCGGCTCGCCGCCTCGTCGATCAGGTCGATGGCCTTGTCGGGCAGGAAGCGGTCGCCGATGTAGCGATCGGACAGGGTGGCCGCGGCCACGATGGCGTTGTCGGTGATGCGGACGCCGTGGTGGACCTCGTACTTCTCCTTGAGCCCCCGCAGGATCGCGATCGTGTCGGCCACGCTCGGCTCGCCCACCAGCACCGGCTGGAAGCGGCGCTCGAGCGCGGGATCCTTCTCGACGTGCTTCCGGTACTCGTCGAGGGTCGTCGCTCCTACCACGTGCAGCTCGCCGCGGGCGAGCGCGGGCTTCAGCATGTTGGACGCGTCCACCGCGCCCTCGGCCGCGCCGGCGCCGACGATCGTATGCAGCTCGTCGATGAAGACGACGTAGCGTCCCTCGGCCTCGACCAGCTCCTTCACGACCGACTTGAGGCGCTCCTCGAACTCCCCCCGGTACTTGGCGCCGGCCAGGAGCTGCCCGATGTCGAGCGCCACCAGCTCGCGGTTCCGGAGCGACTCGGGCACGTCGCCATTCACGATCCGCTGGGCCAGGCCCTCCACGATCGCGGTCTTGCCCACACCGGGCTCGCCGATGAGGACCGGGTTGTTCTTGGTGCGGCGCGACAGCACCTGCATCACCCGCCGCACCTCCTCATCCCGGCCGATCACCGGATCGAGCTTTCCCTTCCGGGCCTGCTCGGTCAGGTTCCGCGTGAAGCGCTCGAGCGCCTGGTACTTCTCCTCCGGAGACTGGTCGGTGACGCGGTGGGAGCCGCGCACGCCCTCCAGCGCCGAGCGCAGATCGTCGGCGTTCACGCCCTGCGAGCTCAGCAGCTCGCGCGCGGTGGTGCCCTTTTCCTCGGCGAGGGCGAGCAGGAGATGCTCGGTCGAGACGTACGCGTCTCCCAGCGCCTTGGCCTCGTTCTCGGCGCGATCGAACACACGGTTGATCTCGCGGCTGAAGGTCGGCTCGGCGCCACCACTCTGCGACGGGAACCGCGCGATCTCGCGCGACGTGGCCTCGGCCAGCGCGCTCACGTTGAGCCCCGCCTTCTGCAGCAGCGGCTGTACCACCCCCTCGTCCTGCGCGAGCAGCGCCGCGAAGAGGTGCGCATCGTTCACCACGGGGTTCCCGCGGCTCCGCGCGAGCTCGCCCGCCTCGCGGAAGGCTTCCTGGCCCTTGATCGTCAGTCGTTCCGGTCGAATCATCGTGTCCCCCGCTCCCCGTCCACCTGCTGGTTCCGGTCCAGACCACGCAATCTTTCTCGTGCCGCGGCGCCAAGGCAAGCGGCATACCGCATATCCCTGCCGCAACGACAGGCATGCGCGAAGGGGCCACCCGTCGCCGGATGACCCCTTCGCTCACCTGATGCTGGTGACCCGCCGCTGCACGATCATGCGCCTCGTGTAGGGCCGTCCGTCCACGGTGAGCCGGCACCAGTAAACCCCGGTGCTGACCTCCCGCTGTCCGTCCAGGTATTTCCCGTCCCAGAAGGCCCGGTAGCTGCCGCAGCCGAGGCGGATTCCGCTGAGCCGGAGCGGGATGTTCTCCGCGACCACCGGCACGGCCACCACCTGCGCGATCACATTCAGGACCTCCAGTCGGACGAGGGGACGATTCCCCCTGCTGCACACCTCCGGGTGAATCTCGAACGGAATGGTTGTCGACGGGTAGAACGGATTGGGGTAGTTCTCCTTCAGCTCGACGGCGGGCACCGAATCACGGACCTGCGCCGCCACGGGCGGACCCGCCCCGATCATGAGCCCGAGCCACCACCCCGGCCACGCCATGCGGACCATGTGGGCTCCTAAGCTGACTTGAGGAAGACGGTGGTGGCACCTCCGCGAAAGTAGTGTCCCGACTGGACTTACGGGCTTCGGTTCAAGATGGGCGCGAGGCCGCCTCCCGTCAAGCACCGAGCGGCCTTACCCGACGTCCCGGGGGCCGCTAGGTTTCACCCTCACTATGGCACAACCGGCACGCGACATCTTCGGCAAGCGCACGGCTCTGGTGGTTGACGACGATGCCGAAGTGCGGCGGCTGATGCGGAGGGCGCTCGAGGGCGACGGCTTCCGGGTCCTCGAGGCGGGCGACGGGCGTGCGGCGCTCCGGACCCTGAGCCGCGAGGGTGAGATCGCCGTGATCGTCGCGGACCTCCGGATGCCGCGTCTCGACGGCCGGAACCTCGCCGCCCACCTGGCGGAGCGCGACGGAGCGCCGCCGATCCTGTTCGTGTCAGGCTACGATTCGCCGGCGGGACCCCATCACTTGCCCGGCCCCTTCCTCGCCAAGCCCTTCACTCCCGCGGCCCTGGTCGAGCGGGTGCGCCTCCTCCTCGGCGGCTAGCCCGCCTTCGTCCTGCCGCGGAAGCGCCGGCGGTCGCCACGGCGTTCCGTCCAGCCTCGTGCGTCCGCCCATTCCAGCAGCGGGATCAGGTACTTCCGGCTGAGGCCGGTACGGTCCCGTACGTCGCCCACCGTGAACTCGCCCGCCCCGCCGAGCGCGCCCAGCACCGAGACGAAGGCATCGAGCGCCGAGCGGGCGTAGTAGCGGTCCCGCTCCACGGCCTCGACGCGCCCGGCGGCCGCTGCCGCCCGGAGCGAGGCGCCCACGTCGCTCCGGCGGAGTGACTGGCCCAGCTCGTCGGTGGTCGGCGGTGCCAGGCCCCCGGCCTCGAGCGCGGCCACCACCGCCTCGACCTGCGCCGGCGACGCTCCGCCGCCGGGACGAAAGCCGCGAGCGCGCACGAGGGCCTCGGCCGTCGAGAGATCGCCCGCGGCGTCCGCGCGCGCGATCGCCGCCTCGGCAAGCCAGTCGGGCGCCCGCAAGCCCTGCCGGAGCGATTCGAGCGGCATCCCGGCCTCGGCGGGCTGGGCCCGGTGGAAGGCGCGCGCACGCTCCGCCGCACGAGCGGCCAGCTCCTCGAGCGTCGCCTCCGCGATCAGGTGCTCGCCCAGCCGGACGACACCCCGCAGCGCCTCGCCGATCCGTCCAGACTGCGCCGGCGACTCTCCGAGCACGACCGGCACCAGCGACACCGCGAGCCCGTGACGCCGGCGCGTCACGAGTGCGGCAAGGCGCGCGGCCGGGTCGCGGGCATCGAGCCCCTCCGGCCAAGGTGCGCGGGCCGGCGGGGCCGGATCGAGCACCTCGCCGCCCCCGATCGTACGGGCAGGGCTCAGCGTGCGGACGACGAAGCGGTCTCCGCCCCGCGTGATCACCTCGCGATCGAGCCGGAGGCGGGCCAGGCCGTCCGTCCCGGGGGCAATCGGGGCTCGCGGAATGGCCCACCCCACCCATTCTCCCGTCCCATGCAGGAACCGGATCCGCTGGCGACGGCTGAGGGGGCGCGGCGCCGATCCGTCGAGCGTGAGGCGGACGTCCACGGCGCGCGAGGCCTGCCACGGATCCGCAGCCGCCACCGCGACATCCCCGCGGGAGACGGCCTGGCGCTCGAGCCCGGCCAGGCCGATGGCAGTCCGCGCACCCGGCCGGACCTCGGCGGCCGTGCCGTGCATCTCCGTGGAACGAACGCGGCCCTGGACTCCCGGGGGCAGCAGCCGAACCTGGTCCCCCACCGCCACGGAGCCGCTCCAGCAGGTGCCGGTCACCACCGTTCCAACGCCGGGTACCGAGAAGGCTCGATCCACCGGCAGCCGGAAGAGGTCGTCCGCGCCCCGGGGTGGCAGCGCCGCGAGTCGTGCGCGGATGCGAGCCGCGAGATCCACGATGCCATCCCCGGTCCGCGCCGACACGCGCGCCGGCCCTTCGAAGACCACCCGCGACTGGCGCAGGCGCTCGACGACATCCGCGGTCACCAGCTCGAGCCAATCCGGCTCGACGAGATCGGTCTTCGTGATGACCGGAATCCCCGCCGGCACGCCCAGGTGCTCCAGGATGAGCAGGTGCTCGACCGTCTGCGGCATGATCCCTTCGTCGGCGGCGACCACGAGGAGCGCGAGATCCACCCCGGTCGCGCCCGCGACCATCGTGCGCACGAAATCCTCGTGCCCCGGCACGTCCACCACCCCCGCCGCGCGGCCGTCGCCGATGGGGAACGGCGCGAAACCCAGGTCAATCGTGATGCCGCGGCGGCGCTCCTCCGCGAGCCGGTCCATCCGGCGTCCCGTCAGTGCCTCGACCAGGAGCGACTTGCCGTGGTCGATGTGCCCCGCGGTCCCGATGATCACGCCGCCGTCCACGGACGCCGCTCCCAGAACTCGAGCGCCGGCAGCGCCGCGCCTTCGCCGAGATGAAAGCGGATGAAGCGGGAGAGCAGGCGCCGATGGGCCGCGGCGTGCCGGTCGTCGAGCGCCGGGAGCGGTGCGTCCGGATCGAGGAGCGCCACGAGGTCGCCGCGCGCATCGGCCGGCAGCAGGGTGGCCGCCTGGCCCCGCGCGCACGCGGCGCAGAGCGCGCCCCCGTCACGCGCGCTGAAGGCCAGCGAGCCCGCCGGATCCAGCGGCGTTCCATCCCGGACGCATGTATCGAGTGACGGTGAGAAGCCCAGGCTGCCCACGAGCGCCCACAGGAGCCGGAGCCCGGTGGCCTCCACCTCGGCTTCGGGTGCGGCCTCCAGCAGGTCGAGTGCGTGCCGGAGCAGGTCGAAGCTGTCGGGATGCGGATCGGGCGGCGCGAAGCGAAGCATCACCTCGGCCAGCGATGACGCGGCGGCGTAGCGGTCGAGCCGTTCGGCGAGGCCAATGCGAACCCTGGTGACGTCGAACGCCGTGAGCAGGTGCAGGTCCCGGTGCTCCTTCACCACCAGATGGGCGACGCCGTCGCTCAGCAGCTGCAGCGCGGCGCCGAAGCGGCTCTTCGGGCGCAGGGCGCCCTTGGCGATCCCGCTCTGCACGCCATGCTCGCGTGTCGCGAGCCGCACGATCTTCGACGTCTCGCTGTAGCGCAGGGAGGCGAGGACGATGGCCGGAGTGATGACGAGCGGCATGGCCGCAATCTATGCCTACAGCCCGGCGCGAACACCTGCGAGGATGGCCCGACGCCGCCCGGGAAATCCGACCACCGCGTCGTAGCGTCGGTCGAACAGATTTTCCACCCGCACCCGGAGCCCGACGCCCGGCGACCGGGCGCGCGCCCGGACGACGTCCACTTCCGCCGCCAGCTCCACCGTCACGACGGCCGGCAGGGTTACACGCTCGGCCGGGAAGGGCCGGAAATCCACGTCATCGCGCCGCCCGATCACGAGCATGTTGGCGAAGGTGCGAAGCCACGGCCGCGGCTCCACGGCGAGCCCGAGCCGTCCCGAGTGCGCTGGCCGGCGGATCAGCGAAGCTCCGGCGAGGAACACCGGCGAATCGCCGGCGCCGGCATCGGTCACGCGGGTGGAGATCCAGCTGTACTGTGCCGTCATGCCCACGATACCGTGCCGCAGCGCGGCGACGAGCTCGAGTCCGTGGGAGCGGGCAGCCGCGAGGTTCTGATAGGTAGGCTCGCCCGGCGCGGCGGAGACGTACTGGATCAGGTCACGGAATCGCTGGTCGAACCAGGTCGCGGCAAGCGTGCCGATCCCACCCGGAAGGCGCTGCTCGACGCCCGCGTCCCAGCTCGTCGTGCGCTCCGGCCTCAGGTCGGGATTCCCCACCTCGAAGGGGCTCGCGGCCGAGATTTCGGAGAAGGTCGGCGCCTTGAACGCGTTGCCCACGGTCGCGCGGATCCGGGTGTCGCCGAGGCGGAGAGTGGCGCCGCCCCGCGCCGTGACGAAGGTACCGAAGGCGCTGTTGTCGTCCAGGCGGAGGCCGGCATCGAACGTGACCCTCCCGGCCGCCTCGGCCGAGGCCTGCAGGTAGGCGGCGCGCGTCACGCGCGACTGGTCGAAGCTGTCCGGCTCGGTCGAGGCGCCGCCGCCGAAGTTGGAGGTCGTCAGGCTCGTCTGCCGCTCGTGCTCGCCCTCGAGCGTGGCGCCCGCGATCAGGGCGACGGCGCCGCCGGGCGTCGCGATCACTCGCGCATCCACGCTCCGCCGGGCGGTGAACGCCTCCCGCGACGACGAGAAGGCGAACCCGGTCGAATCCGCCGGGCCATCCGGCGCGTCGTCGAACTCATCGCGGCCGGTATGAAGCGCGAGCGCGACACGGGCCTCCCAGAGGGGCGAGAGGCGTCGCCCCGCATCGAGACCGAGCGTGAGCTGGCGGCCGTTCGAGACCTGGTTGCTGTCGGTCGCGGCGCCGGTCCCGTCGGTGGGAAACCGATAGGCGCGGTCGCCGTAGCGGCCCGTGAGCGACAGGTCGGTGCGCGCATCGGGGGCGGCATCGAGGCGGACGCTGCCGGTGGTGTTCCGGTAATGGCTGTTGAAGGCGTAGGTCCCGTCGCCATCCATCCGGCGCAGGCCGGCCGAGATCCCGGCGCGTGCGGTGCCGGCGCCGGCGGACGCGTCCACCACCGTGCTGCCGAAGCTGCCGGCCTCCGCGGTCAGCGTCCCCCGCGCGGGCCCCGCACCGCGGCGCGTGACCACCTGCACGACGCCGCTCACCGCGTCCGCCCCGTAGACGACGCTGGCGGGGCCGCGGACGATCTCGATCCGGTCCACGTTCGCCGTCGAGAGATCAGCGAAATCATAGGCGCCACCCGACTGGTTGAGCGGGACGCCATCCACCAGCACCTTCACGTCGTTGCTGTTGCCCCCGCGGAGGAAGAGCGACGTCACCCCCCCGGCCGACCCGACCCGCACCACCGCCGCGCCGGGGACGTCGCGCAACGCGTCGGCCACCCCGTCGAGATTCCGGAGCCGGAGCTCGGCGCCGGTGACCACGGTGGTCGCCTCCGTGGCGCGCGAAAGCGGCGCCGGCCGACGGCTCGGCGTGATCACGATCGGCGCCAGCTGCACCGTGTCCACCGGCTCCTGCGCGGACGCGGCGGTGGCCGCCACGGTCAGGGAGAGGATGCCCAGGATGACACGGCGTGGACTTGCAACTCTCATGACACGGCTCCCTGGTCGCGTTCGCTCGGACGAAGTGGGGTCATCTGCGGTGAGCCGTCACGCCACGGAGACACCGCGACGGGCCAGCGGAACACCTCGGCGAGCACCTCCGGGGTGAGCACTTCGGCGGCACGGCCGGCAGCAGCGACGCGCCCGCCGTCGAGGAGCAGCATCCGGTCGGCGAAGCGGGCCGCGAGGTTCAGCTCATGAGTGATGACGATGCCGGTGAGGCCATCGGTGACCAGCTCGCGCATCAGCTCGAACAGCTCCATCGCATGGCGTACATCGAGCGATGTCGTCGGCTCGTCGAGGATGAGGATCCGCGGCTCCTGCGCGATCGCCCGCGCCACGCGTACCCGCTGCCACTCGCCACCCGAGAGCTCGTCCACCCGACGGGACGCGAGCCCGGTCACGTCGCATCGCGCGAGCGCCTGCGCTACGGCCGCATGATCCGCCCGCCCCGCCGCGGCGACGGGCCCGAGTCTCGCGTAACGGCCCAGCATCACCATGTCCCCCACCGTCAGCGGAAACACCGTTTCCTCGCGCTGGGGGACCACGCCGACGGCGCGCGCGAGGGCTTCCCGCCCCCACTCGACGGCCGGGCGCTCGCCGATCACGGCGGTCCCCGCCTCGGGCGGCAACAGCCCGAGGAGCGCCCGGAGCAGCGTGGTCTTGCCGCTGCCGTTCGGGCCGGAGATGGCGAGCAGCTGCCCGGGGTGCGCCTCGAACGACACGCCGTCGAGCGCGCGGCCACCGGCACCCGGATAGCGGACCGCGAGGTTCCGCGCCGCGACGATCACGCGAGCGTCCTCCGGAGGAGGACCGCGAAGAGCGGCACGCCGACCAGCGCGGTGACGACCCCGACCGGCAGCTCGAGCGGCGGCAGGATGCTCCGCGCGATCGTGTCGGCGAGGACGAGAAAGACGCCGCCGGCCAGGAAGGAGACGGGCAGCAGGGTCCGGTGGAGGGGCGACCACAGCATGCGGCACGCGTGGGGCACGACCAGCCCGACGAACCCGATGATGCCGCAGGTGGCGACGCTCGCGGCGGTGAGCAGCGATGCCGAGACGTACACCAGTCGCTTGGTGCGCTCCGCGTCGGCGCCAAGGTACTCGGCGGTGTCCTCGCCCAGGGCAAGGAGGTCCAGGGCGCGGCCGCTTCGGAAGAGGACGAAGACCGGCAGCAGGGCGTAGAGGAGGAAGACGGCGAGCGACTGCCACGAGGCGCCGCCGAACCCGCCGAGGAGCCAGAGCAGCGCGTTCCGGAGGGTGGGCGCGTCGGCGAGGACGATGATCGCGCTCATGACCGCCGCGGCAAAGGCGCCTACCACGACGCCCGCGAGCAGCAGGACCCGCGGGTCGAGCCGCCGACCGCTTACCACCGCGAGGCGGTAGACCAGCGCGATCGCGCCGAGGGCGCCGGCGAAGGCCGCGAGCGGAACCGCCCACGCGGCACTTGCGCGCAGGGCGATGGCCGCAACCGCGCCGAGACCCGCCCCGCCGGAAAGGCCGAGGAGGTAAGGATCGGCCAGCGGATTCCGCACCAGGGCCTGCAGCGCCGCACCCGAGAGCGCAAGGCCGCCGCCCACGACAAACGCGAGCAGCACGCGCGGGAGCCGCAGCTGCCGCACGATGGCGGCCGACGGCGCCGACGGGTCCAGCAGGCCGTGAACCACGGCACCCGGCGCAAGCGGCACCGAGCCGACCGCCAGCCCGAGCACGAGCGCCGCGAGCACGGTGAGCGCGAGCGCGCCGTCGCGCCCGCTCACCGGGCCGCCTCCGCCAGCCGGGCCCGCAGCTCGCGAATGGCCAGGGGGGCCCGCGGGCCGGGGCGGCTGAACTCCGAGCCGGGTGCGTGAATGAAGCGACGCTCCCGCACGGCGCGCACCGCCTGCCACTCGGGGCGGCCCGCGAAGGCCGGCACCGCCGCGTTCGACGTGAATACGAGGTCGGGATCGCGTGCCGCTGCCGACTCGATGCTGATGCGGCCCGACGAGGCCGGCAGGTCGGCAAAGGCGTTCCGCGCCCCGGCCCGGGCGAGGAGCTCGCTCAGGTAGCTGCCGGCGCCGACCGTCATCGGCGGCTCGTCCCACACGAGGATGAACACGCTGGGCGGGTCGGCGGGCACCGGCGCCGTCGCCGCGGCGAGATCGCGCTCGAAGGCTGCCGCCACGGAGTCGGCGGCGCG
>JAICVB010000036.1 GCA_025935545.1 Gemmatimonadales bacterium
CACCGATGGATTGGTGCCCGACGAGAGCGTGACGGCGGTCGTCGTGGCGCCGTGATTCACCGTCTGACCGCCGGCCAGGGTCCCGGTCGCGCCCGAGGCGTAGGTGGCGTCGCCCTGATAGGTAGCGCCGATCGTGTGGCTGCCGGCCGCGAGCGTGGAAAGCGCCGTCGTCGCGGCCCCGCTCCCGTCGAGCGCCGCGGGCGACCCGGCGGGACTTCCGTCCACCGTGAACTGCACCGAGCCGGCCGGCGTCCCGGCACCGCCCGACACGGTCGCGGTGAATGTCACCGCCTGGCCGAAGACTGAGGGGTTGTCCGAGCTCGCGACTGCCACGGTCGCCGTCGCGGCATTGACGGTGTGGCTCGCCGTCTTCGAGCTCGGGGCGAAGTCGGCGTCTCCCTCGTAGGTGACGGTGATCGTCTTCGGGCCCGAGGTCGGCGAGGCCAGGCCGCAGCTTCCCACCGGCGCAGCGTCGGTGCAGCTCACGCTGCCATCCGACACCGTGACCGTGCCGCTCGGCGTCCCCGACGCGGGCGAGGTGACGAACACGGAGAAGCTCACCGTGTAGCTCGCTCCCGCGACCGAGGGGTCGGGGGCGTCGCCCGAGATCGTGACGCTCGTGCCGCCGCGGTTCACCGTGTACGCGAGCGATCCGCTGCCGGGGCCGTACGGCCCGCCCCCGCTGTAGCCGGCGGTGATGGTGTGACTGCCGGCGGAGAGCGTCGTGCTCGTCTGCGCGACCCCGCTGCCGTTCAGGGTGACCGGGCCGTTGATCGCGGCGGCGCCGTCGGAGAACTGCACCGTGCCGGCCGGCGTCCCCGATCCGCCGCTCACCGTGGCGGTGAAGGTCACGGTCTGCCCGGTGACGGCCACCGTGGCACCGTTGGCCTGGACGGTGTGGGGCGCGCCCGGGGAAGCGCTCGCCGCGTAGTTCGCGTTGCCGGCGTAGCTCGCCGTGAGCGTCCGCGCGCCCAGGGTCGAGAGGGCCACCGCGCAGCTGCCGGCGGCGACCGTCGCGGTGCAGCTGTTGACGCCGTCCGAGACGGTGACGCTGCCGGAAGGCGTGCCGCCTCCCGGAGCGTCGGCCGTCACGGTGTACGACACGGTGACCGACTGCCCGGCGTTCGACGGATCGGGGCTGTCGGAGGTGATGGCGGTGGTGGTGGAGGACGCGCCGACGGTGCGCGTCGCCGTGCCGCTGCTCCCGACGAAGTCGCCGTCCCCCGCATAGGTGGCCGTGAAGACGATGCCGGCCCCAGCCGTGGTCGCGGCCAGCACGCAGCTGCCCGCGCCCACCGCCGCGCTGCAGCTCCCGCCCCCGCCGCTCACCGTCACGTTGCCGCTCGGCGTCCCGCTGCCCTGGGGCGTCACGGTCCAGCTCGCCGTCACCGGCTGTCCCACGAGCGTCGTGCTGCCGCTCAGGCTCAGCGTCGTGGTGGTCGTGGCGGCATTCACCGTCACGGTGGGCTGCGCCGTGAGTGCGGTGCCGTTGACCGATGCGGTCACCGTCTTGGCACCGCTTTCGAGGCTCGAGAGCGACGCACTGAAGACGCCGCTGCCATCCGTTGCGCCGCTCGCGGGAGTGATGGTGTTCCCGCTGCCGGTCACGCTCACCGAGACGGCCGCGCCGCTGATCGTGTTGCCACCGGCGTCGCGGGCGGTCACGGTGACCGTCGCGCTCCCCACGCCGACCGTGATGCTGGACGGTACGACCGCGACCGTGGAGGTGCCCGGATCGGCGTTCCCGATCCCGACCGTTACCGTGGCCGTCTGGGTGATCGCCACCGGCGGACCGCCGCGCGCCGCCGTGGCGGAGACGACTTTCGCGCCGGCGGTGCTCGACGCGAGGCTCCCGATCGACACGCCGAGGGCGCTCGTCGTGCCCACCGGCTGGGTGATCGCATTGCCCGAGCCCGTGGCCGCCAGCAGGACCGTGGCGCCCGGCACGGGATTGTCGAAGGCATCGCGCACGGTGACGGTAACCGTGGACGTGCCCGTCACCGCCGCGATCCCGGCGGGCGCGGCGCTCAGGCTCGAATGACCGGCCGACGGCGCGGCCGGATTCACCGTGAGGGTGGCCGTCTGCGTCACCGTGGTGCCGTTGATCGTGGCGGTCACGGTCTTGATGCCGGCCTCGGAGGAGCTCACCGTCGCCGCCGCGACGCCGTTGGCGGCCGTGACGCCGCCGGCCGGCTGGGTGATGCTGTTGCTGCCGGTGACCGACACCGAACTGGTCGTGCGGGCTCTCGGTCCGCTTGAGGAAGCCGGAGATCCCGCCCGCCTGGCGCAGCGACGGAAAGCCGGTGTTCCGGCCGGTCAGGAGCTTCCAGGCGTACGCCTGATGCCCGACGTCCCAGACCACCTTGTCGGTAGGCGAGTCGAATTCGTAGAGGAGCGCGATGGCGAGCTCGACCACGCCGAGGCTGGCGCCGATGTGGCCGCCGGTGATCGAGCACTGTTCGATGAGGCGGGCGCGGATCTCCGCCGCGAGCTCGGGCAGCTGGTCGCGCCGAAGGCGCCTGAGGTCTTCGGGGCCGTGAATGCCCTCGAGCAGCGTCATGGTGGGTCCGATATGAAAGTCACGAGCTCCGCGTGACAATATAATCGGCCAGGACGGCGAGCGACGCCGTGGCGCAGCCGCTGCCGGCGAGATGGCCGAGGGCACGCTCGGCCAGTCGCCCCGCCTCCGCCCTCGCACCGTCCACCCCCAGGACCTGCGCGTAGGTGGACTTGTTGAGGGCGAGATCGCGCCCGGCGGTCTTGCCCAGCGTCTCGCTGGTCGCGGTCGCGTCGAGGACGTCGTCGGCGATCTGGAAGGCGACACCGACGTCGTCGCCGAAAGCGGCAAGGGCTGAGAGCTCCGTCGGCCCGGCCGACGCCGCCATGCCGCCCAGGACGCACGAGGCGCGGATCAGTGCGCCGGTCTTGCCCCGATGCACCGCGATGAGCGACGCGAGGTCGAGCCGGTGGCCCTCCGCCTCGAGGTCGAGCCACTGCCCTCCCACCATTCCCTCCACGCCGCCGGCGCGGAAGAGCTCGGTTGCCATCCGCCCGAGCGCGGCGGCACCGAGGCCCAGCTCCCCGGCCGCCTCGCTCAGCACCTCTGCCGCGACCGGAACCAGCAGAAAGCCGACGCGCGTGGCGGTGGCGAGATCGAAGGCGCGGTGGGTGGTGGCGCGGCCGCGGCGGAGGTCGTCATCGTCCATGCAGGGGAGGTCGTCGTGCACGAGGGAGTAGGTGTGCACCGTCTCGACCGCGGCAGCGACACCGTCAATACCGGGTGCCGCGCCGCCGGCGGCGCGGTAGGCCGCGAGCACCAGCGCCGCCCGCACGCGCTTGCCGGGGCTCGCGAGCGCGTAGGCGAGGGCATCCCCGTCCCGGCCGCCGACCCGCAGGCGCAGGCGGTCAGCCCAGCGGGCCAGGCGCCGGTCGGTCGCATCGCGGGCCTCGGCCAGCAGCGCTGCCGCGGCAGCCGCGTCAGACGTCGAGATCACTCGCGGTGAGGTCGCCCGCCGCGCTCTCCATCACCGACTGCACCTTGAGCTCCGCCTGGGCCAGGCGGTCCCGCGCGGCGCGAAGGCGACGCACACCCTCCTCGAAGAGCGCGAGGGCCTCGTCGAGGTCGACGTCCTCGGCTTCGAGGCGGCGGACGATCTCCTCGAGCTGCTCCAGCTCGCGGCCGAGCGAGACCGTGTCGCGGGACTCCGGTTGCGCGTCGCTCATGCGTCCTCCACCCGCGCCGCCACGGTGCCGTCGGCCACCCGGAGATCGAACCGCTGACCCGGGACGAAGGCATCGCGCCGCCGGAGGACGCGACCATCGGCCGTCGCAACGGCGTACCCGCGGGCGAGGACACGGAGCGGGCTCAGCGCCTCGAGCTGCGCCGCGGCCCGTTCGGCCCGGTGCTTCCGGCTCGTGATGACGTCGTCCATCGCGCAGCCAAGCCGGTCCGCCGTCCGCTCCAGGCGCTCGGCGGCAAGGCTCGTCCGGAGCGAGAGTCCGCTCGCGAGGCGCGACGCGAGGCTGCCGAGGCGACGATCCACGTCGAGCCGGTCGGGCACGGCGGCTTCGGCGGCGGCAGAAGGGGTCGGCGCCCGGAGGTCGGCCACGAAGTCGGTGAGCGCGACGTCGGTCGCGTGCCCCACGGCGGAGATGGTCGGCACTCGCACCGCGGCGAGCGCGCGGCAGACCGCCTCGCTGTTGAAGACGGCGAGGTCCTCCCGCGCGCCGCCGCCCCGGCCGATGATGCACACGTCCACGTCCGCCAGCCGGTTGACGACCCCGAGCGCGCGCACCAGCTCCGCCTCGGCCCCGTCCCCCTGCACGCGGGCGCCGACCACCGCGAGGCGGCTGCAGGGCCAGCGCCGGCGGATGACGATCGTCACGTCCCGGAGCGCCGCGCCATCGAGGCTCGTCACCACGGCGACGCAGCGGGCAAACGCGGGAATCGGCCGCTTGCGGGATGCCTCGAAGAGGCCGTCGCGCTGCAGCGCCGCCTTCACGCGCTCGAGCTCCTGCTGCTGCAGTCCGATCGCGCTCGTGGGGATGACCGCGGTCGCGATCAGGCGGAATTCGCCCTTCTCCTCCCAGAGCCCGGGGGTGCCGAGGACATACACCTCGGTGCCGTCCTCCGGCGGCCGGCCGGCCCTTGCCGCCTGCTGCTTCCACATGCAGCAGCGCACCTGGCTCCTGGCGTCGCGGAGCGTGAAGTACCAGTGACCGCTCGACCAGGCCTTGCACTGCACGACCTCGCCCCGGACCCACACGGCGCCGAGGTTGCGGTCGAGGAGGCGGCGGACGGCGGCGGTCACCTGGGAGACGGACCAGACGTCCTGCGCGGGAACGGGGGTGTCGAGGGAAAGCGTCGTCGTCATCGGGGATCGGCAGGCGGCTAGCGCGCGTCCGCCTGCTCCATGGCCTGAAGGGTGTTGCGCAGCAGCATGGCGATGGTCATCGGTCCGACCCCGCCGGGCACGGGCGTGATGGCCGACGCCCGCTCGGCGACCTCCGCAAAGGCGACGTCGCCGGCCAGGCGGTAGCCCTTCGATGAGGCCGCGTCATCCACGCGATTGATGCCCACGTCGATCACGACGGCGCCCGGCTGCACCATGTCGGCGGTGACGAACTCCGGCTTGCCGATCGCCACGATCAGGATGTCGGCGGTGCGGGTGATCCCGGGGAGGTCGCGCGAGCGGGAATGGCAGACGGTCACCGTGGCGTTGGCGCCGGGCCCGTCCTGCATGAGGAGGTTGGCCATGGGACGCCCGACGATGGTCGAGCGGCCCACGATCACCGCGTGGGCCCCCTTCGTCTCGATCCCCGAGCGCACCAGCATCTGCTGCACGCCGTAGGGAGTGGCGGGGCGGAACGCGGTCGGGTCGCCCAGCACGAGCTTGCCGACGTTCACGGGATGGAACCCGTCCACGTCCTTGGCCGGATCGATCCGCCGGAGCACGCGCTCGCTGTTGACCTGCTTCGGCAGCGGCAGCTGCACGAGCATCCCGTGAATCGCCGGATCCGCGTTCAGGCGATCGATCACGGCAAGGAGCTCATCCTCGGTCGTCGCGGCCGGAAGCCGGACCGTCTCGGAGTGCATCCCGGCCTCGGCGCAGGCCTTGCCCTTGGACCGGACGTACACCTGGCTGGCCGGATCCTCGCCCACGAGCACCACCGCGAGGCCGGGCACCCGTCCGCGTCCCGCCAGCCCGGCCACGCGCGTCGCCACTTCGGCGCGGATCTCGCGGCCGATCGCGACGCCGTCCAGCAGCCGGGCCGTCACCGGGCGATGTCCACGGCGCGGGTCTCCCGGATCACCACGACTCGAATCTGCCCGGGGTACTGCAGCTCGTTCTCGATCTTCCTCGCGATGGTCTCGGAGAGCTGGGTCGCGGCACCGTCATCCACCTCGCTCGGGGTCACGATCACGCGGATCTCCCGCCCCGCCTGGATGACGTTGCTCTTCTCGACGCCCGCGAAGCCGTTCGCGATCTCCTCCAGGCGGGTGAGCCGTTTCACGTAGCTCTCGAAGGCCTCGCGCCGGGCGCCGGGCCGCGCGCCGCTGATCGCGTCGGCCGCCTGCACCAGCACCGATTCGGCGCTCTCGTGCGGGACGTCGTCGTGGTGCGCCTCGATGCAGTTGATCACCGCCGCGCTCTCGCCGTACTTGCGGGCCATCTCCACGCCGAGCTCGACGTGGGTGCCCTCATGGTCGTGGGTCAGCACCTTGCCGACGTCGTGCAGCAGCCCGCCCCGCTTGGCCAGCGCCACGTCGAGGTGCAGCTCGGCCGCCATCATCCCGGCGAGCCAGGCGACTTCCTTCGAGTGGTCGAAGATGTTCTGCCCGTAGGAGGTGCGATACCGCATCCGTCCGATGAGGCGGATCAGCTCCGGATGCAGCCCGTTCACGCCGGTCTCGAACGCCGCCTGCTCGCCCAGCTCGACCAGCTGCGCGTCCAGCTCCTTCTGCGACTTGGCGACGAGCTCCTCGATGCGCCCCGGATGAATCCGCCCGTCCACGATGAGCGCCTCGAGGGAGCGCCGCGCCACCTCGCGCCGGATCGGGTCGAAGCAGGAGATGACGACGGTGTCGGGCGTATCGTCGATGATGACGTCCACGCCGGTCGCGGTCTCGAAGGCGCGGATGTTCCGCCCCTCGCGGCCGATGATCCGGCCCTTCATCTCGTCGTTGGGCAGCGTGACCGCGGCCACCGTCGTCTCGGCGGTATGCTCGGCCGCGAGGCGCTGCGCCGCCATCGCGATGATCCGCCGCGCCTCGCGATCCGCGCCCTTCCGCGCCTGTTCCCGGATCTCGCGCGCGAGTGCCGCGGCCTGGCTTCGGGCCTCGTCCTCCACCCGCTGGAGGATCTCGCGGCGGGCCTCCTCCGCGGTGAGGCCGGCGACGCGCTCGAGTCGCGCACGCTGCTCCTGCGCCAGCCGCTCCAGCTCGGTCTCGCGGGTCCGGAGCGCCAGCTCCCGCTGCGCCAGCGTCTCCTCGCGGCGGCTGAAGCCGCGGTCGCGGGTCTCGGCCTCCTCGAGCTTCCGGTCGAGCAGCCGGCCGCGGTCCTCGATCCGCCGTTCCAGCCGCTCGAACTCCTCCCGGCGGCGCGCCAGGTCGCGATCGGCGTCCTCCCGCAGCTTGAGCGCTTCCATCTTGGCCGCGAGCTGCGAGGCGGTGCGCGCCGATTCGCTCTCGCGCACGGCCTCGCCACGCAGGCGATCGGCTTCCGCCTGCGCGGTGGCAAGGATGCCGCTGGCGGAGCGGCGCTGGCTCCGGGTGTAGAGAAGGATGAATCCGAGCGCGACGGCGAGACCGGCCGACAGGCCGGCGATCAGCGCGAGCACGGTGTCGCTCATTCGGGCGCGGACGCCGCGGGCGCGCGCGAGGCGCGCTTGGCCGGCGGCAGGAGCCGCGCGATCTCGTCGGCCGCGGCGCTCAGCCGCGCCGCGACCTCGCGGTCGCCCCGCCGTGCCTGGAACAGCTCGTCGGTGATGGCGAGCCCGGCGAGGATCGCCGCCTTGTGCGACTCGACCATCGGCAACATGTCCCGGACCCGCTTGAGCGCCGCGTCGAGGTACGCGGCCACCTCGCGGGTGTACTCGGGCGGCAGCTCCGATCGGACGGCGTATTCCTCGCCGCCGATCAGCACGCGCACCGCGCTCTTCGGCGCGGTCATGGCGCCACCTCGGCCGCCTGCTCGAGGAAGGTGACGCGGCCGGCGAGCGCCTTGACCCGATCCTTTGCGGCGTCCACCCGCTGGCGCAGCATGGCGTTCTCGGTCTCCAGCTCGATCAGCCGCTGCCGCGCCTGTCCCAGCTCGGGGCCGGCCGACGCGCCGCCGAGGGACCGCATCTCCTGCAGCTCGGCCTCGGCCTTGAGCGTGCGGCGGCGCCACCCGGCGACCTCCTCCGAGAGGTGGCGCAGCAGCTTCTCGAGATCCTCGACCGCCTTGAGGTCGGGCCGTTCGTATGTGTAGGACACGGTCATCGCTCCGGCGCCGGGGCGCCCTGGTCGCGGCGGTGCACACCGAGCTCGCGGTCGAGCATGCCGAGCAGGCGGGACTCCGCCCGGTCCACTTCGGGTGTCTCCAGTGTACGGTCCGTGGCACGGAAGGTCAGGTGGAACGTGACACTCCGGCGCCCGCCGGGCAAGTCGCCGCTCCGGTATTCGCCGGTGACCGCCACCGCCTCCAGCAGCGGCTCTCCCGCACCCGCGAGCTCGGCCGTGACACGCGCGGCCGCCAGTTCCTCGGGCAGGAGCAGCGTGACGTCGCGCCCCACGGCCGGAGTGACGGGCAGCGGGCGGTAGGCTGCCGCCGTCCCGACGCCGACCTGCACCTCGAGCTCGAGCCCGAACAGCGGCGCGGCCCACGGCGGCGCGTCCGCGTCGAGGGGACCGGCGCGGCCCGCATCCCGGCCGTCCAGCCTCGCCACCAGTGCGCCCCCCACGGGCACGATCGCGTTGCCGGGCGCGACGAGCGCTCCGACCCGCTCGAAGAGGCCCTTGAGGTCCCAGATGTCGCAGTCGGTGCGCGCGGAGTCGCTCCAGTGCGCGGGCGCGCGGGCGCCGGTGATCACGGCCGCGAGGCGGAGCGTCTCGCGCGGTGGTGCGCCGGACTCTCCCTGGGCGAAGACGGTCCCGATTTCGAAGAGACGGACATCACGCACCTGCGACGCCCAGTTGAGCTCCACCAGCCGGACCAGGCCCGGCAGGAGACTGGCGCGAAGGTGGCCCTCGGTGGCGGCGAGGGGGTTCAGGATGCGCACGCTGTCGGCGGCGGCGCCCGTCATCGGCAGTGCCGCCGCCTCGAAGAGGCCTTCGGCGACGAGCGCCCGGCGGAGCTGGGCGGCGCGGCCGAACGCGGGGTCCTCGCGCTGGGCGCCGGGGCGCGCCGGCCGGAGGTCGTCCGGAATCGCGTCGTAGCCGTGGATCCGCGCGACCTCCTCGACCAGGTCGATCTCCGTCACGAGGTCGGGCCGCCATCCGGGCACATCCACTGCGATGCGGCCGTCGTCCGGCTTCGACACGACGGTGGCGCCGACTGCGACCAGGCAGCGCTCGATCTCGCTCCAGGTGAGCTCGACGCCGAGCACCTGGGCCACACGCGAGGGCCGGAGAAAGATGCGCGGCGGATGCGTCACCGCCGATGCGAGATCCACCGGATCGGGGGCGAGGTCGCCGCCCGCGGTGAGCTGGATCAGCTCGACGCAGCGCCGGAGCGCTTCGGCACCGTTCCACCGGTCCACGCCGCGCTCGAAGCGGAAGCTCGCCTCGGTGCTGAGCCCGAGCGCGCGGCGCGTGCGCCGCACCCGCGCGGGGTCGAACCAGGCGCACTCGAGGAAGAGGTCCCGCGTCTCGGCGGAAACCTCGGACCCCATCCCGCCCATCACGCCGGCGACGCCGATCGCGCCTTCCGCGTCGGCGATGACGGTCATCTCCTCGTCCAGGGCGCGATCGACGCCGTCGAGGGTCCGCAGCCGCTCCCCGGCCCGCGCGCGGCGCGCCGCGATGCGCGCTCCCCGAAGCGTGGCGAGGTCATAGGCGTGCATCGGCTGGTTGAGCTCGAACATGACGTAGTTGGTGGCGTCCACGACGTTGTTGATCGAGCGCACTCCGACGGCCTCGAGCCGCCGCGCGAGCCAGTCGGGCGAAGGCCCGATGCGAACGCCGCGCAGCACGGCGCCGAGGAAGCGGCCGCAGCCGTCCGCATCCTCGATCCGGACGGCAACGCCACCGGTTGCCCCGGCGGCGCCGGCGCGGGCGGGCGCCGCCATGGTCCCGCCGCCGGAGCCCGGCAGCTGCGGGAGCCGGAACTGCACACCGTACGATGCGGCGAGCTCGCGCGCCACGCCCTTGTGTCCGAGGAGGTCCGGCCGGTTGGGGCCCACGTCGAGCACCAGCCGGGTGTCGGCGAGCGGGACGGCGGCGCCGAGCGGGGTCCCGGGGGCCGCGTCGGTGTCCAGCTCCCACAGGCCGTGATGATCGTCGCCCAGGCCAAGCTCGCGCGCCGAGCACAGCATGCCCTCCGAGACCTCGCCGCGGAGCTTCCGCTTCTCGATCCGGAGGCCGCCGGGAAGGGTTGCGCCCACGGGCGCGAACGGGTAGCGCCGGCCCGCCGTGACGTTCGGCGCCCCGCAGACCACGCTCCGGCGCGTGCCCGAGCCGTCGTCCACCACGCAGACCCGCAGGCGATCCGCATTGGGGTGCGGCGCGGCCGACTCGACCAGCCCGACGACGATGTCGCCGAGGCCGGCGTGGAGCGGCACGATCGCATCGGCGGGGGCGCCGAGGGAGCCAAGGCGCGCGGCCACCTCCGCCGCATCGAGCGGCCGCCGGAGGAACTCGCTCAGCCAGTTGACGGAGACGTTCACCGACCGCCTCCGAGCTGGCCGAGAAAGCGCATGTCCCCCTCGTAGAGGAGGCGGATGTCGGGGATGCCGTAGCGGAGCATGGCGATCCGGTGCGGCCCCATGCCAAAGGCGAAGCCGGTGAACCGCTCGGCGTCCACGCCGCAGTTGCTCAGGACGTTCGGGTGCACCATGCCGCAGCCGAGAATCTCCATCCAGCCCGTGCCCTTGCAGGCGGCGCAGCCGCGGCCGCCGCAGATCTGGCAGCCCACGTCCATCTCCGCCGACGGCTCGGTGAACGGGAAGAAGGAGGGACGGAACCGCACGCGGGTATCGGCCGCGAAGAAGCGGCGCGCGAAGTGGCCGAGGGTCGCCTTGAGGTCCACGAACGAGATCCCCTCGTCCACCGCGAGGCCCTCGATCTGGGTGAACGCGGGCGCGTGCGAGGCGTCGAAGGGGTCGTTCCGGTAGGCGAGGCCGGGAATGACCACACGCACTGGCGGGCCCGATTCGAGCAGCGTGCGGATCTGCACCGGCGAGGTGTGCGTGCGTAGCAGCACGCGCCCGCCGCGATCGCCCGGGACCTCGGGCACGTCGAGGTACAGGGTGTCGTGCATGTCCATCGCGGGATGATCGGCCGGGAAGTTGAGCGCACCGAAGTTGTACCACTCCGTCTCGGCCTCGGGGCCGGTCGCCACGACGAAGCCGAGCTCGCGGAAGAGCTCCACGATCTCGGCGATCACGCGCGTGACGGGATGCTCGGCGCCGATCCAGCGGCCCCGGCCCGGCATGGTGAGATCGATCCCCGCCGCCTCGCGCGCGCGACGCGCGGCGTCGAGCGCCGCGGCGCGCGCATCGAAGGCCGCCTCGAAGGCCTGCTTGAGCTCGTTCACCGCCGCGCCGAAGGCGCGGCGGGCATCGGCCTCGAGGGACGGCAGGGTCCGGAGGAGCGCCGTCAGCTCCCCGCCCTTCCGGCCCAGCACCGCGATCCGCTCGGCCGCGAGCGCCGCGGCATCGAGCGCGCCGACGCGCGCGAGGCGCGCCCGGAGCGGCGAGAGGTCCGATGGATCGTGGCGCGGCTCGGTCATGGACGGCGAGGGCAGGAGGACGGATGTGCTCGGGGCTGCCCGCACCCGGCAGGCAGCCCCGGAAGGTACCAGGTCAGGCGCGCCCCGGGGCTATGCCTCGGGACCCCGGGCCAGCTCGGCCAGCTTGCCGAACGCCTCGAGGTCGTGCACGGCGAGGTCGGCGAGCACCTTGCGGTTCACGTCCACGCCCGCCGTCTTGAGCCCCGCCATGAGGCGGCTGTAGCTCAGGCCGTGGAGCCGGGCGGCGGCGTTGATGCGCGTGATCCAGAGCGCGCGGAACTCCCCCTTCTTCTTGCGGCGGTCGCGGTAGGCGTAGCGCATGCCGCGCTCGACCGTCTCCTTGGCCGCCTTGTACAGCTTGCTCCGGCCGCCGCGGGCACCCTTGGCGGCTTCCATGATCTTCTTTTTCCGGGCGTGGTGGGCGACGCCGTTCTTTACGCGAGGCATGACAGTATTCCCCTTACGCCTGGAGGAGGCGGCTCACGCGCGGGAAGTCAGCCGAGCTGACGACATCGCCCTTCTTGAGGCGATTCTTCCGCTTGCGCGTCTTCTTGGTCAGGATGTGGCTGTGGTTGGCGTGGAAGCGCTTGAGCTCCCCCGACCCCGTCTTCTTGAAGCGCTTCATGGCCGCGCGCTTCGTCTTCATCTTCGGCATCGTCGCTCCTGAATGTGCGGACCGGTCAGCGCGGCCCCAGTACCATCGTCATGTTCTTGCCTTCGAGCTTGGCGTCCATCTCGACCTTCCCGATGTCGGCGAGCTCCGCCGCCACCCGGTCGAGGACGGCCTTGCCCAGCTCGATGTGCGCGATCTGCCGGCCGCGGAACATCATCGTGACCTTGACCTTGTTGCCCTCGCCCAGGAACTCGCGGGCGTGGCGGGTCTTGAAGTCGAAGTCGTGATCGTCGATGCCCGGGCGGTACTTCACTTCCTTGAGCAGAATCACGTGCTGCTTCTTCTTGGCCGCGCGCGCCGCCTTCGCCTCCTCGAACTTGAACTTGCCGTAGTCCATGATCTTGACCACGGGGGGCCGGGCGGTCGGGGCGACCTCCACCAGATCGAGCCCGCGCTCCTGAGCCGCCGCGAGCGCCTCCTCGATCGGCAGCACGCCCAGCTGTTCGCCATCCGCCGTGATCACCCGGACCGGGCTGATGCGGATCATTCGATTGATGCGGGTCCGCTTTTCGCGATCGTTAGTCGACAGTCGTACCTCCAGCCATAAAAAGAAAAGGGACATCCGGAGCCAGCCGGATGTCCGAGCACGAAGGACGCCCGCCCGCAGGGAGGCCGTCCGCCAGTTGCCAGGACCCGGTCACACTGCCTGCCGGCAGGCTCGAGGGTGGGGCCGCTGATGCCGGCCCGCTTGAACGGCGGGAAGTGTAGGCCCGGCCGCCGGATAAGTCAACGGTCCAGCCGCACCTGCTTCCCCTCGGCCACGGCCCGGCCGAAGGGGATTTCCGGATCGTGCTCGAACACCAGGAGCCAGCGCTCGCGCACCGCCTCGGCCAGGAGTGCGCGCTTGGTCTCGAGCGTCCGGAGCGGCTCCAGGTCGTAGCCCATGATCCAGGGAAGCCGGAGGTGGACGGTGGTCGGGATGAGGTCGGCGACGAAGGCCGCCGTGTCGCCGCCGCTGCGGACCAGGACGGCCTGGTGGAACGGGACGTGGCCCGGCGTGAGCCGCAGGTGGATGCCCGGCAGGAACTCACGGTCCTCGTCCACCAGCTGCCAGCGGCCCGCGTCGCTGACCGGCTCGAAGTTGGGCGGGAGGTAGCTCGCGCGGGTGCGCTCGTTGGTGTGCCGCGCGAACGCCAGCTCGTCGCGGCGGACCACGTACGTGGCGTTCGGAAAGGAGAGGAGCGGCGGCCCGCCGGCGGGATCGAGCCGGGTGTTGCCGCCCGCGTGATCGAAGTGCAGATGCGTGTTGATCACCCACCGCACGTCACCCGGCGCGAAGCCTGCCGCCGCGAGCGCGTCCTCCAGCTGCGTGGCGCCCCGCCTCCCCGCGTTCTCCATGCCGTAGATGTCGCGGAAGGCCTGATCATCCTTGTTGCCGGCGCCGGTATCCACCAGCACGAGGCCCTCGGGATGCTCGACCAGGAGGCAGCGCATCGCGAGCGGGATCCGGTGCCGCTCGTCGGGCGGCGCCTTCGTTTCCCAGAGGACGCGCGGCACCACGCCGAACATCGCCCCGCCGTCGAGCCGCTGGAGCCCGCCCTCGAGCGTGTGGCAGCGGAGCGACCCGATCTCGAAGGATCGAACCAGCGTCATGCGGGCCCTTCGGGACACGAGTCCGCCCGCGGCGCGCTGGGCGAGGCGCGCCGCTTCCGACGCCGGGTGCCGAGGCTCGACTTCTGGAGGGTATCCAGGTCCTGCAGTGTCCGCGCGCCCTGCTCGCGGGCCCGGTCGAGCAGATGACCCAGCAGCTCGGCCGTGACCAGCGCATCGCCGGCCGCGCGGTGCCGCGCCATGTTCTCGAAGCCGAAATGGTGGCAGAGGTTGTCGAGGCCGCAGGAGCGCACCTCGCGCACCAGGCGCCGCGCGAGGCGGACGGTGCAGAGCTGCGGGCCGTCGAGCGCGAGGTCCCGGGCGCGGCGGACCTCGGCGCTGAGGAAGGCCCAGTCGAAGCGCGCGTTGTGCGCCACGAATACCCGGCCGGCGAGCGCCGCCAGGACCTGGTCGGCGATGTCGCGAAAGGCCGGCGCGTGACGCACCATCTCGTCGGTGATGTTGGTGATGGCGCAGATGGCGCGCGGGATCGGCCGGCCCGGATTCACCAGCGTATCGAACACCACCTCGCGGCGGCTGCCGTGGACCACCGCGACGGCGATCTCGGTGACCCGGTCGGCGCCATTCGCGCGCATCCCCGTGGTCTCCACGTCCACCACCGCGAACGCGCACTCCTCGAGGAGCGGCGACCCCTGGGCCTCGGCCAGCAGCGACCAGCGCCCGTCGGGGAGCTGGCGCACCCGCGGATCGGCGCCCAGGAGCGCGAGCACGAGCCGGTCGGCCACCGCCTCCGGCGCGCCGGCCAGGTCGAGCACCTCGCCGCACACCTGCAGCGGCCGCGCCGGCCCGTGCCGGAGCAGCTCGAGCACGCGGTCGATCAGCGTGCCCCGCGGGTGGGACGCGACCCCGGTCACCCGGCGCCGCGCCGGAGCGGAAGGGTCATGCAGCGCGGGCCGCCGCCGCCGCGCACCATCTCGGCGCCGAGGATCGTGATGACCGCGCGCTCCCCCGGCTTCACGGTATCGTTCCCGGTGAGGAAGTCGGTGGACGACACCAGGCGGAAGCCGTGCGCGGCGAGCTCGGCCAGCGTCGCATCGTTCCGCACGTAGCTCAGGATCTGGCCCGGCCGCACCGCGAGGAAGTTGCAGGCCGAGCTCCACTGCTCGCGGTCCTGCGTGGTGCGGTGGCTGCCGCCCGCGAAGACCGGCGCGAGCGGCAGCCCCACCTCCGCGAGCGCCGCGAAGATGTTCGGCATCTCCCGCACCCCGTCGGTCCCGCGGCGGCGATGCAGCACCGCCAGCCGCTCCGCGCCGATGAAGTACGGCGGGTAGACGACGCACAGCTCGTGGTCCAGCTGGCTGAAGATCATGTCGAGATGGATGGCGGTCGGCGCCTTCGGCATCACCACGACGAGCACGTCGGTCACGCGGCCCCGCGAGAAGACGACGTCGCAGAGCTGGTCGAGCGCCGCCGGCGAGCTGCGCTCGCTGAAGCCGACGACCAGCAGGTCCTCCCGCAGGTGATGGACGTCCCCCCCCTCGAGAGTGTAGTTGCTGCGCCGCTCCTCCGAGCCGTCGTAGAGGATGCCCGCGTTCTCGAGCTCCGGGTGGAACCGGAAGAGGGCCTTGATCAGCATCTCCTCGGTCCAGCGCACCCCGTAGCGCATCGAGCCGACGACGACATGGTCGCCCACGACCATGCCGATGTCCCGGGGAAAGAAGAGGTTGGGCAGCGCCGGGAGGGCGTAGCCGACTTCGTTCAGCGCGCGGGAGATGGGACCGCTCTCCTCCTCCACCCCCTCGATGAGCATCGCGACGAACTGGTCGGCCGGCAGCGCGGCGAGCCGCTGCGCCAGTGCATCGGAAGGGATGACGTCCATCGTCCGCGAGATGAGGAAGTCCCGCGCCTCGGCCTGCGCCACCACCTCGACCAGGAGCTCGCGCACCTGATGCACCCGGCTGAACCGCTCGAGCACCGCGGCGAACTGCCGGTGCTCGCGCTGGGCCGCCTCGATCTCGATGATGTCGTCGTAGAGATAGTCCTCCCGGTTGCCGGGAGTGACGGCCTCGAGCTCCCGGCCCGGCGTGTGCACCAGGACGGATTCGAGCTCGGCGATTTCGGACGTGACGTGGACGCGGGGCATGGGGACCGGAAAGCTAGCGGGGGGGCCGCGCCCCCGGCAAAGGCGTCAGCGGCTGGCGAGCGCGTAGCTCAGCGTCTCGAGCTCCAGGGCGAGGTTGACCGTCTTCACCACCACATCTTCCGGCACCACCAGCTGGACCGGCGCGAAATTCAGGATCGCCTTCACCCCATGCCGCACCAGACGGTCGGTGAGCGGCTGGGCCGCCTCGGCCGGCGTCACCAGGACCGCCATGTCGATGCCGCCGGGCGGGAAGGCGGACTCGAGGGTCGCGATGTCGAGGATGGTGAGGCCGTTCCACTGGCGGCCGATCTTCGCGGGATCCACATCGAAGATCGCCACGATGTCGAAGCCGCGCTGCCGGAAGCCGCGATACTGCACCAGCGCGCTCCCGATCTTGCCCGCGCCGATCATCGCGACGTTGTAGCGCCGGGTGAGCCCCAGGATGGCGCGAAGCCGCTCCACCAGCTCCGGCACCGGATAGCCCAGGCCACGCTTCCCGAACGAGCCGAAGAACGAGAGGTCCTTCCGCACCTGGGCCGACGTGGTCCCGCCGCGGGAAGCCAGCGCCTCGGAGCTGACCGTCGCCATGCCCTGCCCCTCGAACTCCTCCAGAAAGCGAAGATAGAGCGAGAGCCGGCGGATGGTGGATTCGGCAACTTTGCGCATGGACCATTTTTGTGAAATGTTTCACAAAGCTAGTCCGGCTCCCATCCATCGTCAACGAGTGCGGCGTGAAGCCGCGCAAGCGCCGACGCGGTCACCGCCTCGACCCTCACCTCCTGCTCGATCCCCGCCCGACCGAGTGCCGCACCGGCGCGGCCGGCCGGCCAGCCCGTGAGCTCGCGGAGGCCCCGGAGCATCTGCTTCCGGCGATAGGCAAAGAGGCCGACCACCATGACCCGGAAGCTCGGGCCGCTCTCGGGAGCGATCAGCGGATCGGCCAGCGGCGTGATGCGGACGACGGCCGAGTCCACGCGCGGCGCCGGGACGAACGCTCCGGCCGGAACGCCGAAGAGCCGCTCGACCCGCGCCACCGCCTGGACACCCACGCTCAGCGCCCCGTACGCCTCGTCACCCGCGGCCGCCGCGATCCGCTCCGCCACTTCCTGCTGCACCAGGAACACGATGCGGACGGGGAGCGGCGCCTCGAGCGCCTTGTCGATCAGCGGCGAGGTGATGTTGTAGGGGATGTTGCCCGCGACGATGAAGCGGCCGGCGCCGGCGAGCCCATGCCAGTCGACCTCGAGCGCGTCACCCTCGGCCACCACCACGCCAGGCAGCCGCGCGCGGAGCGGGCCGACGAGGTCCGCGTCACGCTCGATCGCCACCACCCGCGCCCCGGTTGCCGCGAGTGCGACAGTGAGGCCGCCCGGCCCGGGTCCGATCTCGAGCACCGTGTCGCCCGGGCCGGCGCCGGTGGCCGCGGCGATGCGGGCCAGGAGCCTCGGGTCATGCAGGAAGTGCTGCCCAAGTCGGCGCTTGGTGCGCACCGGCGTCAGATCCGGAGGATGAGGAGCGTCCGGTCGTCGCGCGGCGCCGCGCTGAACTCCGCCACGTCCTCCATCACCGCGCGCACGATGGCATCGGGGGGGTCCGCCCGCCGAGCGGCCACCGCCGCGAGCAGTCTGGCCTCGCCGTAGGTCTCGCCCTCCTCCTTCCGCGCCTCGATCAGGCCATCGGTGCAGAGACAGAGGAGATCGGACCCCCGCGACCACGGGATGTCGCGCTGCTCGATGCTCGCGGCCGGCGCGAGGCCGAGGGGAGGTGCCGTCGCGGCGAGCCGCTCCGCCGGTCCCGTGGCGGGAATCCGCCAGGCCCAGGCATGGCCCGCGTTGGCGTAGCAGAGCCGGCGGGACTCGGGCTCGAAGACGCCGTAGAAGACGGTGAGGTACATCTCGGCCTTCGCGAGCTCGGTCTCGATCCCGTCCAGCAGCGCCACCAGCGTTTCCTCGGGGGACGTGGACGACGCCGCGTGGATGCCGGCGGCGGAGAGCACCAGCGCCATCACGAGTGCGGCCGAGAAGCCGTGTGACGCCACGTCGCCGAGCATGACACCGACGCGTCCGCGGCCCAGTCGCGAGAAGGTGTAGAAGTCCCCGCCGACCGACTCCGCCGGCACGCAGCGCGCGGCGACCTGCGCGTCGCCCTGGAGGACCGCCGGTGACGGCAGGAGTCGAAGCTGGAGGTCGTGGGCCAGCTCGAGCTCCCGTCGGAGCCGCTGCTGGCGGCGGTCGAGCTGGACCAGGCGCGCATTCTCGATCGCGGCGCCGATCTGGTTCGCGATGGCTCCGACGAGCTTCCGGTCGCCGTTGGTAAAGCGGTCGCCGCCGATGCGGTCGGTGAGGTTGATGACGCCGACGCAGCGGCCCGGCCCGCCAGGCCCCGAATAGGAGATGGGAACGCTGAGGTAGGCCTCGCCCCGATAGCCGCGATCCTCGCCGCAGCTGCCGCCGTCGTCGGCGGGATTCGCGGGATCGTGCGCGAGGATGCGGCGCTCGCGGAAGACGCGGGCAGCGACGGAGCAGTCGTCCCCGACGGCGACGACGCCCTGCCCCGCGCTGTCGAAGCCGCGTTCCGCCACCGTCCGCAGCACGCCTCCCTCCTCCTCGAACACCATGATGGACGCCCGCCGTGCGCCCACCACGGCGCTCACGTCGCGCACGATGATCTCCGCCGCCTCTTCGAGGCTCACCGTGCGTCCGAGGATTTCGCTGATGGCGTAGAGGAGATCGATCTCCTCGTAGCGACTGGCCAGCTCCTCCGACAGGAGCGCGCGTTCCCGCGCGGCGTCGAGCACGATGCCGATCAGCGGCAGGATGCG
>JAICVB010000009.1 GCA_025935545.1 Gemmatimonadales bacterium
AGGCGAGCGGCGGCGTCGCTCAACGGCACACGACGCAGTCGAGGGAATCGATCACGGACGCTCGGTCTGTTGGAGGGGATCCGGCCTCGGAGGATACCCCCCCGGAGGCGCTCCAGCCAGTCTCCCGGCCGCGGGGCATCGGCTCAACCGGCGGAACCACGCTCAACGATCGAGAACGGGCAGATACGCGCGCCACGGCCCGACCTCGTCCCGGTACTGCCGTGCCATCACGCGCGCGATCTGCGCGATGTGCCCCAGGTCGTGGGCCACCCACGTGGCGAGCAGCTGGCGAAGCGTGACCGGCCCGAGCTCCGGGTGCTCACCCGTGAGCGTGAGCTCGGCCTCCGAAAGGCGCCACCCCGCGACCCGCTTCAGGTTCGCCGCGCGGAGCTGCTCGAACTGGTCGAGAAGGGCGGCGAGCGGCTGGCCCCGGCTCTCGCGGAACTGGGCCTCGCGGTCGAACGGCGTGAACCGGCGCACCGCGCCCTGCGCCAGGATCAGCTCGGCGCGAGCGACCCAGTCGGTACGCTCCCCGTGGATCAGGTGGCCGACGATCGCCCACGGGCTCCAGGTGTCGGGACCCTCGTCGGCGTCGGTCCAGGCGGTCTGGAGGCCCCGGAGCATCGCGCGGAGCGTGGCCGGCGTGCGCTCGAGGACCGCCACCGCGCCCGGCAGGTCGAACTCGAGGCGGCTCATTCCGCGAGCACCACCGCGCGGCGCGGCGAATCCGGACCGAGCGAGACGCCGATGGTGAGAAACTCCCCGTTCCGCTCCACCCGCCTGCCGCCCTCGATCACCCTGAGGTCGAGCCCGCTCCGCACCCGCAACCGCTGCTCCCCGCTCCCCTCCACCGTCGCGATGTAGCGGCCGTGGTCGAGCCGCCAGTCGAGGAGCCGGAGCCCCCGGGTCGGATCCCCGGGCAGCGGGCGCGTCTGCTGCGGCACCAGCTCGGCCCCGCCGTGGTAGCGGACCTCGACCGATGCGGAGTCCGCCAGCGAAGTCTCGAGCTCGGGCGCCACATCGTGCGGCGTCGCCCCGGTCCGGAACGTCGCCGCCCGTCCGTTTACCATCACGCCCTCGATGATGGCGCCGAGGGGGAGCGTGGGCGCGAGCGCCACGGTGATCGGCCGGCCCGATACCAACCGCCGGAGCCGGAGGACCATGCGGCCGGGCCCGCGCCGGATCGAGACATCGAGCTTCCCGCAGCCGGCGTTGAGCCGTCGCACCGTGAGCGAGTCCCAGTCGGCCGGCAGCTGCGGCGACAGCGTCACCCGGCAGCGCGACGCCTCGGCCCGGAACCCGACGAGGCCGCGGAGCGTCGGCGTCACCAGCATCGACGTCGAGAAGAACTGGTCGGGCATCGCGGTGTCGAGCGGGTCGTAGAAGGCCGCGGACATGAGCTCGGGCTGGACGCCGAGCGCGAAGTCGTCGCCGGTGCGGGCGATGTCCCGGACCAGGTCGTAGCCGGCCCAGGCACGATGGGTCTCGTAGTCGGCCCACGCCGCGAAGCCGGTCACGAACGGCCACACGGCGCCGTTGTTGTAGTGGAGCGGCTCGTAGAGTGGGTGGCGGCGGTCGAGGGTCCGGACCCCCCAGTCGGTGGTGATGTCGGCGCCGGACACCTGGGTCATCATCCGCCGCGACCGCTCGGGATCGAGCTGGCCGAAGGCGATCGCCGTGGCCGGCCACACGGTGAGCGCGTCGCTGAGCGTCGTCTTCCCCGCGCCGCCGTCGAGGAGCCCGAAGGCGTAGCGGCCGCTCTTCTCCATCCAGAACTGCTGCTCGAGACTCGCCCTGGCGCGGTCGTGCAGGCGCGCAAGCTCGGCGACGAGCGCCTGGTCGCCGCGCTCGCGGGCCAGATCGCGCAGGCCGTCGAGGGCCGAGATCCAGACGCCGGCGAGGTAGATGTCGGTGTGGAGCTTGTCGGCCAGGTTGCCGACCTCGATCGCCCCGACCCCCGAAGTCGGGTTCTCCATCAGCCCGTCGCCGTCGGTGTCGCTCCGGCTCGACCAGCGGTACGCCAGCAGCAGCTTGTCCCACATCGTGTCGATCCACGCGCGGTCACCGGACGCGCGCCAGTACTCCGCGCACGCGAGGATCCAGAACGGCGTGGTGTCGCCGTGATACCAGGTGTAGGGGTAGTCGGTCCACCAGGGGAGCCGGCCGGCCGAGTGGGAGATCTCGTGCGGAATCTTCCCGTCGGCGCGCTGGTAGCGGCCGAGGAACGCGAGCCCCTCGCGCACCAGGTCGAACTGGCCGAGCGCGTCCATCGCGAAGGAGTTGATGGCCGCGTCGCCTCCGAAGTACCAGCCGAAGCCCGGTCGGAAGTTGCCCGGGCCCGCCCTGCCGTATCCCGCGACGAGGCCGCAGCCCAGGTCGGGGTTGCAGACCCGCTGGCGGTCGAGGGTGAGCTTGGCCCACTCGAAGGCGCGGTTGAAGCCGGGATCGGGCGACTCGATCGAGACCAGTGAATCGGTGACGGCGGCGAAGTGGGCGACCTTGGCCTCCACTTCCCGCCGTGCGTTGGCGAGGAGCCGAGCAGCCACGGCCCAGACCGAGTCCTGCGGCATGATCCCGCCCGCGATCACGATCGGGAGGTAGTGCGTGCGGGCCAGGGCGGTGTCGATCTTCATCACGAACTGCGAGCCGAAGGCCGGCGCGTCGTGCGCCGCGTGGGAGGTGCCCGACGTGGCGGCGGGGGACGCCACCACGCCGTTGATGGCCCAGACGCCGCCCTGGGTCAGGAGGAACCCGTGGTGGGCCGCGTCCCACCCGATGTGCTGGCCGCCGAAGCCGCCGGGCCAGGCGAGGTTGAAGTCGGCATGCATGCGGACGATCACCTCCAGCGGCCGCACCGTCTCGACGTCGAGCAGGATCAGCGCGCCGGGCTCGTCCAGTGACGCGACGAGGTGGGCCCGCACCGTGAACGTGGGGTGCGAGTAGACGATCGTCTTGTAGCCGGGATGCACGATTACCTGCCGGGCGACGCGCGCGGCATCGATCGGCTCGTCGTAGTCGGGAATCCTGAAGGAAAAGCCGAGGTCGCGCACCAGCTTGATCGGCCAGGTCCACGCCTCGAATCCGCCGGTCTCGTCGCCGAAGAGCGCGGCGCGCCGGCCCTCGTCGCCCAGGAACACGCCGGGGCGTGCCGGGCCCGTGAGGTCGATCGCCGAGGCGGGAAGCGGGAACCTGGGAATCCCCGTGGGCGCCTGCGGGACGGCGGCGGATGCCGCTCCGATCGTCAACGCGGCGATCAGCGTTGCGGTGCGCATGCTGCCTCGGAAGCCGAAGGGTCAGGGGTGAGTGCGAGGTGCTGGCTGCGGAGGCGATCGCCAGGCTGTGAGCCTGCCCGGTTACTTCGCGGCCATCCGCCGCTTGAGCTCGTCGAGAAAGTTGAAGACCACCGCGATCCCGAACGCGCTCCCCGCGCTCTGTCTCGCGATGATGAACCGGCGGCCATCCGGCGACACCTCGAACTGCGGGCTGAAGGGATTGGTGTAGTAGTCGGCCAGCGAGAAGAGGGTGACGGGGCGGCCGACCCTGAGGGTGGGGCCGCTCGTGACCGGGACCGCGACCATGCTCGGCGTAGCGTCCTGGTAGAAGATCTCGTCGCCCAGCGGACTCCAGAGCGGCGTCGAGCCGCCGGCGGTCGAGATCTGGTAGCGCCCGCCGCCCGTCTCGGGAAAGGGCCGCACGTACACCTCGCGCCGGCCCGATTCGTTCGACGAGTATGCCATCCATCGCCCGTCCGGCGAGATGGTCGGCCCCAGCTCCTCCGCGTCGGTGGCGACGAGCGGGCGCGCGATGGTGTCCACGCCCGGCCGGATCGCCATGATGTCCCCGCCACCCGCTTCCTGGTTGTCGGTCCGGAAGACGAGCCACTGCCCGTCGGGCGACCAGGTGTGTCCGCCCACCGAGCGCGGGTCGCCGATGGGCACGCGAACCGGCGTGCCGTGCCCGGTCGCGTCGAGCTGATAGAGCCGCGCGAGCGGGGAGCCGGGCGTCTCGCGATCGGTCAGGTACGAGATCGTGTTGGTGCCCGGCCGCCAGCGGGGACGCTCCGTGAGGTACCCGTCGAACGTGAGCCGGATGCGCGGCGAGCCGTCGGTCGAGATCAGCCAGAGCTGGGTGCCCCGATCCTCACCGCCGAAGGTCGCGGCGATGCGCTTGCCGTCGGGATTGTAGGCGGCGCCGGAGAAGGTGACGGGAGCGGGCCCGGAATCGAACGGCTGCGATGCACCGGTGCGGTCCACCACCATGATCGGCTGCGTGCCGGCGGTGCCGGTGACATACGCGAGCGTCCCGCGCCGGTCGAGCACGAAGTCCACGACACCGGGCGCCGAGTTCCCGGCGCGCACGGCGACGGTATCGGCCAGCTCGCGCGCGGCGCCGCTCACCCGCCCGGTCCCCGCGTCGAAGGCGGTGGCCCAGAGGACGCCGTTGGCGCGAGCGGTCACGAGATGGCCGGTCGGCGCGTAGAGCGCGCGCACCCCCTGCTGCACGATCTCGACGTGCCCCGTCTTCAGGTCCGCGACGCCGATCGAGGCCTGCTCCGGGTCGAAGGGATTCTTCTTGGGAACGACCGTCACGAGCGCGCGCTGCCCACCGGGCAGAAGCTCGGGCCAGAGGAAAACCAGGTCTCCGCGGGCCGAATCAACCGGCGCGACCAGCTTCGCGGTGCCCTGGCGGGGGTCGATGCGGAGGAGGCCGGTCGGCGACACGCCGTAGAGGAAGCCGTCCGCGCCCCAGTCGAGTCCCCCACCCCAGTCGCTCATGGAGACGAGACCGACGTCCGGCAGCACCGACGGCCGCCCGCCCGTGAGCGGTAGGAGGTTGAGCTGGCGCGGGCTCGACAGGTAGGCGAGCGTGTCGCCCGACGGGGAGAACGCGGCGCAGCAGCCCTGATCCACCGATTGCGAGAGGCGCTGGGCCTGGAGCTGGTCCCAGCGGCGGAGCCAGGGCTGGTCGCTCGCGTTCACGCCCGGCCCGAGATAGGTGATGCCCGAGGCGTCGGGCGGCGCGGCGAGATTGGGATACGGCAGGAGGTGGAGCTCCTGACCGACGCGCAGCTGGAGCAGCATCCGGGCAACCGCGTGCGGTGCGTCGTGGCGGCGCAGCAGCGCGACCGCGAGGACCAGGCCGGCGACGGCGACGAGCGCCGCTCCCATCAGCGGTGCGCGCGACACGCGGCGGGATTGAGCCGGCATCGCGCGGGTGGCGGTGGCCGCGGCCGCGGGGCTCGTGAGCGCCTGCGCAAATTCCGCCGCGCTCGCGTAGCGATCGGCGGGCAGCTTCTCGAGCGCCGTGAGCACCGCCGTCTCCACCGCCGGCGGGACCCGCTCGCGGCGCGGAATGAGCCGGGCCGGCTTTTCCGTCATCACCTTGGCCACGATGGACTGCGCCGTCGGGCCGGTGAAGGGCGGCTCGCCGAGCAGCATCTCGTAGGTCATGGCACCCAGCGCGTACACGTCGGACCGCGCGGTGATCTCGCGCTCGCCCATCGCCTGCTCGGGCGACATGTAGTGCGGCGTGCCCAGCGACATGCCGGTTTCGGTCATCCGGCTCCCGCTGGCCTTGCTCGCGGCCAGGGCGATGCCGAAATCCGCCACCAGGGCCTGCCCGTCGTGCAGCAGGATGTTCTCCGGCTTGATGTCCCGGTGGATCACCCCGTGGCGGTGCGCGTAGTCGAGGGCGCTCGCGACTTCCCCCGCGATGCGCACCGCGTCGGCGATGGGCAGCTGCTTCTCACGGGTGAGCCGGTCGCGGAGCGATTCGCCCTCGATGTAGGGCATGACGTAGAAGAGGAACGAGTCGGCGGCGCCCGAATCGAAGAGCGGCAGGATGTGCGGGTGCTGGAGGTTGGCGGTGGTCCGGATCTCGGCCAGGAAGCGGTCGGCGCCGATCACGGCGGCGAGCTCGGGACGGAGGACCTTGACCGCCACGCGCCGGTCGTGCCTCAGGTCCTGGGCGAGGTACACCGTGGCCATGCCGCCGGCGCCCAGCTCGCGCTCGAGGCGGTAGCGGTCGGCGAGCGCGGCGGCGAGCCGACCGACCTGGTCGGTGCCGGTTCCGTGCGTCATGTCGCCCACTTCCTCCAGACCGCCTGGTCATAGAGGAGCTTGAGGAAGACGCCGCCGACCACCGATCGCGCCTGGAAGCCGGTCTTCGTGGCGTCGTGCGTCCAGTACCAGTCGCTCATCGGCACGCGCTGCGGCGTGGCGTTGAGGAAATCGAAGACCGGGCCGACCAGCGCCTCGAAGTCGGCGCGCGATCCGGTGAGCGTCGCGGTCCAGGTGATCCAGTCCAGCTTGGTGTAGAGCCGGCGGTTGTCGAGCGGGAGGCCGTAGCGCTCCTCCGAACGGCGGTAGAACGCCATCTCCTTTCGCGCGACCGCCGGCGGAAAAAGGTGGAGGCCCAGGAGCCGGTCCCACACGAGGTTGTACTTCTGGCTCCAGGTGCCGGGCTGGTCGAAGGCGAGCCGGAACCGGTCCCCGTCGTCGGCCCGGCGCTGCCACGCCGCGGCGAACCGCTCGGCGAGCTGGCGGTACTCGCGCGCGGTGCTGCCGTCGCCGTGCAGGCGGCTCAGCTCGGCAAAGGCGCCCAGCGCGATGATCGCCTTGGCGGAGAGATTGACGTTGTGCGCGAGGTGGCCGGCGAAGTCATCGGTCGAGAGCTGGTTCTCCGGATCGAACCCCTTCTCGCGGAGGTACTCGGCCCACCGGATCAGTACGGGCCAGTAGCGGCCGGCGAAGCTGGCGTTCCCCTCCATCCTTGCGATCGAGGCGACGAGGATGAGCATGTTGCCGGTCTCCTCGACCGGCATCTGGTCTTCCTCGGTGCGCTCGCCCCCGCCGTACACCTGTCCCGTGGCGTACGGATAGGTGCCGAGATCGTGCGGCGCGAAGGGAAACTTCCACCGCGGGGAGCTCGCGTAGTCGAGGTTCGGCTCGACCAGCGCCTTCGCCAGCATCGGGCCGAACAGCAGGAACTCGGGCGCCATCGGGTAGATCACGTCCACCGTGGCGATGCAGCCGTTGCTGAAGTTCTCCTTGGGGAAGAGCAGCGGCCGTCCGTTGGTATCGGCCACGAGCTTGGTGGCGGCAAGGGTCTGGCGGTAGGCCAGCATGGCGAGCGCGGCATACTTCGCACCGCCGGCCCGCACGAGATCGCGCTCGAGCGCCGCGTCGAACGCCGTGGCCCGCTGGTCGAGGGCGGCGTGGTCGCGCGCGGCGATCGCGAGCGTCGCCTCCATGGTAGCGCCGTTCCGCCGCCACCAGGCGGGGAGGTCGCGCCCGAAGTAGCGGATGGACTTGATGTCATCGTACGCGAGCATCGCGTAGCGGCGCGCCGCCCGCGGGCCGACGGCGCCGAGGTCCCAGGCCACGGCCATCGTGTGCCGGCCCCGTGCGGCGGGTGCCGCCTCGGCCGGCGCAGCGGCCCGCGGGATGGCGCCGTCCCCGGCGAAGCGGCCGCGCAGGTCGCCGCCGTCCCCGCCGGTGACCATCGCGCTGTCGGCCGCGGCGGCGGCGAGATAGCCGTAGCCCCAGTCGATCCGGACATCGTCGCCGCTCCGGCCGAGCACGGCCTGCGCCGTGGTGCCCACGCGCGCGACCCGGAGCCCTTCGGCCGCCGGGTAGTCGAGCCGCACCTCCTGGTCGGGGGTGTTGACCGCGATGTCGGCGCCGACATCGAGGTAGAGCTGCACGCGGTGCGCGCGCCCGTCGGCCGACGCGACGTCCCAGGAGATGTAGGTGACCGGCCGCGAGAGCAGGTCGAGATCGGACGGGAGCGCCGGCGTGAAGAAGGTCAGCGTCACCCGCACCGCCGCATTCGCGAAGGTGTAGATCGTGTGGGTCGGGCGCACCGCGAGCGACATCTGCGGGAGCGCCGCGATGTCGGCCGGCGAGCGGCCCATGAGCCGGGCCGGCGCGCCGTCCACGCGGATGAGCGCGTTGAGCGGCTGCGAGCGGCCCGTCCAGTGCACCGTGCCCGCGTCGGTGAGCCGGTCGGCGGGTGACCAGATCGAGAAGTAGGGATCGTGGGCGACGAGCGGCACCGCGGGCGGGCGGAGCGGCGCCGGCGAAATGAGGGGACGATCCGTTCGCGCGGGCCGCTGCGCCGGGCCCGGCGCCGGGATCAACGCGATCGAGCACGTGGCAATGGCAACCGCGGCACCACGCAGGCGGCTTGTCACCGCACCAGCCATGCGGCGTCGTTCGTCAGCAGCGCCTGGATACGTGGGTCGTCACGGATGCTGTCGAAGAGAGGGTCGAGCCGGATCGAGGCTTGCGTGATGGGCATGATTGTCGTCGCGGAAATCGGCGCATGCGCCTGCTCCGTGATCAGGCGGATGGCATCGTCCCTGTGTCCGAGCAGCACGTGAATTATCACCAGACCATCCACGCTGCGCGGGGCCTCGCTGGCATCGCGCGCCGCGGGATTCAGGGCAACAGCTCGTTGGCCCTCCTGAACCGCCTCGGTAGCGCGGCCTCGAATTGCGTGTGCGATGCCGAGGATCGTGTGGAAGTCGGCCGCATTTCCAAACACGCCGGCGCCGGACGTGCGGCGGAGGAATGCCTCGGCGAGCGAAGCAGCCGAATCGGCGCGGGCGCCGGCGCGACCCGGCGACCCCGAGGCCACGTCGTTCAGCGCCTGGACGATCAGCGCCAGCGGCTGATCGACCAGTCGCATGCGTCGGGTATGACGCAAGGCCACCGTCGAGGAGTCAAACTGGCGGGCGACGCGGGCCAGAACGGCGTCCAGGAAGGCCCGCACCTCCGGCGACACCTCGATTGGGAGCGATGCGACCAACGCTCGTCCTTCGGCAGTGTCCCCCCGCCCGAAGACGATCGCCTGGAACAGCCACCCGGCCGCCCCGTCGCCGCTGGTCGGGTCGACGATCAAGGACCGGCGCAACGTCCTTTCGGCCTCGGCATATCGCCGGTTCATCAGGTAGGTGTACCCCATGTCGCTCAGCGCGCCGCCGCTCCGCGGATCGAGCTCGATCAGCTTCCGTTCGGCCGCAAGTGCCTCGTCCAGCTTGCCGCGGCGGCGCGCGATGTATCCGACGCCCGCGACCGCGTCCGCATCACTCGGCCGCGCGGCGGCGACTGCCTTGAAGAGTGCGAGCGCGCCATCGTACTCGGCGCGGGCGTAGTACGCATAATACGCCGCGGCGATCTTCGTTTCGGACGATGCCGGCGCGAGCGCCGTGGCGCGGTCCAGTGCGAGGCGCGCCGGCAGCGTATCCGTCGTCGTACCGTTTCGCACCTTCCAGCTCTCAGCCGCCGCGAGGCCGGCCCAGGCCTGCGCGAAATTCGAGTCGAGTGCGGCCGCCCGCGCAAAGGCGTGGGTGGCCCCGGTGTCGCTCAGGTCGCCGCCACGGTTGGCGAAGATGACCTGCCCGCGATGATACCAGTCGAGCGCCTCGAGATTCTGAGTTGGCGCCGTCTGCGCCGCGGCGACCTGCGAGCTGGTGAAGCTCGCGCGGAGCGCCTGCGCGACGTTATTGGCGATGTCGCCCTGGATGGTGAAGATGTTCTGGGCCGTGAGCTCGCGATCGTACGACTCGGCCCAGATCTGGCGATCGGTCGGTGCATCCACCAGCTGCACGGTGACGCGCACCTGATTGCCCGCCCGCTGGACCTGGCCCTGCAGCAGCGTCTGGACCCCCAGCTCCGCGCCGATTTGCCGGCTGGGCTTGGCGGTCTTCCGGTATTCCTGAACGGAGGTCCGCGAGGTGACCTGCAGCGCGCCGAGCCGCGTGAGGTCGGTCAGGATCTCGCTCTGCATGCCGTCGGTGAAGGCGGCGTTGGCGCTGTCGCCGCCGACGTTGTCGAAGGGAAGGACCGCGATCGATCGCGTCGCGGCACCGGCGGCAGCGGGCGCCTCGGGGGACCCGCCCCGCCGCGCGAGCGCGAACGCGCCCGCCGCGAGCACGGCGACGCCGAGCCCGGCCAGCGCCCAGCGCGGCACCCGCGCCCGCGAGCCCTGCCGCGCCGGGGCGATGGCCGGGACCGGTGCGGTCGAGGTCGGCGTCATCCCTCCGCTCGGCGTCGCCAGCGGCTCCAGGTGCGCCAGCATCTCCTCGGCGCTCTGCCAGCGGTCGGCCGGCCGCTTCTCCAGCGCCTTCATGATGACGCCCGTGAGCGCGGGCGACAGCGACGGCCGGTGGCTGCTCAGGAGCTCCGGCGCCTGCATGACGTGCGCGGCCAGCACCTGCTGGGGCGAGGCCCCGGTGAACGGCGGCCGGCCGGCCAGGAGCTCGTAGCCCATGACGCCCAGCGCGTAGATGTCCACGCGATGATCGAGGTGCGGGTCCGCGCTCGCCTGCTCCGGCGCCATGTAGGCCGGCGTGCCCAGCGCCACGCCCAGGGTGGTGAGGCGGTTCTGTCCGCTCGCCTCGTTGACCGCCTTGGCGACACCGAAGTCCATGACCAGCGCGTGGCGCCCGGAGAGCATGACGTTCTCGGGCTTGATGTCGCGATGCACCACGCCGCGGCTGTGCGCGTAGCCCAGCGCGTCGGCGATCTCCGAGAGGAGGCGGACCGCCTCGTGCGCGGGCAGCTCGCCCTGCCGCGAGAGCCGTTCCCGCAGCGACTCGCCCTCCACGTAGGGCATGACGTAGTAGAGGAACCCGTCCGCGCTCCCCGAGTCGAAGACGCCGAGGATGTGCGGATGCTGCAGGCGGGCGGCGATCTCGATTTCCTGCGTGAAGCGGTCGGGGCCCAGCGCCGCGGTGAGGTCGGGCCGCAGCACCTTGATCGCCACCTGGCGCCGATGGCGAATGTCCTCGGCCAGGTACACGGTGGCCATGCCGCCCTGTCCCAGCTCGCGCTCGAGCCGGTAGCGGCCGGCGAGCGCCGCGGTCAGCCGCTCCAGGGAGCCCGGCAGCGGGTCGCTCATGCCGCCGCCTCCGAGGCCCTGAACTCCGCGCTCAGGCGGAGCGCTTCCCGTGCGATGGCCTCGAACCGCGCCGTACCGCGGAGCGGGGCCAGGAACGGGCAGTGCCGCGCGATGAAGTCGCCGGGGTGGAACCCGCCGTGCACCGCCTCCTCGAGCAGGGCAAAGGCGCGCTCGGCATCGCCGGCCATGGCCCAGGACTCCGCCAGATGGAACCGGTGATGGGAGTCGAGCGGCTGGGTGCCCGCCAGTGCGGCGAGGGCGTCGGCCGGCCGGCCCGACATGGCGTGGACCAGCGCCGTGAGCTGGCCGGTGTACGGCATGGTGGGCGCGCGCTCCCTGAGGATGGCGGCATCGGCGGCGGCGCCGGCGACGTCGCCCAGCAGCGCCCGGGCGTATCCCAGGGTCCAGCGCACGATCATGTTGCCGGGATCCATGTCCATCGCCCGCTCCACCTTCGGCAGCCCCTCCGCGACGTGGCCGGTCCACCACGGCATGAGCCCGGCCAGCAGCCACGCGAGCGGGGAGAGTGGATCGGAGTCCATCAGCGTGGCCGCTGTCGCCGCTCCGGCGTCGGTCTGGCCGACCGCGACGTAGCTGATCCCCAGATAGAACAGCGCGTCGGCGTCGTTGGGGTCGCGCTCGAGCGCGAGCCGCAGGTGGCGCACGGCCTCCGCGATCCGCCCGCGCTCGTAGCAGATGAAACCGAGCAACGCGTGCCCGTAGGGCGCGTCGGGCGCCGAGACGAGGAGCGAGGTCGCGACCTTCTCCGCGTCGTCGAGCGGGGAGCGGTCGGCGGCCAGCCCGGCCCGCACCAGCGACACCTGGCTCCACGCCAGCAGGGCCTGGAGCGGCGGCGTCTCGCCCTCGATCTCCATCGCCCGGCGCACCAGGGCCTCCCCCCGGTCCACCGAGCGGCCGTCGTAGCGGCGCATCTCCTCGCGCGCCTGCAGATAGAGCTCGAATGCGCGCGCGTTCTCGATCGATCGGTGGGCCAGCCGCCGATCCTCGTCCGACGTGAGCGTGATGCCGAGCGCGGCCACGATCTCGCGGGAGACGCGCTCCTGCAGCTCGAAGACGTCGTCCAGCGTGCCGCCGTACTTCTCCCCCCACAGCTGGGAATCGCTGGTGGCGTCGATCAGCTGGGCGGTGATCCGAAGCGAGTTGCCCGCCTTGCGCACGCTCCCCTCGAGCACGTAGCGCACGCCCAGCTCGCGGCCGATGGTGCGGACGTCCTTCGCCGTCCCCTTGAGCAGCATGGCCGAGGTGCGCGAGATGACCTGGAGCGACTTGATCCCGGCCAGGTCGCTGATGAGCTCCTCGGTGAGGCCATCGCTGAAGTACTCGTTGTCGCGGTCGGGGCTCTGGTTGGCGAAGGGCAGGACGACGATCGCAGGACGGCCGGGCGCCGTGCGCGGCGCCTCCGACTGCGCCAGCGCGGCGGCAAAGGCTTCACAGGTGGGAAAGCGGGCGGACTGCTCGGTCGAAAGGGCGGTCCGGATCGCGTCGTCGAGGGCGGGACCGATGTCTCCCCGCCGCGCGCGCGGCGAAGGTGGCGCGGCGGTCATCCGCTGGGCCAGCATGGCCACCGCGCTGCCCGCGAACGGCAGCTCGCCCGTCAGGCACTCGTAGAGGACGCACGCCAGGCTGTACTGGTCGCTCCGCGCATCCACCGACGACTCCGCCAGCGCCTGCTCCGGGCTCATGTACGACGCGGTGCCGATCGCCATCCCCGTCTGCGTCAGGTTCTGGGCGCCGGCCGCGCCAACGGCCCGGGCGATCCCGAAGTCGGCGACGATCGCGTGGCCGCGCTCGAGCATGATGTTTTCCGGCTTGATATCCCGATGGATGACGCCGCGACCGTGCGCGTAGCCCAGTGCATCGGCCACCTCGCGGACGAGGGCGACGGCGGTCGCTGGGGCAAGGCGCTGCTCCCGGGTGAGCCGGTCGCGCAGCGACTCGCCCTCGACATAGGGCATCACGTAGTAGAGGAAGCCGCCGGCCTCGCCCGAGTCGTAGAGCGGCAGGATGCCGGGGTGGCGGAGGTTGGCCGTGGTCTCGATCTCGCGAAGGAACCGGTCCGGCCCCAGCACGGCGGCGAGCTCGGGGCGGAGCACCTTCACCGCCACCTTGCGCCGGTGCCGGAGGTCTTCGGCCAGATAGACCGTGGCCATGCCGCCCTGCCCGAGCTCCCGCTCGATGCGGTAGCGGTCGGCAACGGCGGCAGTCAGACGATCAGGGGAGGTGTGGGGGAGAGCCACGGGGGAAGATTACAGCGCCGGTGAGGGTGCGGATAGGGCGGACACGGGGCCGCGCGCCTCGATCCCTGCCGCTCATACGCGAGCGGCCCCGGGGAAGACCCCGGGGCCGCTCTACCTGCCGGGCGACGATCAGTTGCCGCGCGGCCGGCCCAGCTCCACCCGGGCGCCCGCGCTGGCGCTCCCCCGGAGCGCCGCGGTCGCGCCGCCGGCGTTGGCACTCCCCGCCCCGGCCTGGGCGCCGAGGTTCGCCAGCGCCTCGGGCCCGCGCGCGATGGCGGCCTGCACGTGGGCCACGGCCTGGTCCGGGAGCTGGCCCGACGCGACCAGCTGCGTCAGCACCGCGATGGCCACGGTGCGCCGCTCCTCAGGCGCGGAATGACTCACGGCCGCGAGCGCCGACTGGGAAACGCCGGCCTGCACCGCGTCCGCCGCTACCGACAGCTGGCCCTCGGTGGTGTGCGTGAGGCCGGCGCTGAGCATCGCGTCTCGCGCCCGCGTCAGCGCGGCAAGGCGGTTCTCGACGGCGACGGCGATCCGGTCCATCGGAACGCCCTTGGCCTTGCCCTCGTCCACCTTCCGCTGCAGCAGTGTCACGGGGATGCCGACCGTCATCGCGTGCTGGATCGCAGTCTCCACGCGCGCGTTCGCCGTCGTGGTGCTGGTCGTCGTCGTCGAATCCTGCGCCGCGATCGCCGGGGCCGCGACCGCCAGCGCCGCCAGGGTGAGTGCAAGGTTCCGCATGGTTCCGGCTCCTGTAAGGGGTGGGTCCTGCATCAACAAGACGGGCGGGACCCAGCCCAGGTCACATCGGGCTCCAGGGCATCCCGGAGCGCCTCGCGCGCACGCGCTACCCGCATCTTGGCGGCACTCAGCGATATGCCGGCGATCCCGGCGATTTCCTCGTAGGAGTGCTCGGCGGCGTGCCTCAGGAGAAATGCGTCGCGGAGAATTCCGGGCAGTCCGGCGAGCGCCGTGCCGATGGCGTCCCCCAGCGCGTGGCGCTCGGGCCAGTCGGCGGGATCGGCCGGCTCGGCCACGGCGTGGATCGGCACTTCGGCGCGGCGCACGTCGCGGCGCCAGTCGAGCATGGCGTTCCGGAAGATGCGGAAGAGCCAGGCGCGCACCCGCTCCCGGTCCCGGCACTGGCCGAGACGCTCCCACGCCTTCACGAAGGTGTCCTGCAGCAGGTCGAGGGCGACGTCACGGTCCAGCCCCATGGCGAGTCCGTACCGGAAGAGGGCATTCTGGTGCCGGCGCACCAGGCGCCCGAAGGCGTCGTGGTCGCCCTGTACGGCGCGCCGCACCAGCTCGGCATCGGGCGTCTCGGGACGGATGGTCACGACGCGACCACCAGCACGGCCGTTTCCCCGCCCATGCCGTCGTCCTGGCGCCCCTTCACCGACTTCGGCACGAACCACTGTCCATCGGCCGCGACGAAGGCGTAGTGGTAGACGCCGGGCTCCAGCCGGGCCTCCCAGATCCACCGATCGCCCTGGCGGCGCATGGGGACCGGCTTCCAGCCGGTGAAGTCGCCCGCAATGGACGGAGCGCCCGCCGCATCGCGCGCGGCAATGCGGATGACGGAGCGGCCGTCGCGGTTCCGCTCGGCGATGGGGGCGAGGGACGCGGGGCCGCGGCCCAGCCGCGCGCTCACGCCCATCGAGAACGTGGTGCGCGTCGTGGTGAGATAGAGCGGGTCGAAGGTGTTGCCGCGGGCCAGCAGCTGCAGCTCGACGGGATGCCCGACGCCCACACGCGCACCGGCGCCCCAGGTGGCGCCGGCCACCCCGCCCGTCAGCCACGCGCCGCCCGATGCCCAGACCTGGAACACGCCGCGGGACACCTGCAGTGTGCCGCCGGTCCAGGTATGCCGCGCCCCGCCGTCCCACCACGCCCGCGCTTCGGCTTGCAGCATGGCGGGCGCGCGAAGGAGGGAGAGCCGCGCATCCGCCGCCGGAAGGAGACGCCCCGAGACGGAGCCGTTGCGGTCGCTGCGTTCCCCTGCGGCGCCGCCCCGCGCCTCCATCGTGAATGCGCCGGCGCGCGCGAAGAGACCGGCGCGCGCGTCGAACCCGGCTCCCGCCGTCTCGGCGGCGCCGGCGACGAGCGACGACGCCTCGCGCTGATAGAAGCCGTGTCCCGAGAGGTCGAGCAGGGCCCCGGACTCGCCGGGCGTGGCAACGCGCTTCCAGCCCGCGAGCACCGCCCAGAACGGATCGTCGTTGAGCGGGAGCGCCGCGGACAGGCCGAGCCAGTCGGCGGCGCCGCTCCGGGTGATGCCGAGGACCATGGCTGCGTTCTGCGACCCGGTGCCGACGGGACCCGAGCCGGAGGTCACCCGGCCCACCTGCGCAGTCGCGCTCCACTGCTGCGCGGCGGCGCCGATCGCCACGGCCGGCGTGAGACCGAGTACCATCAGGCCGGCACGGACCACTTCCCTCACGAGCGCACCTCGGGGCTCAGCACCGTCACCCGGCTGCTCTCGCCGCCGAAGCCGTCGGCCACGCGAGGGGCGAGGGGGTCGAGCCGGACGGCGCTCCCGTCCACTACGAACCCGTAGTCGTACACGCCGGGCTCGAGCGGAACGCTCACGGTCCATACCCCGGGGGCCGACTGATGGAGCTGATGGGCGGGCTTCCACGAATTGAAATCGCCGACCAGGGCGACTTCGCGCGCGCCGGGAGCGCTCAGGCGAAACTCGACGACCATCGTCGCCCGGGCGAGACGGGCGGCGGGGTCTCCGTTCGCGCGCCGGCCCACGACGACCGCCATCGCGAGCACGGCCGCCGCGGCCAGGGCAGCCAGCGGCCGGAAGCGGAATTCGACCGGTCGGGAATCCCAGAGCCAGTGACCCGCGCGCGCGAGGGGCCGGCGACGCGGCGCCGTCCTGATCCGGCGGAGGACCGCCGCCGATACATCGATGTCCGGGATTCGATCGAGCGGCTCGAGCGCCGCGTCCAGCGCCCCCCTGGTCCGCCGATAGGCCTCAAGCTCCGCAGCCGTCAGCACTTCGAGCGGCACCTCGCCATCCAGTGCCTGCTGGATTCGGTCGTCAGTCATGGCCCGGGCCCGGTGGAAGTCGAACGAATGACGGGTGGGAAAGGCCCGAAGTCACATCGGAGAGCGGCCCTTCCGTCCGGTCCGTCACGCACTCCTGCGCAACCCCTCGTCGTCCCCCCGCTCCCGCACCGCGATCAGCGCTCCCCGCACCGCGGGCTGCTCGCAGAGCGCCGCGATCCGGGGATCGAAGCGGCGGCCGGCGTGGCTCCGGATGTAGTCGAGCACCTGGAGCACGCCCCAGGCCCCGCGATAGACGCGCTCGGAGCTCAGGGCGTCGAAGACGTCCGCCACCATGACCAGCCGGCCGACCAGCGGGATCGCGTCACCGGACAGGCCGTGCGGATAGCCGCCGCCGTTCCAGTGCTCGTGGTGATAGAGCGCGATCTGCTCCGCCAGCCGCACCACGCGCGAGCGGCCGCCCGACAGGAGCCGCGCCCCGATCGTCGTGTGCTCCTTCATAGTCACCCATTCCGCCTCGGTGAGCGGTCCGGGCTTCCGGAGCACCACATCGGGGATCCCGATCTTGCCGACGTCGTGCAGCGGCGCCGCCCGGCGAATGAGGAAGACTTCCTCGTCGGGAAGCCCGAGCGCCGCCGCCAGCACCGCCGCGGCTTCGCCCACGCGCTCGGTGTGGCGGCCGGTCTCGTCGTCGCGAAACTCGGCGGCGAGCGCCAGCCGCTCGAGCGTATCGAGGTGCGCGTCGTCGAGCTCGGCCGTGCGCTCGGCGACGCGGCTCTCGAGGCGCTGGTTCTGGAGGGCCATCCGGCGGTGGAGGCAGCGGAGCTCGAGGAGGTTCCGGATGCGGAGGAGCACCTCGTCCATCTCGAGGGGCTTGGTCACGAAGTCATTGGCGCCGGCCGCGAGGGCGCGCCGGCGGACGGCGCTGGAGGAGTCACCCGTGAGCATGAGGACGGGGACGTAGCTGTGCACCGCGAAGGTGGCACGCAGCCGCTCCAGGACCGCAACGCCATCCATCCCGGGCATGTGGTAGTCGAGGAGGACGAGGTCCGGCTCGCGCTCCCGGCAGAGCCCTGCGACCGCACCCGGGTCGCTGGTGGAGACGAGATCGTGGTATCCGGCAGCGAGGAGGATCCGGCTCAGCGCGGCGATCCCCGCCGCTTCGTCGTCCACCAGCAGGATCCGGGCATCCGTGAAATGCACTGCAGCCATCAGCACCTCGGGGAAAGTCGCAATCGGCGGAACGAGCTCCGCCTGCGCGACTTTCGCAAAATCCGTGACGCATCGGCCGCGGCGCCGCGCAGAAGCGTGCACCCGCGCGCCACCCCGGCGCTAAGTCCGCGCGTGCGCAAGCCTTCGCTCGAGCCGCCGGCGTGCAACGCTACGGACCCCGCCACCCGGCGCCGCAGGGGCCCACCACCGGGCTCTTGCAGCACGCATGGATCGCGAGGGATGGCCACGGCGTGTCGGGCCCCGACGCGTGCCGGTTGTTGCACGCCGAGCGGTGCGGCCCCGGCCTGCGCGCCTTGCGCGGCGCCGGATCCCGCCGCCTATTTCCGGTTCGTGTCCCTGCCGGTCCGACCGCCGCATCCATGGTCCCCGATGCCGTCTCCCAGTCGGTCCTGTCAGTGACGACGGCCCCGCTCGAACGGCTGCGCGCCGCGCTGGGCAATCGCTATCGCGTCGAGCGCGTGATCGGCACTGGCGGCATGGCGTCGGTGTTCCTGGCCGAGGACCTGAAGCACCGCCGCCGGGTGGCGATCAAGGTGCTCCGGCCGGAGCTGGCCGCGGCCCTGGGCGCGGACCGGTTCCTCCAGGAAATCCAGCTCACCGCCAACCTCCAGCATCCCCACATCCTGCCGCTCTTCGACTCGGGGGAGTCGGAGGGGCTCCTCTTCTACGTGATGCCGTACGTGGAAGGCGAAACCCTCCGCGGCCGCCTGGACCGCGAGCAGCGCCTGCCGGTGGGAGACGCCGTGCGGCTGGCCGGCGAGATCGCGGCGGCGCTCGACTACGCGCACCGGCAGGGCGTCGTCCACCGCGACATCAAGCCGGAGAACATCCTCCTGCACGACGGGGCGGCCCTGGTGGCGGACTTCGGGATCGCGCTCGCGGCCGACAGCGCCGAGGATCGCCTTACGGCCACGGGCATCTCGCTGGGTACGCCCTGGTACATGAGCCCCGAGCAGGCGCTGGGGCAGAGCGACGTGGACCTCCGGTGCGACATCTACGCGCTCGGCGCCACGCTCTACGAGATGCTCACGGGGCGCCCGCCATTCACCGGCCCGAACGCGCAGGCGATCGTGGCGCAGGTGATCACCGAGACGCCGCTGCCGCCGGACCGGATCCGGCCCGAGGTGCCGGCCTCGGTGAGCGACGCCGTGCTGGTGGCGCTCCGGAAGGATCCCGCCGCGCGCTTCCCGAGCGCCGCGGCCTTTCAGGCGGCGCTGGATCGCCCCGCACCGGCAGCGGGGACGGTGCCCATGGCGACGCGAGCACGGGCCGCGACCCGCCGGCCCTCGCCGAGAACCACGCTGGTTGCGGCGCTCGGCGCCGCGGTCCTGCTGGCCGCGATCGCCTTCAACCGCGCCAGGCGGCGCGCCCTCGATCCTGCCGGTGCAGCTCCGCCGTCGAGCGCCGCGGCCCCGCGCAGGATCGCCGTCATTCCGTTCCGGAACGCAAGCGGCGACACGGACAACACCAGCTTCAGTGAGGGGTTGTCACTCGAGATCAACGATGCGCTGAGCCGGCTGCCCGAGCTCACCGTCGTGGTGGCCTCGTCGGCCCGCTATCGCGCCGCGGGAGTGGACGTCGGGGCGGCGGGCCGCGAGCTGGGGGTGGATGCGGTGCTCACCGGGCTGGTGGACACGGCGGACAGCCTGGTGCGCGTGCGCGTACAGCTGGAGGACGTCCGGACCCACGCGCTTCGATGGTCGGCCAAGTATGACCGCGCGCGGAAGGACCTCTACATGCTGGAGGACACGCTGTCGCTGGCCATCGCGCGAGACCTTCGCCTGGCCACGGCGCCCGGGGCGGACCGGGCCGCCCGCGCCCGCCGCACCGCGAACCCGGAGGCGCACGCGCTGCTGGTGCAGGCCCGCGGCAACGCGGAGGCGCGGACCCCGGCCGGTCTCGCCGCGGCCATCGGCCTGTTCTCCGCCGCGATCGCCCTCGACTCGACGTATGCCGAGGCGTGGGCCGGCCGCGCCACGGCCGAGAATCTTTCAGCGGTGGGCTATGGCTCGGGCAGGCGCGCCGAGCTGTTCCTCGCGGCGAAGACAGACGCGCAACGTGCGCTCGCGATCGACAGCAGCCTGGCCGATGCTCATACCACGCTCGCCTTCCTGGCGGTGTTCCGGGAACGGGACTGGGCGGAGGCGGCGGCCGAATTCTCGCGCGCGGTGGCCCTCGACTCCACCGCCGCCGACACCCGCCTGTATCGCGCGTGGTACTATGTCGCCGTGGACCAGATGGATTCGGCGGTTGCCTCCCTCCGCACCGCGGTGCGGCTGGACCCCGCCGCACCCATCTACGACACTCGCCTGGGCACTGTCCTCTACCTCGCCGGCGATGTGAAGGCCTCCGAGGCCGCCCTCCTCAGCGCGATCGGGAAGGACCCGCAATACGTGCTGGCGCATCGCCAGCTGGCCGAGGTGTATGCTGCCCACGGCCAGTGCGGGGACGCGATGCGGGAAGCCAGCCGCGCGCCGGGACTGGCAGACGAGTCCGGCAGCCTGGCGAGCGCGGCCGCATTGTGCGGGGACACTGCGATGGCTCGGAGGTGGGTCGACGAGCGGCCGGCCCGGGCAGCGTCCGGGGGTCCGCTCGACCTGTTCTGGTCAGCCACCGTCTGCGGCGCCTTGAACGACCGGGAGGGAGTCTTCCGCTGGCTGGAAGCGGCGCTCGAGCAGCACGCCGGGCTCATCTTCATGATGCGCCGCCACCCGGCATTCGAGCGCTACCGCGCCGACCCCCGCTTCCAGGCGATCATGCGCAAGGTGTATGGCGCCTGACGGCTCAGAGTTCGTACTCCAGCTCGCACATGGCGGCGTCCTTCGTGGCATGGAACCGCCCCGCGCCGCGCATGCCCGCCAGCGCGCCGGTCCCCGACCCGTCCATGATCGTGAGCGTGGACGCCGCCAACCCGCCCTCGAACCGCCCCGCCTCCTCGACCACGAACGATCCCGCGCGCCCATCGAGCGTCACCGTGAACTGGAGCAGGGCGACGTAGCGCGCCGTGGACTTGTGCGGGTCGGTGGGGTCCACGTGCGGGTAGTACATGAGCATCTCCGCGTCGGCCCGGCCGTCGATGCCGCCGCTGAACGCATAGACCACCGATGCACGCGTCGTCTTCACGGCGGGCGAGATCTCGACCAGCGTCGTTTCGTCCCACTTCACGGGCTTGCAGGTGCCGCTCGCCTTCATCGTTCGGCCTCCGGTTTCGTCATGGTGACGCCTACTGCCGGCACACCGCGTGCGGGTCTCCCTTGGGGGCGTCGAGCCTCGGGCGGTGGTCCATCGCCGCGATCCGCAGCGCCGCGTCGTGCACCATGTTCGACACCCGGGCCATGTCCTCGTAGTCGATGTACTGCGGCTCGTCCGTGACCTGATGGTAGTCGAGGTGCTCGCCGCGCGAGAAGGCGACGGCCGGAATCGAGTAGCGGGCATAGTTGTAGTGGTCGGCCCGGCAGTAGTACTGCAGCGGGTGGCCCGGCGCATCGTAGGCGTAGTTGAAGACGAACGGCCGGGGCTGCGCCGCGTTGGCCGCCTCGAGCTGCTCGCCGAATTCGCGCGACAGCCGCTTGGCGCCGATGACCTCGAGGTAGGTCGGCCCCGCGTCCGGCAGGTCGGAAGCCGTTCCCCGCCCGATCATGTCCTCGTCGATCTCCGCCACGATCGAGTCGCGCGGCACCGTGGGGTGATCGGTGAACCAGCCGGAGCCCACCAGTCCGTACTCCTCGCCCGTGTGCGACACGAAGAGGATCGAGCGGCCCAGCCTGCCGCGCTCCCCCGCCATGCGCTCGGCGATCTCGAGGATGGACGCGGTGCCGCTCCCGTCGTCGTCCGCGCCGTTGCGGATCGAGTCGGGGCGCGGGGGATTCCGCTGGCGCAGGCTGTCGAGGATGGCCCGGATCCGGACGTTTTCGTCGGGCGTGGCCGGGCGGAGCGGGCTGTCGGCGCCCATGGGCCGGACCACGCGATTGTAGGCGCGGAGGGAATCGTGGTCCACCGGCGCGTGATCGAACCCGACGTGATCGTTGTGGGCGGTGAGCGACACGTACTGGCCGCGGAGCCTGGGGTCGCTCCCGCGGAGCACGGCGACGACGTTCCGGGCCGGGTGCTCCACCGGCGCCCGAACGAAGCCGAGCATTCCGTCCACGCCGCGCCCGGCAGTGCCCGGCGCCACGCCGGCGAGCGGGCGCCCGAGCAGCGCCTCCGCGGCGGCCGGGGTCACGATGACCGTCGGCACCGCAGACGCGTACAGCGTCGTGTCGATGGTGAGCCGGCCGGCATTCAGCGTCGCCACCCGCTCGGGACCGAGCAGATCCAGCGCGGCCACGGCGATGAGGGACGCGTGGGCGAACCGCGGGTTCCGGAGCAGCGCGCCGAGCGCCCCAAGCGAGCGCAGCGCGTTGGGCCCGGGCGCAACGGCGAGCACCACCGCGCGGCCGGCGATGGAATCAGCGGGCAGCCACCCCGTGCTGTCGTTGACCGACCCGCCGAAGACCGTCGCGGTCTGCGAGAACTGGCGAGCCGGCACCGGCCGGCCCGTGACCAGCAGATCGCGGCCCGGCAGCAGCTCCACCCCTCCAGCCCTGAGCCGGGTGGCCGGGTCCGGCCGGACGCGGATGAAGGGCACCTCCTGGAAGAAGCTGCCGTGCTCGCCCGCGGGCTCGAGACCGAGCCGGCGGAATTCCGCCGCGATGTAGTCGGTCGCCTTGTAGTCGCCGATGCTGCCGGGCTCCCGGCCGCCCATGGAGTCGTGCGCCAGCAGGAAGAGGCGGGTGCGCAGGTCCGCGGGAGTGATCGCGGTCGTAGTGCGCCGGGCGGCGGCCCGCGGCGCCTGGCCGGACGCGGCCGGGACGACCACGAGGCTCATGACGAGAAGCAGCGCGCCACGGCGCGGAACGATCGGGTGCATCGGGGCTCCAGGCGGAGGGATGCCAGCCGTACGGACGGGGAGCGCATTTCGATTCCGGCCCTGCCTGCCGCTACTTCCCCGCCAGCTCCGTGAGCAGGATCCGCCAGTGCTCCACGCCGTCGTCGAGCGCCTTGACCGGCAGCCGCTCGTCGCGGCCATGGGCACGGATGTCATCGGGCACGACGATCCAGCTCCCTCCGACCCCATAGATGGGCATGCCCACGGCCCGGAAGTAGTGCCCGTCGGTGGCACCGGTGGACATCTCGGCAAAGACCGGCGCGCCGGGGTGCAGCGTGCGCACCGCCTTGGTGTAGGCAGCGACCACATCGGGCCGGAGCGGTGAGGGCGGCACCCCGGTGTTGTGATCGTCGCGCGTCACCGCGACGCCGGTATCGGCCACCACGCGGCGCAGCTCCTCCAGCACCGAGTCGGGATCCACGCCCGGCATGATCCGGCAGTTGATGTTGGCGGTCGCAATCTGGGGCAGCGCGTTGTCGGCGTGGCCGCCGAAGAGCCGCGTGGCGACGCAGCGGGTGCGGGTGAGGCCCACCTCGCCCTCGTCGGCTTCGATGGCGTCGGCCGCCGCGCTGTCGGCCGGGTTCCGGAGCCAGGCCCGCATCGCGTCGCCCAGGGCGCCCGGCTCCGCCTTCTGCCGCTCGGTGAAGTAGGAGCGGGTGGTCTCGTTGAGCGTCGGGCCGAACCGGTGCGCGGCGAGGCGCTCCAGCGCCGCGGCGAGCTGGTAGATGGCGTTGTCGGGGCGCGGCTTCGAGGAGTGGCCGCCGCGGTTCCGCACGGTGAACGTGTAGTTGGTGTAGGTCTTCTCCGCCGACTGGATGGTGAAGCCGAGGGCGCGCCCATCGCGGGTGAAGCCGCCGCCACCGGCGTCGGCGTTGAGCCCGTACTCCGCGTCGAGGAAGCGCTTCCACCGGGTGGCGCCGAGCCTGGCGCCGTCGCTCTCGGTCTCCTCGTCGCCGGTGAAGAAGACGATGATGTCGCGGCGGGGCCGGAAGCCCTCGGCGCGGAGCCGGATGAGCGCCTCGGTCACCTGGACGATCCCGTCCTTCATGTCGGTGGTGCCGCGGCCGTAGTAGTAGCCGTCGCGCTCGGTGAGGGTGAACGGATCGGTGGACCAGTCGTCGCGCCTAGCCTCGACGACATCCATGTGGCCCAGCACCATGATGGGCCGCCCCGTTGCGGGCCCGACTGCCCGCCAGCGGACGATGAGCGCGGCCGTGCTGTCGTACGGCACGATCCGGATGGCGGAATCAGGCCACCCGGCGGCACGGAACTCGCCGGCGAGGTACCGGGCCATGTCGGGCACCCGCCCGCGCCCGGTCACGGTGGGAATGGCGATGACGCGCTGGAACATCGCGCGAGTGCGGGCATGCCAGTCGGCAGCCTGCGCCCCCGCGCCCGACGAGAGCAGCACGGCGAGCCCGCCAGCGAGGCGGATGAGTCTGATGGGATTCATGACCGGACGATAGCATCTTCCTGCCCGCCCCGCCGCCCGTCCTGCCCGTCCCGCCCGTCCCTTTATACATTTCCCCGGCACCGCCGCTCAAAGGAATTCCCATCGCCCCGACACCCGCATCCTGGCGCGACGCGCTCCGAGCGCGTCCAATCGTCGCCTACACCGCCGCCGGCGCGCTCATCGTCGTCGCCACGGTGCTTCGGCGCGCGCTGACTCCCCTGATCGGCGCCGATGACCTGCCGTTCCTGACCTTCTTCCCGTCGCTGTTCCTCGCGGCCTGGTTCCTCGGCACCGGGCCCACCCTGCTGGCGACGCTGCTCGGCGCGCTCAGCGCGGGCTGGCTCTTTCTCCCTCCCCACGACCGGCTCACGGTGGGCACCCCGGTCGGCGCGATCGGCATCGCCTTCTTCGCGGCGATCGGCATCGCCGTTGCCTTCCTGAGCGATCGCGAGCAGCGGGCCCGGCGGCTGGCCGTCTCCCGGGCGGGCGAGAGCGAGCGCCTCCGCGCCGATCTGGCCGCCGTCGTCGAGCAGCTTCCGGTCGGCCTGGTGATGCGCTCGGCGGAGGACGGGCGCGTGCTCCTCTCCAATAGCCGCATGCGGGCCCTGTTCGGCCGGGAGCCCGTCGGGGACATGCGTCCGGAGCACCTGGCCGAGCTGGCCGGCGCCCTCCGCCACCTCGACGGATCGCCGGTGGTGCCGGAGGCGCTGCCGGTCCCCCTCGTCTTCCGCACCGGCGAGCACGCCACCGACGAGCTCGAATGCACCCACCCCGATGGGCGCCGCGTGATCCTCCACCTTGAGGCGAGCCCGGTCAGGGACGCGTCCGGCCGGGTCACCGCCGGGATCCTCACCCTGGCCGACGTGACCGAGCGGTGGCGGAGCGAGAAGGCGCTGCACTTCCTGGCCGAGGCGAGTGCCGCAGTCGGCAGCTCCCTGGATTACGAGACGACGCTGCGGACCGTTGCCCGACTCGCGGTGCCGACCCTCGCCGACTGGTGCGTGGTGGACCTCGTGCAGCGGGACGGAAGCCTCCGGCGGATCGCGGTGGTGCATACCGATCCGGCGCGGGAGGCGTGGGCACACGAGCTGGAGCGGCGATTCCCGGCGGACCCGGCGCGGGATGACGGCCCCTACCGGGTGCTGCGGACCGGGGAGCCGGCCTTCGTCCCCGAGATCACCCCGGAGATGTTCGAGCGGAGCGCCCGCGACCCCGAGTACATCCGGCTCGTGCGGGAGCTCGGGCTCTCCTCGTACATCAGCGTGCCGCTCGCCGCGCACGGGCAGGTCTTCGGCGTGCTGAGCCTGATCATGTCGGACGTCGATTCGCGCCGGCGGTACTCGACGGCGGACCTCCGCCTCGCCACCGCGCTCGGCCAGCGGGCCGGCGCCGCGGTAGACAACGCCCGCCGGCACCGCGCCGCCGTCGAGAGCGCCAACATGCTCGATGCGGTGCTCGCCGCGTCGCCGGTGGGCCAGGCGTTCGTGGATCGCGACCTCCGCTACGTGCACGTGAACCGGACGCTCGCCGCCCTCCATGGCGTGCCGGTGGCCGACCACATCGGCCGCCGCATCAGCGAGGTGCTGCCGGAGTGGGGCGCGCAGCTCGAGCCGGTGCACCGGGAGGTCTTCGAGACCGCGCGCTCGGTGGTGGACCGGGAGTTCGAGGTGCCCGCGCCGGGCGGCGGGATCTACCAGCTGCTGGTCACCATCTTTCCCGTCCGCGACGCCGCGGGCGAGGTGCGGTGGGTGGGGTCGATCAAGGATGACGTGACCGGGCTCCGCGTGAGCGAGGGCCGGCTCCGGCGCGTGCTCGAGTCGCCGCTCATCGGGATCGGCTTCTACCACCGGGACGGACGGATCACGAGCTGCAACCGCTCGCTGGCGGACCTCCTCGGTTACACCCCGGAGGAGGTGGAGGCGGGGGCGCTTCGCTGGGACACGAACTTCACGGCGCCGGAGTTTCGCCACCTCGACGCCCAGGCCGCCCGCGAGGTGGCCGCGACCGGCGCGAGCCGCCCCTTCGAGAAGGAGCTCATCCGGCGGGACGGCAGCAGGGTCCCCGTGCTCGCGGGGGCGTCGCGGCTCGATGCCGACGGCCGCACCGGCGTCTTCTTCATCCTGGACCTCACCGAACGGCGGCGGGTGGAGGAGCAGGCGCAGGCTGCGCAGCGGCTCGAGGCGGTGGGCCGGCTGGCGGGCGGCGTCGCGCACGAGATCAACAACGCGCTCCAGGGAGTCCTCGGCTTCAACGCGTTCATCCTCAACCGGCTCGACCGGGGCGATCCCGCGCGCGCCGACGCGGAGCAGGTGCAGCGCTCGGGCGAGCGCGCCGCGCGCATCGCGCAGCAGCTCCTCGCCTACAGCCGCCGCCAGCTGCTGCAGCAGGTGGACATCGATCTCCGCCGGCTGGTAAACGACTTCTCGCCGATGCTCCGCCAGGCGCTCGGCCCCGACCGCAGCCTGCTGCTCGACCCCAGCGGCGACGAGGCCGTCGTGCACGCCGACCGCGCGCAGCTCGAGCAGGTGCTCCTCAACCTTACGCTCAACGCGCGCGACGCGATGCCGGACGGCGGCACGGTCACGATCCGGGTGGATCGGCAGCCGGTCACGGCCACGTGGGCCGCCGCGCACGGCGTGGCCCCCGGCGAAGGAAGCCTCGTCCGCCTGACCGTGGCGGACACCGGCACGGGGATGGACCCCCTCACGCGCGCCCGGATCTTCGAGCCCTTCTTCACCACCAAGGCGGTGGGCGAAGGCACCGGACTCGGCCTGTCCGTGGTGCACGGCATCGTGCAGCAGAGCGGCGGCCACGTCTGGGTGGACAGTGAGCCCGGCCGGGGCACGGTGGTGAACGTGCTCCTGCCGGCGGTGGCGGACGCGGTGCCGGCATCGCCCCCGATGCGCGCGGCCGAGCGCCGGGCGCCGCTCGGCAACGGCGAGACGATCCTCGTGGTGGACGACGAGCCGGTGGTGCTCGAGTTCGCGGACAGCGTCCTCCGGAACGCGGGATACCGGGTGCTGGCCGCCGTGCAGGCGGAGCAGGCCCTCCGCATGCTCGCCGCCGAGGGGGACGACGTCGCGCTCGTGCTCACCGACCTCGTCATGCCGGGGATGGGCGGCCGCGCGCTGGGCGAGGCGCTCGCGCGCGTGGCCGCGGGCGTGCCGGTGCTCTACTGCTCGGGCTACACGGGGGACGAGGTGACGCAGCGCGGGCTGATCGCGGAAGGCGCCGACTTCATCCAGAAGCCGTTCACCCCCGAGGAGCTGCTGCAGCGGATCCGGGTGCTGCTCGACCGGAGCGGGCGGCCTGCCGCCCGCTCCGGTCGGAGAAAGTCATGACCCGGCAGGCGCCGGGGCGGCGGGGTGCACCGTCATTTCCTTCACCATCCAGTCGGCGCCCATCTTCGTCCACGTGACCGTGTAGGTCCCGCTGTTCGTTGCCGGCTTCTGCTTCGGCATCGTGATGGTCTCGCTGAAGCTCCCGTTCTCCGTCATCGTATCGCCGCTGCCGGTGAAGGCCTGGTCGCTGATCTTGAGGTCCGACAGGCCCGGCAGCCCCGGCGCGATCCACCGCTTCGAGATGTCGGCGCGGCCGGTGTAGGTGCTGTCGCCGTAATGCACCACCGCATCGTTGGCGAAGAACGCGGCCACCGTCGCCGGCGCGTCCTGGTTCCAGGCGGCGGCGAAGGCGTCGGAGCGGCTCCGGAGGTCGGCGGGCGGAGCCTGCGTGGCGGGCGCCGCGGGCGGAGTCGCCGCCATCGTGGTGTCCATCGCGGCGCCGGTATCCGGGGCCTTCTTTTCGGTGCATCCGGCCAGGGCCAGCAGCGCGCCCGGAATCATGATGAGTCGCATCGCTCGGGACATGTCGATCCCTCCTCGCGGTTCGGGTGGTGAGCGACGGGACGTTACGGTGACGTTCTCCGGGCGTCAATGAAGGGGCTGGCGGCGCCCCTGCTTCGGCCTATATTCGCTCTCTCCCATGACGACACCTGCCCACGATCTCTCCCGGCTCCGGATCGACCGCGACCCGCCGCCGGAGGTGCGCCGAGCCTTCGGGCGGACGGTACTGCTCGCGGGCGCGGCGCTGATCGTGATCGCCGCCGCAATCCTGTACAATCGAAGCCGGTCCGCGCCGCGCGTCACCACCGTCGTGGCTACGGCGGCGGGAGGAGCGAGCCAGGCCGGGACCGCCGCCGGGGCGACGCTGGTGACCGCCAACGGCTACGTGGTCGCGCGGACCCGCGCGTCGGTGGCGGCCAAGGTGGCGGGCCGGCTCGCCTCCCTCTCGGTGGACGGCGGCTCGGTGGTGCGCCGCGGCGAGGTGATCGCGCGGCTCGAGAACGCCGACTACCAGGCCGCGGTGGCCGAGGCCCGCGCCAACCTCCGGAGCGCGGAAGCGTCGCTCATCGAGGCCACCACCGAGCGCGACCAGGCGGCGCGCGAGTCCCGGCGCACGGTGCAGATCCACAGCGAGCGCCCGGAGCTCATCTCGGCGCAGGATGCGGAGGCGGCCAACAGCCGCACCGGGCAGGCCGATGCGCGGGTGCGCGCGGCGGCGGCCCGGGTGGAGGCCGCGCGCGCCGCCATGGGCTTCGCCGAGGCGACGCTCGAGAACACGTACATCCGGGCGCCGTTCAGCGGGACCGTGCTGCGCAAGGAGGCGGAGGTGGGCGAGGTCGTGGCGCCGTCGGTGGGCGGCGGCCTCACCCGCGGCGCCGTCGTCACCATGGCCGACCTCTCGACGCTCGAGGTCGAGGTGGACGTGAACGAGGCCTACATCGCGCGGGTGCACTCGGGGCAGGATGCGCGGATCACGCTGGACGCCTATCCCGATACCGCGTTCCGCGGCAGCGTGCGACAGGTCGTGCCCACCGCCGACCGCCAGCGCGCGACGGTGCAGGTGAAGGTGTCGATCCTCGATCACGACTCCCGGATCCTCCCCGAGATGGGCGCCCGCGTGGACTTCGTCGCCGCGGCCGACTCGGCGGCGTCCACGGCCGCGCGGACGGCCGGCCCCGGGGTCTTCCGTCTCCCGGCGGCCGCGGTGCGCGAGCAGGGTGGACGCACGGTGGTGTGGATCGTCCGCGAAGGGAAGCTCGAGCCGCGCCCGGTGGACGCGGGGCCGGTGAGCGGCGACTTCCGCGAGGTGCGCCGCGGCCTCTCCGGCGGCGAGCTGGTGGTGACGGGCGGCGTCGAGGCGCCGTCGGCGGGAATGCGGGTGAGCACCGAAGGCCGCTAGACGGCAGCGGCTCCAACCATGTGACTGCGAGCGATCCCATGCCCCTGGTCGAGATCCGCGATGTGACGAAGACGTTCAGCCGCGACGCCGAACGGATCGAGGTGTTCGACGGCCTCTCCATGGAGATCGAGCAGGGCAGCTTCACGGCGCTGATGGGGCCCTCGGGCTCCGGCAAGTCCACCCTGCTCAACCTCATCGCCGGGCTCGACCGGCCCACCAGCGGCACCGTGACGGTGGGCGGCGCCGTCGTCAGCGCCATGAGCGCGGCCGAGCTCGCGACCTGGCGGGCGCGGAACGTCGGGTTCGTCTTCCAGCAGTTCAACCTCCTGCCCGTCCTCACCGCGTACCAGAACGTCGAGCTGCCGCTCCTGCTCACCCGCCTCTCGAAGAAGGAGCGCGACGAGCGGGTCCGCATCGCGCTCGGCGTCGTCGGCCTGGACGACCGGCTCCGCCACTACCCGCGCCAGCTCTCGGGCGGACAGGAGCAGCGGGTCGCGATCGCGCGCGCCATCGTGGCCGACCCC